>JAUNIE010000012.1:4338-32030 GCA_030523605.1 Clostridia bacterium | reverse complement strand
AGCGGCATCGGGATTTTTTGATGTCGACAGATATTTTGTAATGTCCGAATACTGCGAAAATATGACTGAAAAGGCAAAAAATGGTGAATATCATGATTTTTTCATGCGTGACGATAAAATTGAAACATTGACGGATATACTTAGTCTCGGTGCAAAAAGCAATCCATGTATAGTAGGAAACAGAGGCGTGGGTAAAACGGCGCTTGTTGAGGGGCTTGCTTATAGGATTGCCAATGGACATGCTCCCGAAAAAATCAAGAATAAAAAGCTTTATAAAATAAATATAGCCAAGCTGATTGTGGGCAAGAGCGGTGTAGGGAGTAGCCCGCTGACTCGCTTGCGTGCTATTTTAAATAAAGCTGAGCTAGACAAAAATATAATACTTTTTATAGACAATATTTATCAGATATCGAAAATCCCGGGGGCTTCAGAACTTATAAAGACCTATCTTGACAAAGGAAATATCAAAATTATTGTTTCGGCTACAGGTGAAGAATACTCGGATATGCTTAAAAACGATAGCCTTGCACAGGATTATACGTGCGTTTTTATAGAAGAACCCAGTAAGTTTGATACTTTTAGGATACTCAGATATTTAAAGAATGATATAGAAAAAAAGCAAAACGTGAAATTATTCGATGAAGTACTTATGGATATAATAAATCTAACCGGACGATATATGAAAAATAAATGCTATCCGAATAAAGCAGTGGATATAATGAACTTAGCTTTGGTAAGTGCACAAAAAGATTCGGAAAGCAGTACCTGCATTCTTGAGCACGAAAATATCGTAGATGCAATATCTGAAGTTACAAATATGCCGATAGGCGATTTGTCAGCGGATGAAGCCGAGGCACTTGAAACTATGAACGATAGGGTAAAAAAGCTTATCGTAGGTCAAGAAAATGCTGTAAACTCAGTTTGTTCATCGGTAAAAAGAAGCCGTCTGGGAATGTGTGATGAAAATAGGCCGAGAGCATCATTTTTGTTTGTCGGACGTTCCGGAGTGGGAAAAAGTGAGCTTTCGAGAGTAATCGGAGGGGAAATAGGCAGTTTTATAAGTGTTGATATGCTCGGGCTCGGTCATAAGGACTCACTAAAAAAATTGATTGGTTCAAGCGAAAGCAAAAGCGAACTTATAGAAAAAATCACAAAAAATCCTTATTCCGTGGTGATGTTTGATAATGTCAACTTGGCAAATGATGAGGCACTTGCAGTTATATATGAAATTTTGGATAGAGGCTTTATGACGGATTTTTCGGGCAAAAAAGTAGATTTTACAAATGCTATAATTATTTTGACGGCCGACTCAAACGGAGAAGCTATAAACGGAGATAGTGCTGAGGATAAGTTGTATGATTTTTTGAAGAAAAATTTTAAAGGAAGTCTTTGGAAAAATGTAATTAAGAAATTAACTGATGTTGTAGCCTTTAACGATCTTTCCGAGGAAAACTATAATTTCATAGTAAGGACAAAAATTTCCGAACTTGAAAGCAGACTGCAAAGCCTTGAGATTAGTATTAAAATTTCGAACGATGTAATCTCATATATTTGTAAGCTTTGCTGTGATGAAAAAAATTCAATCGGTGCCGGTATTATAGATAAAATAATTCATGAGAATATAGAGCGTCCGATTTCGGATTTAATGACCAAAAGAAAGCTGAGAAGCGGTGAGCAAGTTTTTTGTGTATTAGAGAACGAAAAAATAAAATTTAAGATGGAAAAAGATTTATAGAAATATAAAAAAGTTGTTGCTTTATACTTAAAATAATGTTAATATAAAACCGTGTGCAAGAGTTTAAAATATTACCACATCGGCGGAGGAATAGATTTGAAGGTTTTGGGAAGAAGATTTTTGGCGGGATTTTTGGCTCTCAGTTTGGTTTTTGGAGGCAAACCGGCTGTCAATTCGGAGGTTAAAGCGTTTGGCAGTAGTTCGTCACAGACTTCCGGTAGTGGGTCTACCATAAAAACAGTGATACTTTCTGCTCTCGGTTCGGTTTTAGCGGGCGTAGCTCCCTATATTCTCAAAGGTATAAAAGAAACGATAGAAGATTTGGTTGCAAAATCAAAATCAAAAAAAGAAGTTGAAAAGTATTCAGGGTTCCGAAAAACATCGGAAATAGTGAGTAGGTTGCAAGATATTTGCGATGATAAGTCTACAGTGCGTATTTATGGTCAAAAAAAGGCAAAAAAACAAATGTTTGATGCGCTTAGCAGTGTTGCGGCGAGAGTTGACGATCTAAAGCGTGGAAAATACGATGAAAAAGATATGCGTGGTAATATAGTTTACCTCATAGGGCCGTCAGGAACGGGAAAAACTAAAATGTGTTATGCAATCGCAGATGCATTCTTGCGACATCCTGAAAAAACTTGTATTTTTTGTCATAGTGAGAGTATAACATCGGAAGCAGAACTTGGGACTCAGCTTTTTAAAACTGTTTTGACAAAGGATATAGGTGAAAAACGTCAGAGAAACTGGTTTACCGGTAGTGATGGACTTATTCCTAAAGACGAAGAATCCCCGCTGCTTAAACATCTTTTGCAGTGGTATGAATCGGTTGTTATCATAGATGAATACGACAAAATGAAGCAAAAGAGCGCCAAACCGGGAAGCACTATGACTATTCAAGGCGTGACGATTCCTAACCCGAATGCGGCGACATCGGTGTCATCTGTTGACAACAGCGCCGATGAGATATTCAGGTCCATAGCGTCCACGGGTAAATACAAGTTCATGAATAAAGAAATTGATTGCAGTAGAACTCTTTTCCTTATCACTACGAACGAAACAAAAGAAGAGCTCGAAGCAAACTTCGGTATAAGCGGCACAAAAGGCGGCGGCGCACAACGCCTGAGCATTGTCGAATTTGAATATCTCTCAAAAGAGGCTTGCCGCTCGATAGTCGACGATATGCTCGAAAATCTCACTGAAAGTTTAACAAATGCCGATGGCCCATATAGATTGGTCGAAGTGGTATTCGATGAGAAAACTCGTGATTTGATGGCAGAATATATGTTTAATGAAAAGGTCACGCAGGGTAGGACAAAGAATAAATTTGAAGATGAAATCAGAGGCTTGATGGCAAGATATATGGGTAAAGATTATGATAAAAAAATCGAAATAATTTTCTCAAAAAATAGTGAAACCGATGAATATGAGTTCTCAAGGAAGCAAATAAAATAAACCAATTTATCGTTATTGACTCTTAAACAAATTTGTGATATAATGAATAGTGTGAAATAACAATAAAAACATGAAAGGATGGTAAAAATGGTTAAAAACCCTAATTTGGATCTTTTAATGGAGAATATATTTGACGACGAAGAAATCGTAGATGAGATTATGGCTACCGATGATATGGAGGAGCTGTACAGAATTTGTCAAAAAGTTCAAAGTGGATATACTTTTGAAGAATTTTGCGAATTTTTTGATAGCTTGGTCTGCATGTGTCTTAATGAAACCAAGGAAGCAATGGATGAGAGTCCGTATGAGATTGATGAACTCAGCGAAAAGGATTTAAAGCAAATTTCCGGCGGTGCAAATAAATTCCATCGTGTTACGGCTTCGGCTTTGGCGTCTCTTTCGTTTATGACGTCGGCGCATATTTACGCAAAAGATTTGTACGATGCAGATTCGGATGTTACCGTTTTGAATAGTGCTGGTCCAGGTACAAACGATGTAGTTCTCCGTGATGCGAACGAAGAAGATAATAAAAAACCTAAAAAGAAAGATGTAACGCTACGTAACAGTAGCGACGATGCTTCCGAAGAAGAAGAATCATTAGGAACGAAGTTTAAAAACTTTATCGATAAGGCCGCAGATGTGGTTTGGGACAACAAAGGCAAAATTTTGCTCGGCTCGATAGCGCTTTTGACATTTGGTTCGCTTTTGGTGCACGATCATAAACAAATAGGTGAGAACGTCAAAGCCGTATTTGAACGTAAGAATAAGATCGAAGAGTATGAAGAAAAACAACGTAAAAAGCTTATGACTGACGAGGAATGGTTTGAAAAATCTAAGGCTGGTAATCCTCAGCATGAAGGCGAGTCAGAGGAGGTTTGGAAAAAGAGGGTTGTGACTGACGCAAAGAAAGCCGCAGGTTTAGGGGATAGGCCTGAATATCGTAGCCCGGAAACTATAAGAAGTGAGCTTGAAAGTAAGGGGTTTGCAGGAGATGAGCTCGAAAAGAAAATTACAGAGGCATTAACTTATCAAGATTTGGCTATGAAAGCTTGGGATATAAAACAGAATCAGGAGAGTAGTGATATAAAAGCGCTTAAAGAAAGTAAAACAAGTGATTTGCTCAAGGAGGGGCTGCCGCTTGTTGCAGGTGTAGGCGGTGTAGGCGGTGCAGTGGGTTCCGCCGTAAAATCTGTGCTCGAGGCAGTTGGAAAGATTAAAACGCATGCCAATAACGTTAAAGAACTGCAAACTACTGCGGAAGATATTAAAGTAAGAGCAGCTTTGCTTCAAAAAGAATGGGAAAGAAAACAGAAAGCTAAGAATGCCAAAAATTATGATGCGGATAAAGAAGAAGAAAAATTGGAAAGATTTTTTGAAGAGGATTTCCATGGTCAGGAAAAGGCTAAAGCTCAAATTAGAGATTTCTTTACTCTATACAATAATGAGAGAAGGGCCGGAGCTGATGGTTTAACCGAAAGCGAATTGCCATCGCCAAAGCTTTTAGTGTTTAATGGTCCATCAGGAACGGGTAAAACTTTCACCGCAAAAGGTTTGAGCAAAGCCCTTACCGGAGAAGACGGTTTGGAACCATATATAGTAACTGCCAATAATATTAAGCAGTGCGCAAAGAGTCAGTATCTGGGTTATGCCGATGCTTTTATGCATGGAAATATGAAAATGGATGGTAATGGCGGAAGCAATAGTGCCCAGTCAGATAATCTATTCAAGTATTTGCAGCAGACGGAAGGCTCCGTAAGAGTTGTTATACTTGATGAATGGGATAAGCTCTACGAAAAACAAGACGGAAAATATCCCGAAAAACATCCGCTTGATGAGATGTTTAGAGATATACTTGACGGTAATTTGAAAGATTGGTACCAAAATGAAGTTGATTTGTCGGGTACTATATTTATCTGTACCACGAACGAAACAAAAGCTTCACTTCAAGGTAGAATTAAGCTATCCGATTCAGGACAACTTGTTGAAGTTATAGCAGATGAAAAAGGAAAACCAATTATTAATGAATTCGGTGAGTATAGTTACACTAAACCCGCCAAAGGCGACATTAGTCAGACAGTTATACCTCACGAAACTTCAGTTACAAATAGAATTTCTAATATTTGTTACTTTGATGGTTTGGAATTGAATGACTATGAAGAAATTGCAAGATCTGCAATTCAAGACGTCAGAACAATTGAAAACGTCAAAAAGTACAAAGAGTATATTAATAGCGACCAGCACAAAGGAAAACCGATCGAAACTTTACTCTATGAACGTATGTACTATTCGGGACTTGACGGAATTATCATCAGTGATAATGGTTACAAGTTTATAGCAGAATGTGCAAAAGAAGCATCTAATGCTGCAAGATTTATTGTTGGATCCGGGAAAGATACATCGGGTTCCGTATGCGGAAACTTGAAATCTGCAATTGAAAAACATTGCACTAAAATAAAGAGCGACAAAAAAAGCTATAAAGGTCTTACGCTTTTCGCCGAGCCGTATAAAGATACGGATTCAACCGGAAAAACGATAGTAAGATTCAAGATAACGGATCTTGGTTACGATGGTTATGATAAGTATTTGAAAGAAGTAAATAACAAATAATATATTTCCTGTCGCTTAGTTTTGGCGGCAGGTTTCTATATGAATAAAGATTCCCCCCCGATAAATATTTCGGGGGGGATAAATCTTATAGATAATGTATTTCATCGCTGAACGTTTGGCTTGTAAAAAAATTTATGTTTGGAAATTTTTCGCTTAGCATGTTTTTTAGCGGTTCTATAATTACGTTTTCGCTTTTGTAATGTCCCGTATCCACTATGGTTATACAAAATTCATTTGCTTTTAAGATGTCGCTGTGTTTAATTTCTCCTATCACAAATGCATCGGCTGATTTTTCGTAGGCATTTT
Source organism: Clostridia bacterium (assembly GCA_030523605.1). GTDB lineage: Bacteria > Bacillota > Clostridia > Oscillospirales > Acutalibacteraceae > UMGS1491. The sequence goes on along the minus strand of JAUNIE010000012.1, from coordinate 25,930 downwards.
CTATGAAGCTTCCGCCGGATCCGGAACATACTGCAACTTTTTTGATGTTTTTATTGGTGCCGGTATATCTAACGCTTTCGCAACCCAATTTTTCTTTGACTAATGTAGCAAATTCTTTCGCAGTCATTTCACCTTCCAAATATCCCAAAAGACCGATGGGGTTATTTTCTTCAAATGCCAAAATTGATAAATCAGAAAGCCCAAGCTTTTTTGCAAGCTGAAAATTGACTCCCTTTTCGGCGATATCCAAATTTGTGTGTGCGCATATTGCGGATATATCATTTTTTATGAGCGTTGCCACTGCGCCGTTAAATGCAATATTTTTAAGCGGTTTAAATATAATAGGGTGGTGGCTTATTATCAAATTTGCGCCGAGATTTTTAGCTTCCTCGCACACCGGTTTCGTAATATCAAGGGCCAGCAGCACTTTTGAAACATTTATATCACGTTCTCCTATCAAAAGCCCGACATTATCAAAACTCAGGGCCGTATCAAATGGTGCGATTTTGTCTATGTAATCGTATATTTCGCCTATGTTATTCATATAATTCTCCCTCAAATCAAATAATTTTGCAGTTTTTCAATGATCTCGTGATAATAATTTTGCAACGAATCTAAATTCTCGGATTTTGCACCTTTTAGGTGATTTTGTAGATTCTTAATTTGTTTTCTGATATAAGCCCTAGCTGCGGGATATGAAAAATTTTCACTGAGTTTACCGATATATTTTTCATAATTTTCAATTTTTTGCGGGACCCCAAGATATATAACTTTCATTGCAGTGTAGACTTTCCCCGAACATATAGTGGCTTTTTCTTTTTCTATTTTATACCCATGTTCGGCTAAAAATTCTCGGAGCCTTTCTTCGTATTTCATCGGCTGGAGAATAAATATTTTATCTTTTTTGTTGGGCCAATGGCAACTACTTAAAATGTTTGAAATTATATTTCCGCCCATGCCTGCAATTATTATTTCATCAGCTTCATTTTCTCCGATATTCAAAAGCCCATCTGATAATCTGGTAGAAATTACGTCTGAAAGACCATATTTTTCTATGTTTTTCGAAGCGTTTTCAAGAGGGCCGTTTCTTATATCACATGCAAGTGCTGACCTAATTATGCCGTTCAAAGCTAGCCAAATAGGTATATAAGCGTGATCGGTACCGATATCAGCAACTTTACTTTGTGGAGTTACCATGTCTACGCAAAGTTTAAGTCTTTCAGAAAGTTTAAAAATATTTTTCATGTTCTTCATTCCCGATAAATAATATAAAAAAGCTACGAAATATATCGTAGCTTCAAAACGACAGAAATCTGTAATTATTCAGCGACTTCGCTTGATGATTCTTCGTTTTCTTTCATTTTCGCAAAGCACTCGCTGCAATAAACAGGACGATCTTCACGGGGTCTGAAAGGAACCTTGGCTTCTCCGCCACAAGTTGCACAAGTTGCGGTGAAAATCTCACGTTCAGCTTTGGCCGCATTTTTACGTGCGTCACGACAAGCTTTACATCTTTGAGGTTCGTTTTCAAAACCTTTTTCCGCATAAAATTCTTGTTCGCCTGCAGTAAAAACGAATTCGTTTCCGCATTCTTTGCAAGTCAGGGTTTTGTCCTCGTACATCTGTCTAACCTCTCTTTGGATAAATTTTTTGCCCCAGGACGGATTCGCACCGACACTTCTAAACAACATAGCGCTCTACTAGTATAAGCTACTCGGGCATAACATATTATTTCCACAGGAATTAGTTTATATTAATTTAAAAAGCAAGTCAATAATTTTTACTTTAAAATTTTTATAATTGTAAAATATGTAGAACTTGTACCTCTTTTTAGCGAGCTAAATCTACAAAATGCATTATTTTTTTGCAATATTATTCTAATACCTAGACTTTAGAATCGATAGTTACTTCGACCACTCCCGGAATAACTCCCAATTTTTTTGATTTTTCATCTTTAATAAATTTAGCTTCCGGCACGGAAATAGAATATTTTGAGCCGTATGAAGGTATTTGTAAATCATTCGTTGTGGTTATTGAGTAATCTGTGGAATTGAGGATTTTTGAACCTACTTTTATATTTATGGAAGAAAATGTATTTTCAAGTTGATCTTTAATTATTACGTTTTTGGCGGGTATATTTCCGTAATTATAAATAAAAATGCTGTATGTTATGCCACTTGCAGAGTAATTTTTAATTTGTTTAATTGTTTTTATGTCTGCAATTTCTCGGACATTTATGGTGTGCGAAGATTCTAAAGTTTTTCCCGTTGATGGAATAATTACAGAAGAAATGTTTGTAATCGAAGATTTTGCTTCCAATGGTGCGTTGTCGGTGATGTTAGCTACATACATTATGCATGCGGTTGATAGCGCCGGAATAGCTTCGATTTCAAATATAATCTTATCAGAATATGTTTTCGGGGGCGCTATATCCATTATGTTTCCGTTTAGGTAGTACCGAAAAGTATCGGTATATTTCAGCGGAGCATATACGTCCGAATTGTCTGCTTTTTTTATTCTCCCCATATTTTCTTTTATTTCTACATTAAATATAGGAATATCTGAGTTGTTTTTTATATCTATAATGTATGCAATTTTGTCTTCCAAAAAGTAGCTTTTCGAAAGACAGGATTTATTTATTGTCAGCGATTGAGTATTTGTAAACACCGTCCAGTTTGAAAGCACTGTTTCGGATTTGTTTTTTCCGTATTCAAAAGTTACGGAAGTGGGATTTATTTTTTCATTTGGCATTTTTAATACCCCCAAATTTGTTTTAATCAAAAAATGGATACTAAAATAATATATTCACAAAAAGCACATCTTGCCATAGCTTAAAGTAGATTGGCGTGTAATTTTTTGTAACAAAAATGTAAACACTTAATTTCGGGGATTTGTACAAATAAAAAGAGGGTGTAAAATTTTATCAAGTGGCTTTTACATAAAAAATATAGTTCATCTTTTGAAAAATAGTTTAAAATACCATGCCCCAAAAATATATGACGTCAAAATACACAAAACTTAAAAAAATATTTTTTTGACAAACAGCAAAATGTTTAATAAACTGCTTAGTGGTAGGAAATTTTGACGCACGTAAAAAAATTACAAATTTGAAAATAAGATTACGGCGTACATATTTGAGATTATTTGAATTTTGCATTTTTGCAAAGGGAGGTAAACGTAAGAATATGATGAAAAATTTTGAACCCGGCATTAAGTCGAATTTTAAAAAGGCAGTTTCGTTGGTTTTGGTGACGACCGTTTGTACAGTTTCAGTATTTTCTGTCGGAAACCTCAGCCACAAAGTGAATGTAGATGTTGACGGCGAAAAGCTTTCAACGCTCACTCTAAACGAGGATACAGATAAAATCCTTTCGCAAGTGGGTGTTAAGACTGAGCCGAATGATATCGTAACACGTGAGGACGAGGATAATGAAATAAACATAAATGTCAAGAAATCGTTCAACGTTTATGTAAAGCGTGGGGAAGATACGGTTACGGTTGAAATTGCGGAAGGTACTGTAAGAGATGCATTGGAAAAATCGGGGATTCCGCTAAATTGTGATGAAGGAGCAAATTATTCCCTTGATGACAAAGTGTTTCCCGATATGAATATCGTAGTGGCACCGTTCATTATGATAACGGTCAATGTACGAGGCGATATCGGCCAGTATTTTGTACCTCAGTGCAGTGTAATAGATGCGCTTAGCTATCTTAATATTGATATTTCTTCCGAAGATATTTTAAATGTAGATGCTCTTGCCGAGATTTATGACGGAATGGAGATTAATCTAAATAAGGTTGAATACACGGAAGAAACTGTGGATGAAGAGGTACCGTTTAACACGGTTTATAGGAAGTCCGATCTTATAAAAGATGACCAGCAAAAAATTACAACGCCCGGTAAAAAAGGTTTAAACCGAGTAACATACAGAAAAGTGATTGTTGACGGTAAGGAAGTTAGTAAAGAAGCAATAAAAACTGAAGTTATTTCGGAACCTGTTGATGAGATTGTAGTTACGAGCGATAATCATCAGGAAGATAAGCCCAAAGAGGAAACCCCAAAGCCAACGCCGAGTAAACCGAGCGGTGAGGGCGAAGGCAGAACAATAGTAGGTTCTGCGACAGCTTATACGGCACTTCCCGGAAGCCGCACAGCTACAGGTACAACCCCTCGCCAAGGCGTAACGGTTGCCGTAAATCCCAAAAAGATACCCTATGGAAGCAGGATAAGAATAACCACCATGAGCGGTAGAGTGATAGGTGATTATACGGCTGAAGATACAGGCGGAGCGCTTATGAGCGGCAGTGCAGTTGTTGATATTTATATGAGTTCTCGCAGTGCTTGTATGAGTTTTGGTAGACAGCAAGTTAAAGTTACTATTTTATAATAAAAATAAAAATTAAAGCCCAAGCTTTTTTGATGAGCTTGGGCTTTTGCCATACTATAAAAGCCCCGCTTATGCGAGGCTCCGATCTGTTAGTTGTTTTAAGCTAATATGTTATTTAATCAATTTTTTCTTAGTACTATTGGATCTGACGCTGGATAATTCTTTTTATACTTTCGCAGGCATTAATCTCCATGTTGTTAGGGCACCCTGTAAAAGCATATATCCCTATATCATTTCTAACACTGTCAGGTAGTGTAACGCTCATTAAGTCGCAGCAACCTCTAAAAGCATTTTCACCTATATTTCTAACGCTGTCAGGTATTGTAACGCTCGTTAAATTGCAGCAATCTTTAAATGCACCATCTCGTATTTCTTCAACGCCATCTTCTATAATCAATTCCTGCAAACCGACGCACCCTTGAAAAGCGAAAAATGGAATGCTCTTGAGACTTTTTGGTATGCGGATGCTTGTTAGACTGGTGCAATCATTAAAAATTCCTTGACCCATGGCTTGTAGATTGCAGGACAGAACTACTTTGGTCAAATTGGGACAATTTGCACATGCGTAGTCATCAATTTCTGTAAATCCGTCTTCCATAACCAACTCTTGCAGCGATTTACAGTAAAAAAAGCATATCGCTCAATTTTTGTAACACTTTTTGGTATGGATATGCGTGTCAGATTGGTGGTATCGAATGCATGACTTTCAATGATTTTAACTGTGTTGGGTATTGCCACTGTTTGCAATTTACGGAAATCTTCAAAACAGGAGTCTTTAATCACCTTTACCCCTTCAGGTATTATTATTTTTGTCAGCTTGTCCTTCAGTGGGCTCATCTTAAGTTTATTAAATTCCGCTGCCGTGACTTGAACATTTTCCAATCTCCATACTAAATCATCTCCTCCTTTTGGCGGTAACGGTGATTTATTTATTAAAGATTCTTTCCTCGGTTTTTGAGGCGTGTTAATTCTGTAGTCAATTAAATTAATCAGCAGCGCAACAATAATGACCTTAAATCTATTTACCTTGCGGCGGCTTTGCATTTTTTCAAACACGCTGTCATTTCTTTTCCGTGTAAGCTGCTGCTTCAGTTCCTCTTCTTCCTCGCCTTCAGGTATTTAGTCGTCTCCTGCGGTTTTTGTCAACTTAAGATATCTTATCAGTGAATCCTTTACGGGTTTCGGATCGTAGTCCGACTTTTCCCACTGAAGATATTTAATCAGATTATCATTTTCTACAACTTTGTTCCTGACAAGTTTTACAAAATTGCTATTACTATTCGTATGGGGCCTTGTGCTTAAAAGGTAAACTATTCCTTGCATGCTCAAAATCTTGTTCATTAATAGGGGAGTGGACAATATACTCCCATATCTGACCTTAACCTGTAGATTTTTACCTAATTTTCTAATAATGCCTTCTGCAGTATAGTTTGCTTCTTCGGTTTGCTGTGACCTTTTTAAAAGTTCCTGCACTATGGGTTTGTTGAATATAAATATTAACGCTCTTTCTGCCTTGGATACATCTCCCAGCATAATTATTACCTCCTTAAAGTTGTTTATATAGCCAATATAGTTCGTCAAGTGTTTTTATAAAAAATATAAAAATAACAAAGTGGCGTTTTCTTATTATTTTAAAACGCCGGCAAATCATTATAATAGTGTGCAGTAATCACTTGACTGAAATTTATTTTTGTGTTACAGTTTTAATAAAGTAGATGACAGAAGAGGATTTGGGAGCGTATGAATCTTAAGGAAATAGTTACTTTGGTCGTAAGTTGCATAATTATAACAGGCGGTATCATTTTTTCCATAAAGATGGGAGAACTTTACAAGAATGCATCGGAAACGCTTGAAAAGACGAATGAAATAGTAGATACTGTTCATAAAAGATTACCCGACATAGAAAATGTTTTAAATATAGTCGCAAAGCTTCCGTCAGTGGCCCCGCCGAGCCCCAAAAAATAAGCTACTCGGTTTTTCTAAAAACAGTTGACGAATTAGAACTTTTCATTTATAATAGTATTGTAGATTTCGAGGTGTGGCTCAGCTTGGTAGAGCGCTGCGTTCGGGACGCAGAGGTCGCAGGTTCGAATCCTGTCACCTCGACCATAGTTTTTAAATAAGCGGATTGTGCTGCAGATTGATAGCTGAGGTATGATCTGCTTTTTTGATTGAATAGTAATGGTTATATACACTATGAATGGGTGTGAATAATATAATAAAATTTGCGAGATATATATTTGGAATTATCTTAATTTTTAGCTTTGCTATGAGCAGTATTTTTGTATTTGCCCAAGACGGAGTAAGAAAGTCGGTTAAAACCGAAAAAGGTATTATGCAGGCTTATATAAAAGGTTCAGGAAGCAAAACTATAGTTATGCTTAGTGGGTTTGGTACAGATAATCCGATAGGCGATTTTGCGCCATTGGCAGATAAATTTTGTGATGAATATAAGGTTGTAATTTTAGAATATTTTGGATATGGTTCCAGTGATATAACCAAAGATGAACGGACGAACCAGAGTATAGTTGTCGAAATTCGGATGGCTTTGTGTGGCTTGGGCATTGAACCACCATATATATTGATGCCTCATTCAATGTCGGGGCTTTATAGCTTGTATTATGCAGGCAAGTATCCTGAGGAAGTTTCGGGGATAATCGGGATAGATATGTCTTTGCCGCAAAAGCAAATTGAACGCCGAGAAAGTGGCGAGCTTAAAGAAATTTCGGCGGAGAATCCAGAAAAATTAAATATCTCGCTTTTAAATCAGTGGAATAAATTTTATGAAAATTCAAAAGAACTTGAGAGTATAAAATATCCTGAAAATATGCCTGTACTTGCGTTTTTAGCAACGGAACAAATTGATTCGGTAAACAGTATGATAAAACTTGGGAAGATGAAAACTTCTTGGGTTGATATGAATAACATTATGATTACAAATCCTGATATCCAAAATATTGAAATCTTAGAAGGAACGCATTACTTGCATCATGAACAGGCTGATAGAATATCTGAAATCAGCAAAAGATTTATTGACGGTGTTATTTAAAAGTTTGGATTAATTATTACGATAGATATTTCTGATATTAGTAAGTCCTCAGATATATTGGGGGCTTGTGTGTTCTACGGATTTTGTATTTATAATACGGAAAATGTAATTATTTGATTTTATGATAAACAAGATATATAATCAATTTTAGTATATAAAAATGATTTCGGGAGAAACAAAAGTGGAATATAAAATTGATTTTGGACGGTGGAATTCAGTTTTTGCCGTGCCGTGCGATATAGTTGACAGGTATATAGGAAAGCTGAGCGGTGATGACGCAAAAGTGCTTCTTTATATGCTGAAAAATGCGGGAAAATCGGTTGATTTAAATGTGCTGGCATCTTGCGTAGGGGCAACTGCCGGGTCTGCGGAGAAATCACTGTGTAGACTTTGCGGTTTGGGTTTAATTTCAGAAATCGCTGCCGGTGAATCAAAAAATCATAAACCTGACCTTGCAAGTCAAAGCATAAAAAAGCCTCATGAAATAAAATATAATCGCCCGAGTGCGGCGGATATTGCAAGGAGAGTCGAAACTTCCAAAGAGCTTTATTTTATGATGCAGGAAGCGCAAGTTATTCTGGGCAGACCACTTTCATCGAGCGACAGTGCTGTGTTAATCACACTACATGATAACGACGGACTTCCGCCGGATGTTATTTTAATGCTTCTTCAGTATTCGGTTAGCGTCGGGAAGACAAACATGAGATATATAAGTAAAATAGGCATTTCTTGGGCGGAGAGCGGAATTGACAATATCCAGAAAGCCGAGAAAAAGATTGAAGAATTAAACAGTAAAAATTTGGCATGGCGAAATTTTGAAGGAATAATCGGAATTGAACACAGAGCACCCACAGAAACGGAATCAGAAGCGGTTTCGAGGTGGATAAATGACTGGAAATTTGATGAAAGTATGATAAAAGAAGCGTACGATAGGTGCGTAAATATGAATGGAAAATATGTACTCAGATATATGGATAGTATAATCAAGCGTTGGCATAGCCAAGGTATATTCAAAATTGAGCAAGCGATTATGGAAAATCAAAAACGTGGAAAGAAAAAATATGCGCCTAAACCCGATACGGGCGCTTCATATAGCATTGAAGAGTACGAAAATTACAATATTTTGGATTACATAAAATAACAGATAATTTCAGGAGGCCGCAAATATGGGGTACAGCAGAGAGATATATGATAAAGTTCGGCAGGAGCTCTATGAGTTTAGAATACAATCTTGGGAAGAACTAGAAAGAAAGAAGAAACTGTTTTTCGCACGTTTCCCGGAAGCTTCAGAAATTGAAAAAAAACTCGCTCTTACTGCGATTGATTCGGCAAAAGCCGTGCTTGGAGGGAGTGATACCAAAAAAGAGCTGGAATCTCTTCGTGAACGTAGTGTTTCCCTCAGAAGTAGGCTTTCGGAAATTTTAAAAAGCGTAAATTTGCCTGAAGATTATCTTGAGGTAAAACATAAATGCCCAAAATGCCAAGACGAGGGATTTATCGATGGTGTCATGTGCAGCTGCATGAAGAACATGATGAAGAAAGAAAGTTATCGAAAGTTAAACAGTATGTCGCCTCTTGAGCTTTCGTCATTTGAAACTTTTTCTCTTGATTATTACCCCGAGAATGATGAATCGTCCGGGCAATCTCCACGAGGACGTATGGAACTTATTTTGAATTTTTGCAAAAAGTATTCCGAAAACTTTAGCAAAAAATCTCCGAATTTAATTATGGTTGGTAATCCTGGGCTTGGAAAAACTCATCTTTCTCTTGCGATTGCCAGCGAAGCCATAGATAAAGGTTATGGTGTTATATATGTTTCTGCGCCAAATATGGTCACAAAACTCGAAAAAGAAAAATTTCAAAATTATGGGCGAGATGGCGAGGAAAGCGAAAAACATTTCATTGATTGCGACCTTCTTATAATTGATGATCTTGGCACGGAATATTCGAACGCTTTTTCAAACTCTGCAGTATATAATATAGTAAATTCCAGAATTATGATGTCAAAACCTACTATAATAAACACAAATTTGACCATGAAAGAGCTCGAAAAAAACTATTCCCCACGCATGGTTTCTCGCATTATAGGGAATAATATAAGACTTGAGTTTTTAGGTCTAGATGTAAGGCAAAAGCGGTTAAAACATTTTTAAATAGCTGAATTGACGCTGTAAGGTCTGATAGCTCTACATAATATACAATTTTTTTCAAAAAACGAGTCGCTAATTTTAATCGAAAAAAATAAAGTAATTTAAAATTAGTGCTTGACAATTATCTAAGTTAATGATATCATTTATATTGTTGAAGCAAGTCAGCTTGATTTCAGCATGAGGGGCTCTATCCCGGTGGAGTTTTTCTGCAAGATTAAGGTCCCGGGAGCATAGCTCAGTTGGTTAGAGCACTTGCCTTACAAGCAAGGGGTCACAGGTTCGAGTCCTGTTGTTCCCACCAAAATATAGTGGCCCGGTAGTTCAGTTGGTTAGAACGCTAGCCTGTCACGCTAGAGGTCGACGGTTCGAGCCCGTTCCGGGTCGCCATTTATTCTTAACATGGAATATATTTAGATTTTGGTTAGTATAAGTTAGTGATGAAGTTTAAAATTTTAGATGCCTCTGTAGCTCAGTTGGTAGAGCAAAGGACTGAAAATCCTTGTGTCGGTGGTTCGATTCCACCCGGAGGCACCACGGTGCGGATGTAGCTCATCTGGTAGAGCGCCACCTTGCCAAGGTGGAGGTAGCGGGTTCGAGCCCCGTCATCCGCTCCAATTTATATCCAAATTTATGGCGCTATAGCCAAGTGGTAAGGCCGAGGTCTGCAAAACCTCTATCCCCAGTTCGAATCTGGGTGGCGCCTCCAATTCAGTTTTAATATTTGCCGTGCAGTGTATGAATTTTAGATTTGTATATGGCATGGCAATATTTTACATCTTTGTGTTCATGGGTGAGAAAATGCTTTTAAATATTGGATTTGGAAATTTCGTTTCAAACGAGAAAATAGTTGCCATCTTAAGTGCGGACTCATCGCCTGTTAAGCGTCTTACACGCACGGCTAAGGAAAATAACAATTTGATTGACGCAACATGCGGAAGGAAAACACAATCTGTTTTGGTTATGGATAGCGATCATGTTATCTTGTCGGCGCTCAGTCCGGACGTCATTTTTTCCAAGTATCAGCAAGCTGAGTAGAATTATTTTATGAAAGTCAGAGGGGGAATATGAATGAAGAATCGTGGTATTTTGATTGTACTTTCAGGCCCCTCGGGAACAGGTAAAGATTCAATACTTAGGGAGCTAAAAAATTTAAGAAGTGATTTTGAAATTTCCGTTTCCTGTACAACTCGTAAACCACGGGTTGGAGAAATTGATGGAAAAGATTATTACTTTTTGACAAAAGATGAGTTCAAGCAAAAAGTAGATGCAGGAGATATGTTGGAATGGGCAACGTTCTGCGGCAATTATTATGGCACGCCAAAGCACGAGCTTGAAGATCGTTTAGATGCGGGATTAAATATTATCTTGGAAATAGAAGTAAACGGTGCAGAACAGGTTATACGAAATTCATCTGAAGCAGTCAGCATTTTTGTTTTACCTCCATCAGTTCGGGTTTTGAAGGAGAGGCTTAAAAATAGGGGATTGGATTCAGAAGAGGCAATTGAAATGAGGACAAAAGAAGCGGAAAGGGAGATTGCGCTTGCTGAAAATTATGACTATGTTGTCGTGAATGATGATTTAAAAGAGTGTGCAAGTGATATATCAAAGATAATAGATTCCGAAAAATTGAGAATAATTCATAGAAAAAATATTATTAAAGAGGTTTTGAAAAATGAGAGAGTTGTCAGTAGATGATATGCTAAACGGAAAAGCAAATAAATATCCGCTGTCGGTGGCAGTTGCTAAAAGGGCCAGACAAATAACAGATGAGGCGCTTTTGCATGGAGAAATTTTAGAAGAGAAGGCTGTAAATTTAGCAACTGAGCAGTTTAAACAGCATAAGTATAAAATAATTGAGCCGGATTGATTTCTATACTTTAGGGTAAAAAATGTTATTTTTATCCATGATAGATAATGGTGGATTTGTATGAAAAAAATAGTTTTAAAAATAGCGCTGGAGAATATTTCTTACAGTGCCGATGTTCTTTATAGCTATGCTGCGAATGATGAAATAGGTTTTGAAGTGGGACAAAGGGTAATTGTGCCGTTTGGTAGGAGTAATTCTAAGCGACGTGGCATAATTTTAGGTATAGATGAAAGCTCGGAATTCGGAGATTTAAAAGAAATTTTTGCTATTATCGATAAAAAATCCTTAATAAGTCAAGATTTGATTGAACTTATAAAATGGATGAAAAATAGGTATTTTTGTACATATTTTGATGTGGCACATTTGATTTTTCCTAACGGATGTGGGGGAAACTTAGATAACATAAAATATAGGGTTAACGGTAATTTTGATGCTAAAAAGTTGAATGATAAGGAAAATGATTTTTTAAAATTAGTAAAAAATATGGGTGACGATGTTGTTAGTCTTAAGAAAATTTTTTCTTTAAAATTTCCTAATTATACTTCTATTTTGTCGCATTTTATTAAAAATGGTATATTTGAAGAAATAGTAGAAATTGATAAAACCATAGGTCAAAGATGTTTTAATGTGTTCAGCGTTTCTGAAGAGTTTGTTGACTGGGACATTTTAAAAACGGAATCTCAGAAAAAAGTTTGTGAGTATCTTGCTGGAAATCCCAATTCCAATATTAGAGAAATTGGTTATTATACAGGCGTGGGCGCAGGAACGATTAATAATCTTGTGAAAAAAGGTATTTTAAAATCACACAAAACCACAGAATACAAAAGTCCAAAAGATATTTTCGAATGTGAAAATATAAATGTGCCCAAAGAAATTAATCTAAGTGATGAACAAAAAAACATTTATAATAAAATTATTAATGATATTTCAGATAAAAAAACGGTTTCGCTTCTTTACGGAGTAACTGGTAGCGGCAAGACGGCAGTTTTATTAAAACTTATTGATAATACTTTGGAAAGCGGTAAAAATGCTATTTTTATGGTTCCTGAAATTGCGCTTACTGCTCAGCTTGTCAGTTTGTTCAGGTCGAGGTATGGTGACCGAACTGCTGTGATTCACAGCGCACTTACCGATTGGCAAAGATATGATATTTGGGAGAAGATAAGAACCGGCAAAATAAAGGTTGTTGTCGGAACTCGTAGCGCTGTATTCGCACCGCTTAGAGATATTGGGTTGATCGTGGTCGATGAAGAACATGAGTTTACATATAAGTCCGAATTTCCTCCAATGTACGATACAAGAGAAATTGCCATTTATCGTGCGAAACAGTGGGGCGGGAAGGTGGTTTTAGCCTCCGCAACGCCTTCGGTAGAGAGTTATTACTTTGCAGTGAACGGGCGATATAATCTTTATGAAATGAAAAATAGATATAGAAATTTGTGCTTGCCCAACGCTGAAATTGTGGACATGAACGAAGATAGTAGTCGTTATGAAGAAAATTTATTTAGCAGTTCGCTAATTCACTCTTTGGAGGATACCATAAAAAACGGTCATCAAGCAATACTGCTGATTAATAGACGTGGTTTTAATTCTTTCCTTAAATGTTCGAAGTGTTCGGAGATTGTTATGTGCCCGAATTGTAGCGCTTCGCTTAGTTACCACAGGGCGAACCATCGACTTATGTGCCACTATTGCGGTTATTCAGTAGAAAACACGAATGTATGCCCATCGTGTAAAGAAAACAGCCTTGTTTATTTTGGAACAGGTACGCAGAAGATAGAAACTGTCTTATTGGACAAGTTGCCAAATGCTAGGATTTTGCGCCTTGATTCCGACGTGAAAAATTGCAAGAAATCCTTGAGCGAGAGTATCAGAGATTTTCGAGATGGTAAATACGATGTTTTAATTGGTACACAGATGGTTGCAAAAGGATTCAATTTTCCCAAAGTAACGCTTGTAGGGATTATGTCGGCGGATAATTTTCTGTATGATAGTGATTTCCGAAGCTCTGAAAAGATTTTTTCTCTGATTACCCAGGTTATTGGGAGAGCAGGTAGAATGAATGAAAGCGGTAGGGCGATTATACAAACTTTTGCTCCGGAACACGATATTATACAGCTTTCGGCGAGCCAAAATTATAGAAAATTCTATGAGAATGAATTATCTGTCCGTAAATTGATGCTTAGTCCGCCATTTTGTGACATATGTGTTGTAAATTTTTTCGGCAAAGATGAGAAAAAAGTTTTGAATGCGGCAAATAATTTTTTTGCGCTTTTGAAAAGTATTGCGTCTGAGAGGTACGAAAAAATGCCCCTTAGGATTTATAATCCCACAGAGGCAAGGATTAAACTTTTGGCTAAAAATTATCGGTATAAAATTATAATAAAGTGTAAGAACAATCGCCAATTTCGTGGCTTTGTGGATGAAACCCTAAATGAATTTTATAAGAGCTTTCGGAGCAAATCGGTTACTGTTTCGCCGTGTGTTAATCCTGATATGACTTTATAAAATTCGAAAGTATGGTTGCGGCGTTTCTCGAGGAAGTTTTTATAAATTTATCAAAATCAATATTTGAAGAGTTGTCGGCATGGTCTGAAATTGATCTTATTATGCCGAACTCTTTTTTATTTATGTAGCAGACCTGCCCGATGCTTCCCGCTTCCATTTCGCAGGCGATCCCCCCGAATTCATTTCTTAGTTCGGTCAGCTTTTGGGGAGAGCATATAAATTGGTCACCGCTTAAAATGATCCCTGTGTGCGTGTTAACTGGACTTATACTACTCGAACATACGATGATTTTATCTGTAATCCATTTTGTTGTTTTAATTTCCACTAGGTCTATTCCTGGGATTTCGCCTTTTTTGCGATTTTGGAATGAGCTTATATCGTAGTCATGCTGGATTACTCCACTTGCAACGGCAATGTCGCCTATTTTGACGCTCGGGGCGATTCCTCCGGCCACGCCTACATTAATTATAAAATCGGGATTGTATTTTATAATCAGTGACTGAGTGCATATAGCGGCATTCACTTTGCCGACTCCGCACAGACACAAAACGCATTTGGTGCCAAAAATATTTCCCTTAACAAATTTAAAATTGCCATATGTTTCTTCGGTTTTATCTTTTGTAAAAATCAAAATTTCCTCTAATTCTTCCTTCATGGCGCATATTATACCTATCATAAAAAATCACCTTTTAAAAAATTTTTATTTTATGAATTTCTTGCATCTAAAATTCAAATAATATCCTCGTAATTATTATAATATAAAATTTAAAATTTTAAAGGAGAATAGTAAAATGGAATACTTTAAAGCGTTTGTTGTGGGAGGAATTATTTGTGTGCTTGCTCAGCTACTCATTGACAAAACCAAGATTACACCTGCCAGAATACTTGTGATTTTGGTGATATCGGGCGTGGCGCTGACGGCTTTGGGCCTATACGAACCGATTGTACAATTTGCCGGTGCGGGCGCCACAGTGCCACTTTCAGGTTTTGGATATTTGATGGCGAAAGGCGTTGTGGAAGCGATTCAAAAACATGGAGCACTCGGTATAATCACAGGGGGACTGACATCAGGAGCGGCGGGAATTTCAGCTGCGGTATTTTGTGGATATCTTGCGGCGCTTTGTACTCGTTCCAAAGATAAAACATAATGCAAAAAGTATAGATAAGAGGAGGCTGAAAAGTCTCTTTTTTGATTTTTTGAAAAACATTTTCCAAAATAGTTGACATCACTTTCAAAAGAATGTATACTACTATCAAAATAAAGAAAGGTGGATGATTTTTATGAGTTTTGTGGATGGAATTTCTGCAGTATGGACTATAATAAAGGGTATGGCTACCGGTAAGGGTATGGATATTCTCCAACCTACAGTTGACAAAATGATGAAAATGGTTACCGACTCTAATGCATTAATTGATTTGCAGACAGGTAAAACAAAATCCGGCGTTGAGGCAGCTGTTGATGGAGTCCTCAAGACTATAGGGAAAAAATTATCCGAGGAAGAAGTACGTACTGCCATATCTATTTTTGCGGGTAAGGCGGATAAGGTTTATCTGGGCAAGGATTTAACGTCCAATATGCAGAAGAATATGGAGGGAAACAAAAAGGTATTAAATGAAATAAAGGATACATCCTTTATGTCGGGATACAAAAAAAATTCTGTTTCATTTTGTGAACAGATTTCAAAAAAACTAAAAGATTATGATAAATTATTTGAAGTTTTTACGGTTGATAAACGGTTTAAAATTTTTCCAAAGAGAGTTAATTATGATAAAATTTGGAAGGCACGTAAGAGCATGGGTAAATGCATTGATGAAATGTTGAAGATTACCAATGAGTATACAAAAGACAATGTAAACACTTATGATAGTATTAAGAGTATTGCTATGTCTAAAATGTTTCAGTCAGAATATGGTTTTAGTATGAGTGATAACGGTGTCCAACAATTGGAAGAAGCTTTAGCGGACCTTATTTTTGAAAAAGCAATTGAATGTTTGAAAACATTTGAAGGTAAACAAACAGGTGGCGGAAAGCATGTTCTGCTTAGAACATATAAAGAGTTAAGAGATGAATCCATGGATATGGATTCTACCAGAAATAAGATTACAGATGAAGTTTTATACGCAAAGCAGATGACTGATGGTATAACGTTTGATCAGGTTGGTGGGGATGCTACAAATGTGAAAATTGTACCTCCTCCTCCAAAGGGGCAAAGAAACCATCTGTTGGGATTCAAGCAGTGTTTACATCTTGCCAAAGGTATAGTAGAACCACTAAAAAAGCTTAATACGGATAGCATCATGCACGATAATATTAAAATTTCAAAACCTCTTATGGGTGATTATGCATTAGAGCTTAAGAAATGTTTTGAGTATACAAAAAAAGAGCTCAATAATGTTATTAATTTGGGTGCGAAAGATAAAGATATTAACCCCAATGATGGTGAGGTTGCTGTTGAATCAGATGATCCCAAAAAAGGCAAGATAGGCATAGATATAAAAAGATTGCTAGGCGAGGAATACTACAAAGCAAATGAAAGTAAATGGAAAACACGCCAAACAACTTTGGATGATTCCATTAGTAAAGATCTTCTGAAAAATATGACTAAATCTTGCGCCAGTGCGGAGGAAGAATATAAAAAAATCAAGAAATTGCAAAAAGAGTATTTCCCGAAAGAAGAGGACAGAAAAGATAATTTGTCAAAACTCATTGTTAAATTACCTTCAAATAGTAACGAAAGAGATGAGGACGGCAACAAGCCATATGATATAGGGGCAAGATACGAAAAACTGAAAAAATTGCAGAAAGATGTTGACCACATTGTCACAAAGGCAAAATCGGAAGATGAAAAAGCCGAGAAAGATAACAGAGTGGCTCTGGCGTACCGAAAAGCGGAGAAGTTTTTGAAAGCATGCAAACAGTGGAACAGTGATTTTAAACTTAAAAAGAGAGAGTTAAAAAAGGAATGGGAAGAGAAATTCCTGACTATTAAAGATCGCCTCAAGAGAGCACGCAAGCTTTATGGAGAACTTCTTGATAAGGAAGGAATTACTGCCGAGCAAAAGAAAGCAATTAAGAAAGCTTATAAAGCGCTTCCTATGTTTCCATATACTTATGCAAGAAAATATAAAGATTATAACCCAAAGATGGAGGATTTCCTAGAATGGCATTTTGATGGAGAAAATCTGCTCGATAAAAACAATAACAAAATATGTTAAAAAATTTACCCACTGCCCATAAAGCAGTGGGATTTTCATATTTAGGTGTTTATTTTCATATAGTTTACCAGTATATTTGAGAAGGTTGGTTACGATGATAAAATTGAAGTCTTTAATTCTAAATATTCTTCTGAGTGTCGGTACGGGATTACTGTCAAGCGTTTTGACGGGTAATTTTTCTTCGCTTTACCAAGATGTAAATCGCCCTGCGTTCGCACCGCCGGCATGGCTTTTCCCTGTTGTATGGTCGATTTTGTACGTGCTGATGGGTATATCTGCCTATATAATAGGGGAGTCGGATTCAAATGTGAAATCATCGGCTTTGGCTGTTTACTACGTTCAGCTTGCTGTAAATTTTTTGTGGTCGCCGCTGTTTTTTGTGTTTAAGTTTTACTGGTTCAGCTTTTTCTGGCTCCTACTTTTGTGGGTTTTGGTGCTGGTAATTATAATAAAGTTTTTCAAAATTAATAAATCGGCGGCATACCTGCAAATCCCATATCTAATTTGGCTTACTTTTGCGGCGTATTTAAATCTTAGCGTTGCAATTTTAAATTAATAATCACAGATAATTTTTCATGCTCTCGATGAGCTTTTCTTCAGAATCTATTAGACGTTTTGCTATGTGCTTTACGTTTTCGTTAGCGGTTTCGTATTCGTTTAGATACCTTGTCAGAGATTTAACACCGGTATTGCAGCCGTCTGTTATGATATCGGCTATGGTTTTGTCGGAATCATGCATAGCAACTTCGATTTTGGCTTTCATTTTTGCCATGCTTGATGCAATAACAGGTGGATCTTTTTTCTCTACATCGTACTTGTGGAGATATTCGCTTATTTCTGAGTAAAGCTTTTCGTGAGTGGTTTTGCTCGAGTATAAAACGTCTCTGAATTTTTCGTTTTTGATATGCGGAAGCATCTCATCGATAGTTGAGACTCCCATTTTCACTCCTGCACTGCATTCTCTGAGTAATCTGATTGTGTCTTCGTTTTCCATAATAAAATTCCTCCTAAAATAAATTTCCTTATTATTATTTGAGATTTTTTTGAAAATATAATATCATTAATATGTTTTATTTTAATCTTTAGGAGAAATTAGATTGACAGATCTTTCAAATATAAAAACGGTAAAAAACATTTTAGATAAGTATGGTTTTAAATTTTCTAAATCTTTGGGTCAGAATTTTATAGTAAGTAGCACGGTATGCCCAAAGATGGCTGAAAACTGCGGAAGCTCTGATGAATCCGGGATTTTGGAAATAGGCGCAGGAATAGGAGTTCTCACAACTGAGCTTGCAAAAAAGTATAAAAAAGTAGTGTCGGTAGAAATCGATAAGAATTTAATACCCATCCTTAAAGAAACGACGGCGGATTATGGAAATATAAAAATAATAAACGATGATATTTTGAAAGTCGACTTGAAAGACCTGATTCAGTCGGAATTTTTTGAGTGTGATGAAGTGTGTGTTTGCGCTAATTTGCCCTATTATATTACTTCTGAAATACTCATGTACGTACTCGAAAGCGATGCAGATATAAAATCAATAACTGTTATGGTACAAAAAGAAGCGGCGGAGAGAATTTGCGCAGGGCCCGGCACGAGGAATTCCGGAGCGATAAGTTTGGCGGTGAGGTTTTACGGCACTCCGAAAATTCTTTTTAATGTCGGCCGTGGCTGCTTTATACCCCAACCAAACGTTGATTCTACCGTAATTAAAATAGATGTCGATAATTCACTGCATAGCCGAGTGAAAAATAAAAATAATTATTTCAAAGTCATAAAAGCCGCCTATGGTAAGCGCCGGAAAAACATTTTAAATTCACTGAGCATGGGTTTATCACTTCCGAAAAAAGATATTGAAACTCTGCTTGAAAAATTAAGTATTTCTGCGAAAAAAAGAGCAGAAGAGCTTAGTTTTGATGACTTTGTGAATATCTCTAACGAAATATAGATATTGAAAAAGCCTCTAAATTCGGAGGCTTTAGGAACGGTAATTTTTTATAAGGTTAAGTTGTTTTTTGCAATTAATATAAGGTCTATTGCGGTAAAGCGCACATAAAGCAAACCTTCGAGTTCATCATGATAAGGAAAACGTTCATCGCAGCCTCCGGGATCGACAAGAGTGCCAATAGGGTCTTCATAAGTTGTTTTAAATGTTTGTTCAAATCGGTCAAGCTGTGATCTAGTTATTTTAGTAGTGCCGGTCATGTACTTCAGTGCTTTTCTCATGCTTAGGGTTAATGTGAAGTCGCCGATTTGAAATTGTCTTGCAGAATCTTCAAGCACCGGTACAACATAGCTATGTTTGTAAACAAAATGTGCTAAATCAATAATCCCTTGCCGTGCCAGCCGATCGGCCCTACCGTTGCTGACAATAAAAGCATGACGCTGCTTGATCATATAGTCTAATGTGGTGAGATTATTTCGATGGACTTTGATTCATTTATATTATATATCATGTCAAGAGTTTTTTGTAAAAAGTGTATTCTTTTGTTTTTCTAAGTTTGTAATTATAAATTTTATTGCTGTTTTATTTTTCATTGTTTTATGATACAATAACTATTGTTTGATATATAAATTTGATTATTTGCCGAAAAAATATTTCAAGGAGGCATTTTAATATGCTGGATCAGTTTTGGAAAAATTTGAAAAGCGGTTCTGATATAAGAGGGATTGCAGTTGGTGGGGAAGATGGATCTAAAATCGATTTGACGAATGAAGTAGTGGAAAAAATCATGTTTGCTTTCGGAAACTGGATATCCGAAAAAACAGAGCTTGACGCAAATTCTATCACAATCGCAATCGGACACGATTCTAGGATATCTGCAAGCAGGATAAAAAATGTTTGTATAAATACGCTTCGTACGCTGGGCATCAACGTTTACGACTGCTCGCTGGCATCAACCCCTGCGATGTACATGGCCATACCATCCTTAAAATGTTCGGCATCGATTGCGATAACGGCAAGCCACCACCCATATGATCGTAATGGATTCAAATTTTTCATGTCCGAAGGCGGAGTTACAGGTGAAGATATCGAAGAAATCTTAGAAAAAGCGCAGAATATAGAAGAGCAAATTCCAAGCCCTGTAAAAGGCAATGTCCGAAAAATAAATATGATGGAGTATTACAGCGAGAAGATACGAAGTTTAATTGCAGAAAATATAAAATCTGACAACAAAAATTATCCACTTAACGGCATGAAAATTGTAGTTGATGCCGGTAATGGTGCGGGAGGTTTTTTTGTAGACGAAATTTTAAAACCTCTGGGTGCTGAAACTGAAGGTAGTCAATTTTTAAATCCGGATGGTAGTTTTCCAAACCACGTTCCAAATCCGGAAGACCCGAGAGCTCTCGAGAGCATTGTGAATTTAACAAAAGAAACGGGGGCGGATTTAGGGATAATATTTGATACCGATGTTGACCGAGTTGCAGTTGTGGGAAAAGGTGGAACCCTCATAGCTGATGAAAAGTTGATAGCTTTATCATCATTAATTGCGCTTAAATCATATCCAAACTCAATAATAGTAACAGATTCCGTAACGTCTGATCATTTAAAAAGGTTTATACAACAGCAAGGCGGAACACAGTTTAGATACAAAAGGGGATACAATAACGTAATATCAATGGCAAAAAAAATCAACGGAAAAGGCGGAAATTGCCCACTTGCCATAGAAACATCGGGCCATGCGGCATTCAAAGATAACAATTTTATAGATGATGGAGCATATTTGGCGGCAAGAATAATAATCGAAATGGCACAGTCAAAAATGCAGGGAAAAACGATCAATGATTTAATAAAAGATCTTTCATCGGCAAAAGAAAAGAAAACCATAAGAATGTCCATAACTTCCGAAAATCCAACCGAATATGCAGATAAAATTTTGTCGCACATTAAAAATTATGCAAATTCTAACAGAAATACCGAACTGGATAAGGAAAATATCGAAGGAGTTCGAGTGGATTTTACCGATAGACACAGTAAAGGTTGGATAATAATTAGAAAAAGTTTACACGACCCCGAACTAGTGCTACATGCCGAATGCGAGGCAAGCGGAGGATTAAAGGGAATATTTAAGATTATCAAATCGTGTATCGCAAAGTTTGATATGATTGACAAATCAAAATTGGCATGAGAGTTTATGAATAGGGGAAAGTCCAAAATTAAATTTATTTTGTAAATAAAAAAGCCGTACCACTAGATATAGTGATACGGTAATTATATTGCGCTAAATTATTTGATTTCAACTTCTGCGCCGAGTTCGCCGAGTTGTTTTTTGATGTCTTCAGCTGCGTCTTTGGCAACTTTTTCTTTAATTGTCTTAGGAGCACCGTCAACCATTTCTTTGGCTTCTTTGAGCCCAAGGCCTGTGATGTCTTTTACTGCTTTAACAACTTTGATCTTGTTGTCGCCTG
>JAUNIE010000012.1:0-4328 GCA_030523605.1 Clostridia bacterium | reverse complement strand
GGAGCTGCTGCTACTGCCATAGGAGCTGCTGCTGATACTCCGAATTCTTCTTCAAGAGCTTTTACGAGCTCGCTAAGTTCGAGAACTGTTAAGGATTTTACATCTTCGATTAATTTTGTTACTTTTTCTGACATTGTCATTTACCTCCAAAAATTTTTACATTTAATTTAATAATTTTAAAATTTAATTTTTTATGCGCTTTGCTTTTGCGCAATAGCATTGAGTGCCACCACAAGGCCTCTGATTGTGCCATTAAGCACATTTGCAAGCCCTGAAATCGGTGCATTGAGTCCTCCCAAAGCTTGTGCGATGAGCACCTCTCTTGAAGGGAGCTTTGCAAGGCTTTTAACCTCTTTTGGATCGATTACTTTACCATCGATGAATCCTGACTTAATTTTAAAGAATTCGTGATCCTTTGCAAATTTGCACAAAATTCTTGACGCAGCAACGTAATCATTTTCGCTTATAGCGATAGCTGTTGCACCTTCGAGTGAAGGTTCTAATCCGGAAATTTCCGCACTTTCAGCTGCTCTCTTAAGAAGTGTGTTCTTTGCGACCATGTATTCTACGCCCGCCTCACGAAGTTCTTTTCTGAGAGCCGTGTCATCGGTTACGTTTATTCCTTGATAATTAACCAAAACCCCTGCGCATGATGCTTTAAGCTTTTCCGAAATCGAAGCAACTACTGCTTTCTTTTGTTCTAGAGCTTTAACACTTGGCAATTTTAATTCACCCCCGTTTGTCAAATTAAACTTCAGCTATAAAAAAACTGTCGATCTCCGCATATCTCCAAAGATACGAGAAAACCGACAATTGACAATTAAAATATCAAATATAATTAATAATCAAAACTCAGATAATCCTCGGTAGGAATTAAGCTTATGCAACCTACTGTCTTCGGAAAATATACTTATTAGATTCTATCACAAACAAAATAGTTTGTCAACAACTAAATTGATTCAAGTTTGCTGGGATTAATTTTAATGCCCGGACCCATTGTTGAAGATATAACGCAAGATTTGATATATTGGCCTTTGCTGCTCTCCGGCTTTGCTCTTACGATTGCTGTCATCAGTGCATCAAAGTTTTCAAAAAGTTTGTCAGCTCCGAAAGACGCTTTACCGATGGGGCAGTGAATGATATTTGTTTTATCCAAACGATATTCAATCTTACCGGCCTTGGCTTCTTTGATAGCTTTAGCTATATCAGTTGTAACCGTTCCGGCTTTCGGGTTTGGCATAAGTCCTCTCGGGCCAAGTATTTTACCGAGTCTTCCTACGACTCCCATCATGTCGGGGGTTGTAATCAGAACATCGAAGTCCATCCAGTTTTCACTTTGAATTTTTTGCGCCATTTCTTCAGCACCGATGAAATCTGCTCCGGCTTCTTTTGCGAGCTTTTCATTTTCACCCTTACAAATTGCAAGAATTTTTACATTCTTACCGGTTCCGTGGGGGAGAACAAGTGCCCCACGAACTTGCTGGTCAGCGTGACGTGAATCTACGCCGAGACGTACATGAAGTTCTACAGTTTCATCAAAAGATGCTTTAGCCGTCTTAACGCAAATGTCAACAGCCTCTTTGGCATCGTAAAAATTGGATTGAGTATATGCTTTTAAGCTTTCATTATATTTTTTACCGTGTTTCATAATATTCCTCCTGTTAGTGGTAAATCGGATTTTTTCCTCCCACCTTTGAAAGTACTAGTCAACGACTACTACTCCCATGCTACGGGCTGTTCCGGCTACCATTTTCATAGCTGTTTCAATATTTGCCGCATTCAAATCCGGCATTTTAAGTGTTGCAATTTCTTCGATTTGTTTTTTGGTAATGTTACCAACTTTGTTTTTATTCGGCTCACCTGATGCTTTGTCGAGACCGATAGCTTTTTTAATGAGAACTGCTGCCGGTGGGGTTTTGGTGATGAATTCGAACGAACGATCGTTATAAATCGTGATAACAACAGGAATAATCATTCCCATATTATCTTTCGTGCGATCATTAAACTCCTTTGTGAACATTGCGATATTAATGCCGTGCGGGCCCAGTGCGGAACCTACAGGCGGTGCCGGAGTTGCTTTACCGGCGGGTATTTGTAATTTTACAATTGCGTTGACTTTTTTCTCAGCCAATTTTCGCACCTCCAAAATTTGATATCAATCAATAAAATAATTTTTAAATATTTTTTGCTTTTTCAACTATACATACTTAGCCGTCTATACAGCGGGTTCGATTTGTCCAAGCTCCAACTCAGCCGGAGTCTCGCGACCAAACATCGAAACTGTAACTTCTACGGTTTTGTTTTTAGTGTCTATCTTAGTCACCGTTCCTACCATATTTGCAAGTGGCCCGTCGATAATCTTCACGGATTCTCCTACTTTATAGGATAGTTTAACGGTTTTGACTTCTACGCCAAGCTTTTTGACTTCTTCTTCGGTTAAAGGTATAGGCTTGGTCGAAGGACCCACAAAACCCGTACAGCCTCTGACGTTTCGAACGATATACCAAGATCTGTCATTAAGAACCATTTTTACAAGGACATAGCCAGGAAAAATCTTTCTTTCAACTTCACGTTCTTTACCGTCCTTAATCTCAACGACTTTTTCGGTCGGGACTTTTACTTCCCGAATCATTTCGCCAAGATTTTGATTTTCTATGGCTTTTTCCAGATTTGAAGCTACCTTATTTTCATAACCCGAATAAGTATGTACAACATACCATTTTGCTTCTTCAGACATTGTTACGCTCCTTCCGGATAAATTACTTATTACTTGAAACTGACATTACAAGTCCCAAAAGCTGCATAAGTCCTGCATCCAGAATTGCAACAAAAACTCCCATTATGAAAATCATCATGAGAACAATCCCAGTGTTTTTCCAAACGGTTTTTTGAGTTGGCCAAACAATTTTTTTGATTTCATTCTTGCAGTCTACAAAAAAGCCTTTAATTTTCGAGAATACACCTGATTTTTTTTCACTCATTGTTTTGCCTCCAATTCAAATTACTTTGTTTCTTTATGCAGAGTATGTTTTCTACAGAAACGACAATGCTTTTTCATTTCAATCCTTTCGGGATTGTTTTTCTTGTTTTTTGTCGTATCGTAGTTGCGCTGATTACATTCAGTGCATGCTAACGTTACTTTTACTCTCATTACGGCACCTCCCGTTTTTGTCGGAATAGTTTATCCTCCCTCCAAGGGCAAAATAAGCATCAAAAAATAAGCCCTTTCTAGAGGTAAGTATAATTCTAACACATAAAATATATAAAGTCAAGCAAAATTAATAATCTTTTGTTTCTTGATTCTTTGTAACTCTCCGAACTGAATTTTACGAGGATTTTGGGTCTAAATATTTTTCTAACTCAGATAAACGCATAAGCTGCCGGAGTTCGCATGATAGGAACAAAGGAAATTTATTCATAGGGTCCTTATTTGAATAGATATTATCAAGTTCTTTCAAAGTGTGTGCCAAGCAGTGCAAAAAACTACCATGTTTTTCTTTTCCTATTGGTTGCTTTTGAAATACCTCTTGTCTTAGTAGATTTGCAATTTCTGCATCTTCACAGTAGCCACAATATAAAAATTTCAAGATAAAATATACGCCGGTTGCATTGAATTTATTTTTGGGTATATATTCTTTAAGCTTTTTGAAACTATCTTCTGCACTTTTGCTTGGATATTTAGCGAGATCGATGAAATCCGATGAAATCGCAGCGAAAATGTATATCTGTGACGGGGGCATCGATGGATAAATATACGATTTTGTTTTTATGGTAGAAGGGGGGATGATTCCTTGAGTGCAAGGCGGGGCCAAATCATCAATGAACTGCTGAATTGATTGTTCAAATTCTGTACGCTGTTTTTTTAGTAATTCCTGTATCTCCGGTTTTTCTTTTTGTAATTTATCGAGTAATACTTCGTAATCGTCACACTGTGATCTTAATCTACGACACACAGTGTGCAATTGTTGAAGCTCTGTGTCTAGTTTTTTGCAACGCACGTCCAATTCGCTGTTTTTTTTACTTTCTTGGGGCACTTTGGGTTGTATAAGCTTTTTAGTATCAGCTCCCTTAAGTCTTGCTTCCAAGTCTTTGTGCCTGGTTCCCTCCAAATCATCACATTGCTTTTGAGGTTTAGCACACCCATCGGTTTTTTCTGTTTCCGCTGTTTTAAGCCTTGCTTCCAAATCTTTGCGCCTGGTTTCCAAATCATCACATTGCTTTTGTAGTTTAGCACACTCGTCAGCTTTTTCTTTTTCCGCTTTTTTTAGTTTGCTTTCCAAATCATCACATTGCTTTTTTAGTTTAGCGCACTCATCATCTTTTTCTTT
>JAUNIE010000051.1 GCA_030523605.1 Clostridia bacterium | reverse complement strand
AAGAGAAACGTAAGCGCAAAGATGAAGGGGCGGCAAGACTCAAGGAAGTAGCTGAGGATAAACGCAAAGCAGAAGAAAAAGCCAAACGTGATGCCGAAGAAGCTGCGGAGCGTGAAAAAGAAGCAAAACTCAAAGCCGAACACGATGCATCAGGGGTTACTAAAGTTATAGAGGCTAATGATGCTATAAGAAGATCTCACGCAAATGAACCCAACCACAGCAGCAACGGGCCTATAAAGTTCCCTCCGGCTTCCAAAACTGACATAATTTATCATAATGTTTAAAAATAATAAAACTCGCTTTGAAAAAATCAAGGCGAGTAAATTTATGCTTTGAAGTTATAATATAAATCCAATCTTTTCTTTTGCTTCATTGAGTTTTTGCTCTGAGATTTCAAGCGCTTCTTCACGAGCTTTTTTGAAGCATTTAATCAAATAATCCTTATTATTCATATAATCTTTGAATTTTTCCTGTATTGGTGTAAGCTCGTTAATAACCGCCTCACCGACATCTTTTTTAAAGTCGCCGTAGCCTTTGCCCTCAAATTCTTTTTCCACTTCGTCAGTGGATTTACCCGTAACGCAAGAATAAATACCAATAAGATTATCAATACCTGTATTTTCGTTTCGGAATTTTACCTCACTATTTGAATCCGTAACCGCACGTTTAAATTTCTTCATGATTACATTTGCATCGTCCATTAAACGAACACAAGCATTTGCGTTTTCATCGGATTTTGACATCTTTTTGGTCGGGTCCTGCAGCGACATCACTCTTGCGCCTATTTTTGGAATATACGGCTCGGGCACAACAAAAGTATCGCCATAGATACCGTTAAATCTTTCAGCAATATTTCTCGTGAGTTCCAGATGTTGCTTTTGGTCCGCCCCGACAGGAACCAAATCGGCACTGTAAAGAAGAATATCGGCAGCCATAAGGCTTGGGTAACAAAACAATCCGGCATTGATGTTATCGGCGTGTTTTTTGGATTTATCTTTGAACTGTGTCATTCTGGAAAGCTCACCAAACTGCGTGTAACACTGGAGTATCCAGCCGAGATTTGCATGAGTATGAACCTGACTCTGAATGAAAAATATACTTTTTTCAGGGTCGATACCGCACGCCAAAAACAGCGCATAAAGTTCAATAATTCTGCGGTTAAATTCTTTCGGGTCTTGCCTTACGGTTATAGTATGAAGATCGGCAAGCGCAAAAATACATCTGTAATCATTTTGGAGATTACGCCAGTTCTTTATCGCTCCGAGATAATTTCCGAGTGTAATTTCTCCGCTGGGCTGAACTGCGCTAAAAATTACTTTTTCTTTGTTTGACATAAAATAATCCCCCTTATTTTGATTAAGATACCTCTATATACTACATCCACGGCGGATGAAAATCAATATTGCCATGTTCTTAATTTTTTGTGTAACACTTTTTGCGCCCGCAAAATAGTATGGTAATGTAAATATTCAAAGGAGGAATTTACCAATGTGTAATAATCTTTTTGGCGGTAACAATTGCTGCTTAGTAATCATTCTTATTCTTATTATTCTGTGCTGCTGCGGCGGGAACGACGACGGTTGTGGCTGCAATAACGGCTGCGGTTGTGGCTGTGGGGGCTAATTAAATATTATCTCCAAAAATAGCATAAGCCCGCCTTAAATAAGGCGAGCTTTTTATATTTATATTACTTAAACTTCCATTATTATCGGGAGTATTACAGGATTTCTACGTGTTTTATTGTGGAAAAGTTTATAAAGTTCATCTCTGACTTTCGTTTTCATATATCCCCAATCACGTGTATTTTGCGACGAGCAGCCTTCAATTACTTTATATGCCACTCTTTTCGCTTCTTCCAAGAGGTCTTCCGACTCTTTCACGTAGACAAATCCACGAGAAACTATATCGGGACCCGCTATTATATGTTTATCATGCGAGTCGAGAGTCGCAACCAACACTATAAGCCCGTCTTCACCAAGATGCTTACGGTCTCTGAGAACTATACTGCCGACATCTCCCACGCCGATACCGTCAACAAGGACAAGCTCAAGCGGGATTTGGCCGACTTTTTTAATGTGGTCTTCATTTATTTCGAGTATGTCGCCCGAATCCCCGACATAAACATGGTTTTCAGGCATGCCCATTCCTACGGCGAGTTCTGCGTGTTTCATAAGATGTCTGCGTTCGCCGTGTACGGGTATAAAATACTTAGGCTTAATAATTCCTTGCATTATTTTTAGTTCTTCCTGGCAAGCATGACCTGAAACGTGCGTTTCATACATGGATTCATAAACAACTTCACAGCCGAGTTTCATAAGCTCGTTTACTACCGTTCCGACCATTTTTTCATTGCCCGGAATAGGCGTTGCGGAGATGATTATGAAATCTTCCGGCCCGACTTCAACTTTTTTATGCTCCGAAAAAGCCATTCTGTGCAGCGCCGACATGGGTTCGCCCTGACTTCCTGTCGTTACCAAAACGACTTCGTCTTTGCCGTACTTTGTTATGAGGTCTATGTCTATAATAACTCCGTCGGGCGCCTCAAGATAATTAAGTTCTTTCGCGATTGCGATATTATTTACCATACTGCGCCCCGAAAATGCAACTTTTTTGCCGTATTTCATCGCACAGTTTATGATTTGCTGAAGTCTTCCTATATTTGATGCAAATGTTGCAATTATAATTCTCTTATTCTTAGCTTTCTGGAAAAGCCTTTCAAACGAATTATCCAATTTGCGCTCAGTCATAGTATAGCCGGGTCTCTCGGCGTTGGTTGAATCCGCCATAAAGGCAAGAACGCCCTCCTTACCAAGCTCGGCAAACCTTGCTAAATCTATCATCTCACCCCTCGAAGGTGTGCAGTCGATTTTGAAGTCGCCTGTATGAACAATCGTGCCTGCAGGGGATTTTATCGCAACGCCCACAGCATCGGGTATGGAGTGGTTAACGTGTATAAACTCTACGCTCATACATCCCAGTTTTACTTCATCGCCGGCGTTTACTGTGTGAAGATTTGCTCCTCCGAGCAGCCGATGTTCTTTAAGCTTGCTGCTTATCAGAGCAATCGTAAGCGGAGTGGCGTAAATCGGGACGTTTATCTTATTGAGCAAATAAGGTATCGAACCTATATGGTCTTCATGCCCGTGAGTTATAACCAAACCTCTTATCCTATCTCGATTTGTTTCAAGATACGAAAAATCAGGGATAACAAGGTCAACGCCAAGCATCTCACCATCGGGGAACGACATTCCGCAGTCTAAGATTATAATATCATCGCCGCATTCAAATGCCGCAATATTCTTGCCGATTTGGTTCAGGCCGCCCAAGAACACTATCCTAAACGATTTTTTGTCTTTATTTGAATTCTTGCCACCGAAAAAATTATTTGCTCGCCCAACAGTTACACCGCTACGCGAAAGATAAGAATCCATTATCTGCGCCGAACCGCTTGTGCCTGTAAATTTCGGTTTTGGAGTGAATTTTTTGTTTGAATGTTCGTATTTGTTTACTTTTGAATTTGTAGTATAATTTTTTTGAACTGAATTTTTATTTTTTGAGTTTGAATTTGATCTTTTTGTAGTTTTTTTCGAATCATTTTTTTCATTCATATAATTATTACCTCCCATATATATAAATTAAAAACAAAGCAGACGCTCAGCATATCAAAAAGCTGAACTTCTCAAATCTAAATGAAATATAGCAACTCGATTTCAAATTAAAAACAAACAATTAAATTCCGTACATCAAACATTAGTTTAATTGTACCACGATAAAATTTTTATGTCAAGCGATTTTACAAAATTATCCAGTTGTAAAGGAACGATGCAAATGAAAAAAGTAGAAATATATACGGACGGCGCATGCAGTGGGAATCCGGGAGCAGGCGGTTGGGGCGCCGTTTTGAGGTATAAAGAGCATAAAAAGGAGATTTCAGGTTACCATCCGGAAACTACAAATAACCGCATGGAACTGACAGCTGTTATTGAAGCCCTGAAATGCCTAAAAGAGCCGTGTGAAGTTAAGATTTATAGCGATTCGCAGTATTTTTGTAACGCCATAACAAAAGGCTGGGCAGAAAACTGGAAGCAAAACGGCTGGCGAAAAAGCGACAAAAAACCGGCACTAAATGCCGATTTGTGGCAAGAACTATTGGATTTGCTTGGAAAGCATAAAGCAGAAATCG
This sequence comes from Clostridia bacterium, assembly GCA_030523605.1. Classification (GTDB taxonomy): domain Bacteria; phylum Bacillota; class Clostridia; order Oscillospirales; family Acutalibacteraceae; genus UMGS1491. Next base: position 1,626 of record JAUNIE010000051.1, on the reverse strand, counting down.
AGTGGGTAAAAGGCCACGCAGGGCACCCCGAAAACGAACGATGTGACTATCTGGCCACTAATCAAATAGCTGAGAATAAATAAACTATGGCCACTATACATGAGGTAGGGTGGCTTTTTTTATGTAAATTATTTGGATTACGTTAATTTTACCTAAAATTTTAAAAAAGCGGGTTGACATTCGAAACATATATGTGTATAATTTATATAAATCACAGGAGTGATTAATATTTTTTATAGGAAGGATGGATTTTTATGAGGAGACCATTTGTGAAGAAATCGGCTAATGTTAGTCATGTCGAGCTCAGAAAATATGCAATGGCACTTTCCGAAGCAGAAAAGGGAGCAAAAATATTGGCTAGTAGTTTTCAATCGGCGAAAAGAAAAATTAAGTCAAATGAGCGAGATTTTAATAAGGCTGTATCGAGGTCTGCTGAGATAATGCGTTCCCAAAAAACTCTTGGTGCGTTGGAAGATTTAATTAAGAATTTGAAAGTGTTATGTGGATGTCCAGGGTGGGTGGATTTTAATAAAAAAATGGTAGACCTTGGAATGAATAAGTGATGTTTTTTGCCTTTTTGGGGTATGCACGAATTATGCATTTTAACAAAAAAGTTAACTTTTTCTAAAATTTTAAAAACAAGGTTGACAAACTATATATATAATTTATGCGAGCCAAGTAAATGGCTTGCATTTTATTATTTATAGAGAGGATAGATTTTTATGTCAGAACTCGTAAAGCAACTTGGAGGGGTAAAGGGGACAAATTGAAAAGCAAGTTGCCACATAGGAAGAGAACTGCGGATATTCAAAATAAGGAGAGCCAAACGTTTGTGCAACTATTTAAAGAGCTGCAGACAGATGCGGAAGGAATGGCAAAGCAGGCCCGAAAAATTAAGCACGTACTAAAAAATAGCACTGATGTGGAGGACCCTGCGAAAATTAAGGCTGTTGCCAAAGAGCTTTTACAAAAACCGGGTTCTTCGTTTTTGGCAAGGCACCTTAAAATGATAGTTACTATTTCACAAGTGGCAGACAGTTTGGGAATGTCCTCTGTATGTGATATTATGGAAGAGGCTAAGAAAAAAGAAGAAAAAGCGGCGCAAGCAGCTAAAACAGAAAAACCTGAAGTCCCGGTTTCGCCGCAAGAATAGATAATAAGATAATTATTTATACAGAATAAAAGCCCCTAGCTAAGTCTAGGAGCTTTTTTGGTGACCCGGACGAGAATCGAACTCGTGTTACCGCCGTGAAAGGGCGGTGTCTTAACCGCTTGACCACCGGGCCATATTAAATTTTGGTAGCGACAGATGGACTCGAACCATCGACACTTCGGGTATGAACCGAATGCTCTAGCCAACTGAGCTATGCCGCCATCTTCACAACCACCATTGCCCTCTTATTATAACATACCTATCTTAAGTTTGTCAACAAGTTTTTTCAAAATTTTTAAAATAATTTATTTGACAAATTTTAAACCCCATAATATAATAAAAGTAGCAAAATCCTTAACCGTTTGAAATGCGGTTAGTCCTGAACAAGTTACAATTTATTAAACCGTTACCTGTGCTAGAGGAACGGTTATTTTTTTATGTCTTTCATTATCGCATAAAATACTATTAGTATA
>JAUNIE010000050.1:5360-5831 GCA_030523605.1 Clostridia bacterium | reverse complement strand
TGTAGCCGAAAACAAGTTATCGTTGCTGCATTCGACCTCTGTTACCTTACCGCTTAGTTGTAGCTTACCTAAAATTTTCGAAAGTTTTACGCTCGTACCTCCGGGCAAAACGTATTGCAAATCTTTATGCGTAAATTCAACGGTATAATTTATATTTTTTGCTTGTATGTTCTCTGATTTGTTATTTTCTGAAGAACCTGACGTTTCAGCCGCCTCTTCTTGTTTTAAATCTTTGGACGTTGTTTTTATTTTAGATTTCGAAGTAACTATGTTTGTTTCTGATTTTTGGTTATCGATGATCTCTTTTTTTTGTGTTATTTCGATTTTTGTTGTATCTTCCGATCTAAATTCATTTTCGCTATCTTTTCCATCTGCGAAATTTTTTTCGATTTTTATTTCCGATCCTTCTGTGTCCGTTTTCACATTCGCCGCAGAAGCTATAGGTGAGAATGCAAAAATCATAAAAATAGG
>JAUNIE010000050.1:0-5350 GCA_030523605.1 Clostridia bacterium | reverse complement strand
CATTTTTACCACCCTTTGTCTATTTTTTCTTTTTTATGAACGCCAGTGTAAAAATAATTACACAAAAAGATTCGATTTTGTATCCACTGTTGGGCATTATATAAAAAGCCAGCGCTATGGTCTAGAAGTTTGCGTTTTTTGAATATGTTTTTTGTTATGTTTTATATTTAAACTTTCGCTTATAATAACTTCTTGTCCATCATCATCACCATTATTCGAGAGGACACTTTCGAAAAAGTAGGGATTATAAAAACGGACAATATAATTATTAACATTGCAAACAATTTTAAATTGTTACTTCATTTGTTACCTCCCCCCAGATTTTTGTATTAAAGCACAATATTTTGTCACTTAAAGCAGCAGTATAAAGTGTTTATATACACAATATCATCATTTCAACATCGAGTCAAGTTATAAAATTATTTAAGCGTCAAAATAAGCACCTACGTTTTAGATGCTTATACGTTGTATAATTTTTGTATGCAATAATAACTGAAAATCTCGCACTTTTAAGCTATAATCATAACAAAATCCGGAAATAGATTTATAATTCTTATGGTGGTAAATTTACGATTGTACTGATAACAGGTCCATCATTTGTAGGCAAAACAGTCCTAGCCCAGAAAATACTCGAAAAATATAAATATCCCTATCTTTCAACAGATCAATTAAAAATGGGGTTAATTCGCAGTGACAACACTAATCTCACCCCGACGATAATGAAAAATTACGGAATATCTATGGTCTATTGTTAAGGAAAATAATTAAAACTGCAAATATATCGAAAAGAATTTCGAAAAAATAAAAAAACACAGCAATGACCCTAAAAAAAGACAAGGCGCCACATGCTACACAATCGATAATATAAAACATAATAATCACATATACAGAATACAAAGAAAATAACGAGCACATATAAATCTACCGACACAAACTATAAGGAGATTATATCGGCACTTCCTGATTAACGGAGGATATTTATGGTTAAAGCAGTAGTAATTGTAAGTCTTTCGAGCAGAATTTCCGGTAAATCTTATGTAAAATATGAAGTGGATTTGGAATTTAAAAGATTGCGTAGCTATAGTCTGAAAGTAAAATTTATGTCTGCAAGCGTTTCGAAAATAACGTCTAAATACCTATCCAAATAGTATGCACTGCTACCCGGTTAGTACACCATAATTGTTTTGTCAATAACTATGGCAAAAGTGTTATGCTATAATTTTTTTACTTTTATTTTTGTTTCTACATTTTAGTTTAAACATATATGTATATTCATTTCTCTTTCCGTATCTATTTCTAACAGTTTTTGCGCTTTTTTTGAAGCCCAATCCTGAAAGTATCGCATTTGAAGCTTTATTTGCAGGTGCCACAGTAGCTTTTAGTTTAGTAAACGAGTATCTTTTATCTTTATTATCAACCATACGCTGCATTATGTTCAGGGCGCACTTTGCAGACGCTTTGGTAATACCCCTGCCGGAGTATTCTTTTTTAATCAAATAACCCAGCCTTGGAGCACGACCGCCACCTGAACGTATCGACAGAACATATAATTTACCAACACTTTCATCACCATAAGTTATTACAAACGTGAGAGATTTAGGATTATTACGCTTCATTTCCAGCGCTTCACGCTCCACTTCCTTTTCAACCGCATTATTTTTGGAAAGGCTACCGTCATGGTAATATTTTATATACTGCTTATCGCCTTGATTTCCAAATATTGCCTTCATACATTTTTTGTGATCTTTTATATTCTGGATGGGGACAAGTGCACACTCAGTGGTTCTTGGCAAACAATCTTCTCTAGAATTTGACTCTACATCAAAAAGAAAACACTCCGACGGTACATTGAGACTTTTGCTAAATTCTTCTATGTACGACATTTGTTTGTCAGTAACAGCAAGCGAATTAGGTATAAAACTACAGAAAATCACAAAAACCAATACTACACTAAAAAATTTTTTGAACATCTTTAGACCTCCTTAATATTTAAACCCCTTTAATAATTGAAAAAATATCAATATGTTAAAAAACAGCAGAGAACCACAAAAGAAACAGCAACTCCAGATATAATTTGTGAGGTATTTGGAGTAGTCAACACTTTCGCATTTTAATACAGAAGCTAAAATATGTCAATATAATACTACTAATTGTTTGCAAATATAAAAATAATATGCCAAAACGTAAAAATCATCATTGCCCATTCGGTTTTAAATCACGAAAACATAGATTGTCTTAATTTTTCAATTACTTATCAATTAACCGATTTAAACAGCTCCAAATACGTATAAATAAGCATTAACGACAATCAATGTATAAACCTCGCCCCCAAGAATATGTCGAGAAGCAATCGCTTTCGATATAGGGTTCAGCACAAATAGTGTGTTGCCGAGAACACTTCCGTTTAGTTTTCCTCACGTATCCAGTTATTCATGTTAAACACAAAAATTATTTAAGCATCAAAATAAGCACCTACATTTAGGTGCTTATACGTTGTATGACTTTTTTACTCAATGATAATTGAAAATCTCGCACTTTTAAGCTATAATCATAACAAAATCCGGAATATGGTGGTAAATTTATGATTGTGCTGATAACAGGTCCGTCTTTTGTTGGTAAAACAGTCCTAGCTCAAAAAATGCTCGAAAAATATAAATATCCCTATCTTTCAATCGATCACTTAAAAATGGGATTAATTCGCAGCGACAACACTAATCTCACACCCGACGATGATGAAAAACTTACGGAATATCTATGGCCAATTGTTAAGGAAATAATTAAAACTGCTATCGAAAATCATCAGAATTTAATCGTGGAAGGCGGATATATTCCATTTGACTGGCGAAAAAATTTCGATAATTTTTATTTATCAAAGATACGTTTTATATGTCTTGCGATGACCGATAAATATATTGAAAAAAATTTCGAAAAAATAAAAAAACACAGCAACGACCTGGAAAAAAGACAAGATACCACATGCTGCACAATCGATAACATAAAACATAATAATCATATATACATAGAAGGGTGCAAAGAAAATAGCGAACATATAAATCTAATCGACACAAGCTATGAGGAGGTTATATCGAAACTTCTTGATTAATGGAGGATAGTTATGGTTAAAACAATAGGGATTGTAAGTCTTTCAAGTGGGATTCTCGGTGAATCTTACGTAAAACATGAAGTAGATTTGGGCGTTAAAAGATTGCAAGGCTATGGTCTGAAAGTAAAATTCATGCCTCACTCTTTGAAAGGAGTAGACTATATACAAGCTCACCCCGAAAAACGTGCGGAGGATTTTTTAGAGGCTTTCCGTGACCCGGAAATCGACATGATACTTTGCGCCATAGGCGGAGATGATACATATCGATTGATTCCGTATCTGTTCGAACACGATGAACTGCGTAATGTGGTTTCAGATAAAATATTCCTCGGTTTTTCCGATACGACAGTAAATCATTTTATGCTACATAAACTTGGCATGCGCACTTTTTATGGGCAAGCATTTCTCCCCGATATATGTGAACTAGGTCCTGAAATTCTACCTTATACGAAAAATTACTTCGAAGAACTTATCCAAACAGGACGTATTCAAGAAATAACTCCTTCTAAAAATTGGTATGAAGAAAGGAATAGTTACACACCAGACCAAATGGGAAAACCTCTGTCCTCCCACGTCGACCGTGGATTCGAATTATTACAAGGCCCTGCAAACTTTCACGGCAAAATTCTCGGCGGCTGTATCGATTCTATGTATGATGTGTTCAACGGTAACAGACATTCGGACATGCCTGAAATATATAAAAAATATGATATATTCCCGAAACCGGAGGATTGGCAAGGTCATATTTTGCTTTTGGAATCCAGCGAAGAAAGACCTTCTCCTGAAAAATATCGACAAGCACTGAAATACCTAAAAAATGCTCATGTATTCGAAAAAATCTCAGGAATTTTGGTTGGTAAACCTGTAAATAAGATTTATGAAAAAGAATATAAACAAGCGCTGATTGAAATAATTGACGACCCTAAACTACCGATTGTGTGCAATATTAACATCGGGCACGCACTTCCCAGATGTATTATTCCCTTCGGCATTGACGCTAATGTAGATGCCGAAAACCAGATCATCAGATTTTCAGAATAATATAAAAACCGTACGTTAATCCGTACGGTTTTTCCCTTTTGATTTCTTAGCTTTATCCACAATTTCATAACTCATCTCAAGAATATTTAAAATTTCTTCCATCGCAACACTAGAATCGTCTATAACAATACTCATCCAGTGTTCTTTATTCATGTGGTACGCAGGCAAAAATCCCTTTCGGTTTATAAACGAACCTACCATCATCGGATCGCACTTCACATTCATAATCCAAACACTTCCGATACCTTCTAAGCATAAACTATCTCTCTTGACCTTCATTACAATCGCATACCATTTTCGGTTAATTTTGTTTCTAAGGACTGCTGAATTTGCATCGTTTTTCCATAAATATTCAAGATCAGTTCCGAAACGTTCCTTCGCATACTCAAATATAGTTTTAACCCTATCCACCATACCGCCTACACCTTTTTCATTACAAAAATATTATTTTTTCAAAACTAATCCATAGTACTCCGCAATGCCCAACGCATCGGCACGAACAAGACTTTTTAGTTTTTCATCGGTTGACAAGAAGTTATAGTAGTCATCCCTATTACTCAAATGAGCGTGCTCGACCAAAATGGATAAAAGATTATACCTGATTCCGCTTCTTATAATCCCATACCAATCACTGGCATCGCCGTTCGGATATGTGTCACCGTCATCAGATGGGCGTCTTAAAAGACCGTCCTTTAGCTCTGCTTCATCACTCTTGACGTTTTTAGGTATTGTTACCCCAATATTTTTTAGATTTTTAAGAATTTTTTTTGCAAGCTTTTCTTCTTTTGCATACAAATCATTTTTTCTCTTTTTCCTCTTCCTACTTTTTTTCTTCTCCAGCTTTTTCCCCGGTTGATAATGTGAATGGGTTACAAGTACCATTGCGCCTTTAATATTCCTGTTAGGGGAAGCGTTTAGGTGCATAGAAAGAAGCAGATCGGCATTACGCTTCTTTCCGAATTTTACCCGTTCATGCAAAGCAGGGTTCTGATTTCTTTTACAAGTTATGTAAACGTTTATTTTTTTGTTGTCCCTAGTTCTATAATTTTTTAGCTCATTTTTTAGCATTCGAGCCATTTTATGATTTAAATCCCTCTCCACTACTTCTTTGCCATCGTAGTAATATGCACAGCCCGGGGACTTCTCACCATGCCCCGGATCCAAAACAACATTCAGTGCACTTGCCGAAAATAAAAGAATAGAAAA
>JAUNIE010000049.1 GCA_030523605.1 Clostridia bacterium | reverse complement strand
CCTCAACCGACAGCGTCTGGGGGTGAATTTAATCCTAAATTAGAGCCTAAGTTTGAGCAAGATCCTGAACCTGAGCCTGAGCCCGACTGCTATCCCGAGGAAATATTAAATCCTGAACCGAAGCCTAAACGTGAATTGACCGCTTTTGAAATTTTCGGAAAAGGAGGATTTGGAGGCACAGGATTTGGAGGCGGATCAGGTGATGATACGAAAATGGGCAAAATTTCTATTTTAATTCCGAAAGAATTGGCAGTGCCCCCGGCGGAACAAAATATTTGGTTGAAATATTTTGGCTTTGGGGGTATTTATAAGGGATATACGCTGAAATATAAAGATAAGGCATACAGAGTCCCATTTTCCGAGCTTCCGGTAGATTTAATAGAAGCGCCTGCGCCTTTACCTGATTATGCCTACGCCGAATTAGACTCAAACAATAAATTAGTGAGGATTCTGGAGTCTCATAGGTATGATAAATTTTTAACTAAAACCAAATGGGAAGTCATTGCCAAAGAATGTAATGCAGTGCCTACACATGGAATCATTACATTCGAACAATTTATAGATAACATCAATATTGGCTTGGAAAAGCGTAAAAAGTATCTGCAAAATTTGGGGTCTGATTTGCGTGAGAAGGTAGATATAGATGAAGTGGAAGACGATCCTAATATTAATAACTTTGAAAGCTATGTACCTGAACCTATTTCGGATGAGGAATTAATGCAAGATAAAACACCTGATGTTAAAGTGCAGTCAGCCGAAGATATGGTTATAGACGCAAACTTTGAAGACGACATATTGAAAAGATATTACGATAAGCAAATTGAGAAAGAAGATGAACCGTTTGTTGTAATTTTTGGAGGTAAAAAGCGAGAGTGGGCTCCTATAGACGGAAAACGTAAAGCTAAAAACATGACCCCATTGACGCTGCTGGATAAGTTGGAGCTTACGCTGGAAGGTGCTAAAGGTAGTGATTTAGGTTATGTCAAAGACTCGTTGTCACAAGTTATGGGTGTAGACAAATCTAAAGTGTCGGCAGGCTATTGTGTGGCATGGTATAATAAAGCTTCAACTGAAGATAAGAAAAAATTTAAGGATACTATAAAAGTGATAGAGGATAAGAAAATATTTTGGGGAAGGCCTGTAGGATACGGAATGAGTGAGATAGGTCAACACGGAATAGATCACGCAAAAAGACTGGTTAAATATATTGGCCGAATCGCAGCGTATATTCGGGAGTACCACACTGAATTTGGTTTACCATCACCTACCAATGAAGAGATTCTACTTGCAAAGTATGGAGCTCTTTTCCACGATACAGGAAGGGCGAATGAATGGATAGACGTTTTTGATGAGGTGAGCTCTGAGATAGCAGCCAAAGAACTTAAGGGCAAGCTGTCCGGTAGGCAAATATTGAGGGTGAAAAATGCCATAATGAACAAAGATGCGAATGTTAAAGGTAAAGATATCGTGGCAATAATGGTTCATGAAGCGGACTGTTTGGATATTCAGCGTGTTAAATCTAATTTTGACCCAAGATATTTGGATTTACATGCTTGTTTCTTTAATGCCAATCCAAATGGAGATATAGGGAAAGCAAGCGATGGTAAGCTTTGGAATAAGATGTGGGACTTAATAAGCTGGACAAAGGGTGAAATTGATTCCTCCGAGTATTAACCCGAAATTAATTAAGATAAAATTTATAACCGCCCATATTTAATGTGAGTGGTTATTTTTACGCAAATTTTCAAAAAAACCCGAAAGCAAGCTTTTGCATTTATCCTGCATTACTCCCGAAATAATTTCAGGGCGGTGATTGTATTCCAATTCGAATAAGTTTATCAGCGAACAGCACGACCCCGCTTTTGGGTCTTTTGCACCGAATATAAGCCGTTTTATTCGTGAATTGATAATAGCTCCGGCACACATCGGGCACGGCTCAAGGGTAACGTAAAGATTACAATCGGTCAGCCTCCAGCTACCCAGTTTTTCGCAGGCGTTATTAATAGCCTCTATTTCAGCGTGTAAGAGTGCATTTTGATGAGTTTCTCGTTTATTATACCCCGTAGCGATTATTTTCTCATTCTTTACTATAACCGCACCTATGGGTACTTCTCCGATTTTTTCAGCTTTTTTGGCTTCTTCCAGAGCTTTTTCCATGAATGCTTTGTGTAAGTTTATGTCCATATTTTCTCCGCTTTACACCTGAGAATCGAAATAAACACGGTCGATATTGATTATGCAATCATAGTCAGGTTCGATTGAATTTATGCTGTTTTTGATAGATTTTTTAAGTTCTTTGTCGGTTTCTTCCAAATCGTAAGGTATGGAAACATGAAAAATAAGAGTTTTTAATTTGCCGGGCACTATACGTAGATCGTAAATTTGTGCGGATTTGTCTATTAGTTTTATAAGTGTCGAAAGTTTTTCTTTCATGGCTGTGACCTGCTTGTCATCTGTAACGATAGGATCCATGTGTATGGTTGCTTGACATTTGAATTTATGTTTCAGCTTATTTTCAACTTCGTCTATGGAATCGTGCAGCTCCATGATGTTTTTGTTCGCAGGTACTTCTGCATGCATTGAAATCACAAGTTTACCCGGCCCGTAATTGTGTACGGCAAGTTCATGTATCCCCAAAATATCCGGGCACTTCATAACCAAATTGTTTATTGACTTTACGAGTTCGGGATCCGGAGCTTCTCCGAGCAAAGGTCCCGTTGATTCTTTAATCATTTTTAGGCCGGTAAGTATTACGAAACAAGCTACAAGTATGCCGGAATAGGCGTCAACATAAAATCCTGTGAAATAAGTTATTGCCATACCTGCCAGTATGGTTACTGTGACGACGGAATCACTTATGCTGTCGAAAGCTGCGGCTTTGATTGCCGTGGAGTCTATCATATTGCCTATTTTGTTGTTAAAATAGCTCATCCATAACTTCACTATTAGCGATGCGGCGAGTATGATCACAGGCACAGCGCTCGCAATAACAGGTTCGGGATTAAATATTTTTTCTATCGAAGATTTTATGAATGCTATTCCCATGAATATTATTGCAATTGAAACGATTAAGCCCGAAATATATTCAATTCTCCCGTGCCCAAAAGGATGTTCACGGTCTGCGGGACTGTCTGAAGTTCTGAAGCATATTAAAGTTACAATTGACGATATTGCATCGGATAAATTGTTAAAAGCGTCGGCGCTTATTGCAATCGAGCCTGTCATGATTCCTGCGACAAATTTTCCGATTGAAAGAACTAAGTTACCGATTATTCCAACGGTTCCGCTCAGCACGCCGAATTGTTTTCTGGTTTCGGGGCTTTTTAGGTCGGAGTTTTTTACGTATCTATTTATAAGAAGTTTTGTGAGCATTTGTACTTCCCCCTGCAACATTTTTAGTTGATTAGGGTCTATTATACTATTTTTTAGAAATTTTGTTAAGCTCTTTTTTGTTTTTTTGATGTTTTTTCCTCTTTATCACCATATATGCGGCATATAAACACAAAACAGACGACAAAATTACTATAGAATATAATTTTCCTTTGCTTTTATCAGGGTTTTCGCTTTGAGTTATTGCCATTTCTTTAAACACGGAAGAATTTGAAGCGTTTTCGTCATTTTCGCGGCTATAATCCTCGTCTGTATCATACTTTTTATCTTTTTTAGATTTTTGCTTGCTGTTTCTCGAAGATTTCTTACGTGGCATAATTTCTTTCAAAGTGGAATAAGCATCGGATTTCTTGGAGCGACCTCCTGGTTTTACGGTTTCGCCTTCGGGTTTGTCGTCTCTGTTTACTGCGACATGATAAGTATTTTTATCACCTCTTTTTTCACCTTTTACGGTAATAAATACATCAGTTTCCGAACCGGGAGCTTTTAATTTATGGCGATTGATATTAATGCCCGAAGAGTTCTCAGCATCGACATCAAATTCTATATCTTTCGTGTCGTGAGGGACATTTATACTGTATTCATTGATGTTAGGATTAAATCCGGGACTGAGCGTGCCCCGGCTTGGAATAAGTTTTGTCAAAATGGCTGAAGATTGTTCAGAGTTGGATTTGGTGTTTGTCGCCGGTTTTTCAATTTTAATCGGAATACTTTGAATTTCGTTTTCAAAATCACCTTCAGCTGTTATTTTAAAATTTGTTTCAAATTTCGGAATGGATTTCTTAGTTTCCATAGTTATCAAGAAAAGTTCTTGATTTTCCGGAACTTCGGGAGCCGCTTTTGAAGCTTTCAAAGAGCATTTTACGGAAATTTCACTGCCGAATATACTCTTGTTGTGCTTGTAATTTTTGCTTATTTCATTGCTGTAGTTTATTTTTGCACTTTTCTTAAAAACGTCATTATCAAATTCAATTTTGATTTCAAAATTTTCGGGAAGTTTTCCGTTTTCGGCGTGCATAACCGAAATATAAACGGGTTCACCTCCGTTGCTTTCTTTTACGGAATCCGGATTGCAGGTTGTTTCGAATACTTTGCAAGATGCTCCTGAAACGAGGCAAATCAGCAGTATAATTGATGTTAGAAGTGATTTTGTTATTTTAAAATTATTTTTCAAATTCATAAAAGCTCCTCATAAAATAAAAAATTTGTTATTGTGTTTAAAAAGTGCTATAATCAAATATCAAGGAAGGTGATAGTATATGGAATTTATAAAAAGTATGGGCGGATATTTTGGATCATCGCTCGAAGGCATGCTATTTAGCGTACTTAAAGCGGCAGCAATTTTTGTTATAGGTTGGTGGGTTATAAACGCCGCCTGTAAGGTAGTGCTTCTGTTTTTCCAAAAGTCTTTTAAAGATGTCGGAGTAGCATCACTTCTGGAATCTATTTTGAAATTTGCTCTGCGCATAATTCTAATGGTAGCAGTTTTACAATCCTTGGGATTTGATGTTACCTCAATATTGGCGGTCATAGGTGCATCGGTTTTTGCGGTAGGTATTTCTCTAAAGGACAGCATTTCAAATCTAGTTAGCGGAATTATTTTGGTTGTAAATAAGCCCATTCACATGGGAGATTATATTGAGTGTGATAAGTCCGAGGGCACGGTCGTGAAAATCGAAATGATGTTCACGTTTTTGCAGTCGTCCAAGGAAAACCAGATTGTCGTCATACCAAATTCAAAGCTGATTTCTTCGAGTATCAATAGGGTCAGCGAGTACAATATGGTAAAAATCGAGTATGAACGCAAAATTGCGTTTGTGCCGAAAATGTCCGACTTAAAAAAGTATATGGAAAAGGAATTCATACTAAATAAAAACATATTTACGGTACCGGCGCCCGAAGTAAAGCTTCAAGGCGTGGAAGATGGTATTTCAACTGTTGTCCTGAGTGTTTGGTGCCAGAGAATTAAAGCTGAATCAGTAAATAAAAGCTTGGAAACAATGACGGAAAAATTTGAAAGCAAATATGCTTCAAAGAAAAAATAAAAAATATTTATTAGTATTATAACATTTTATAAACAGAAAATCAACATAGGAGAAATCAAATGGAGCATAAAGCATTTTCTGCGGGAGTATTGCCCGGCGGGCTGCGTGACAGACAAGAAATAAAGATTTTAATCTGCTATCTTTATAATCATTTTTCTTGCCCGATTGCCAAGTCTTTTATAACCGATATTCTTCAAAATTACGGACTTGCGAACTATTTTGAAACAAGCCAGGCGTTTGAAGAGATGGTTTCGGCGAAAAATATAATAAAAGACGATGAAAATAATTATGTAATCACTAAAACGGGCAAGATGATTGCAGAAGAGCTTGCGAGAAATCTGCCCTTGAGCGTGCGTGAAAAGGCAGTAAAAGCCGGCGAAGAGTATTTTAAGAGATTGAAATCGGAAAAAGAAAATAAAGCTACGA
>JAUNIE010000011.1:27909-33353 GCA_030523605.1 Clostridia bacterium | reverse complement strand
TCGGAGATACTACTTTATTTGGTCGTGTGTATGATTATTCCGAATGTGATAAATTTGATACTGTTTTATAGAACTTCTGAATTTAAAGAGGTTGCCAAAGTTATGAAATCATTAATAAGAAAATTTGCCCGATAATATAGGAGGCGATTTTATGAAAACGATGTTTTCTTTGCTTTTGTATTCCATACAGCTGATACTGCCTTTTATGGCTATCTTAATTGCATACTGCTGTTTCAGAACGCTTTTTCGCAGTCTTAAACCGATACATCCGCTGGTTGTGCTTTTAAACCGTGCGACTGGCGAAAAAATTCCGATTACATATTGGGAAAATTCGATAGGTCGTGACAGGCACTGTGATATAGTACTTAATTTACCGTCCGTTTCAAGAGATCACGCCGTTCTTTATAGGCGTAAAAGCGGCTGGTTTATATCTGACACGAATTCTAAAATGGGTGTTTCGGTCGGTGGCGAGAAAATCGAAAATGACGAAAAAGTGTTTATAGGCGATGTGATTGATATAGGTGGCGTGGAACTGGAACTTTGCCGTGCCGATGTGCTGTCGCTGAAAAACCGTGATAACGCAGACATCGATTACGATGTTTACTCGGGCGGTGGGCTTCTTGTTCTTATAACGATATTTCAAATTTTATCTACGATCAGTGTTTGTTTTTGCTCCGGAAAGATGGACTATAAACCTGCCGTATTAAGCGGGATTATGCTTCTTTTTGAGTGGATAGTTTTTTTAGTTACCAAGTATGGTTTTAAGCGTGATAATTTCGAAATTGAAGCAATAGCTATGTTCCTGAGCGGAATAGGGGTAGTCAATTTATGCGGAGTAGACATAAACGACGCTTTTACGCAGCTTATTGCAATGGCGCTCGGAATAATACTTTTTGAAGTTATTGTTTTGGTTATCAAACATGCGGATTTTTGTATGAAGTTACGACCGTACGTTGCGTTTTTTGCTTTGGCGCTTTTGGCGGTAAACTTGGTTTTCGGGAAGGTAAAAAACGGTTCTCAAAACTGGATAATGATAGGCGGATATTCTCTCCAGCCGTCGGAGTTCGTAAAGGTTGCGTTTATTTTTCTGGGGGCATCTACGTTAAAGGGCATACAAACCACGAAAAACTTAACATGGTTCATACTTTTTTCCGCAGCATGCATGGGAGCGCTGTTTCTAATGGGAGATTTCGGTACGGCGTGCATATTTTTCGTAACGTTTATACTTATTGCATTTATGCGTTCGGGCAGTATTCGTACGGTGGTTTTGACGTGTGCAACGGCGGCACTGGGCGTAGCGTTTATACTTAATTTTAAACCGTATATAATGACACGTTTTTCGGCGTGGCGTCATGTCTGGGAGCATCCAAACGATATAGGATACCAGCAAACACGTGTTCTTACATATAGTGCAAGCGGAGGACTCCTGGGTTTGGGCGTAGGCAAAGGCTGTTTAAAATATGTTTTTGCCGCACCGAGCGATTTGGTTTTTGGAATGCTTTGTGAGGAATGGGGCATGATACTCGGAATAATAGTGCTTTTGATGATAGTTTTGCTGGCAATTTACGTCAGACATGCGGGAGTAAGGTCGAGGTCGGCATTTTATACCATTTCTTCTTGCTGCGCTGCGGGAATGATGACGTTTCAAATGATTATGAACGTTTTCGGCGTAACGGATATGCTTCCACTCACGGGTGTAACGCTTCCGTTTGTGAGCTTGGGTGGTTCGAGTTTGGTTTCGGTATGGGCGCTAATGGCGTTTATCAAAGCTTCCGATGAGCGCACGTATTCAAGGGGATAGGGGGCGAAAATATGAGAAACATGAAATTTCGGTCGTTGATTTTATATTTTGTTATATTCGCATTTTTTGCCGGACTCGGATATTACATATTTGAATTCACGAGGGAATCAAAAGAATGGGCATTTTCGCCTGTCAATAGGCACTTGTCGAACGGTTCACTTTCGGGCGGAAAAATTTTTGATACAAATGGTGAAATACTGGCGCAAACCGTAAATGGTAAAAGATTATACCATGAAAACGAAGATGTCAGAAAAGCACTGTTACATACTGTGGGAGACGGGTCGACACTTATCCCGACTTCGGTGCAGAGCAGATATAATGCCGAGCTGTTCGGATACAATTTTATTACGGGATTTGGCGCACCCGATTACTTCAGTTCAAATCAAGATATAACGCTTACTTTGGATTCAAAAATTTGCGCTTCTGTTTCCAAAAAATTCGGCGATAAAAAAGGTACGGCGATTGCCTATAACTATAAGACGGGCGAAGTGATTTGTATGGTCAGTTTGCCGACGTATGATGTAAATAATCGCCCCGATTTCAGTAAGGAAACTGACGGGAAATATGACGGAGTATATTTAAACCGTGCTTTGTCGGCGGCATATACTCCGGGGTCTGTGTTTAAGATTTTTACATCAATAGCAGGTATCGAGTGTTTACCTGATGCGGAAACTCGAAAGTATGAGTGTGAAAAAGTCAAAATTATAGACGGCGAGAAAGTAACGTGTATGCAAAGTCACGGAAAACTGGATCTAAAAATCGCACTTTCCAAATCTTGCGATATTGCCTTTTGCGATATTGCAGTGGAACTCGGTAAAGAAAAGATGACCCAAGAACTTGAAAAATTAGGATTTAACTCAGCACAGTATTTTGAGGGGATAGAGCTTGCAAAAAGCGTTTATGATGTAAGCCACGCTTCAAGAGCAGATTTGGGCTGGTCGGGGATAGGTCAGTATACGGATACTCTCAATCCCATGTATATGCTGAAAATCATGGGAGCTCTTGCCGGCGGAGGAAATCTTACAGAGCCGTTTATCGTAAAATCGTTTGCGATTTCGGGTGCTAAAGATAGTCAAAAAGTTACGAAATCATCGGCAAAAACTGTTATTTCAAAAATTGTTGCGGACAAAATGAAAGAAATGATGCGGTTCACGATGAAAAATCAGTATAACGATTCGCTTTTCGGAGGTATTCCGATGTGCGCAAAAACCGGAACGGCCGAAGTAGGTGAAGATAAGCTTCCTCACGGCTGGATGGTAGGTTTTTCGTACGATGAAAACTTCCCTATTGCTTTTGTGGTAGTTGTTGAGAACGGAGATTTCGGCATAAAATCGGCAGGCCCGATTGCAGGATCGATGATTAAAGAAATACACAGCGTATTTTCTAAAAATAAGTGACCTATTGGTGTCTTGACATATTAATTTAATTGGTATATGATTAAGTTTGTATTTAAAAATTTAATTGAAGGAGGAGTTTCTATGACAGAATATGTATTGGAAACCAAGGATTTAACTAAGAATTATTCCAAAAAAGCCGTTGTAGACAGTGTGAATATTAAAATTCACAAAGGTGACATATATGGATTCATCGGAAAGAACGGCGCAGGAAAGACAACAACCATTAAAATGATTTCAGGGCTTGCGAGCCCAACATCGGGCAAAATGGAGCTTTTCGGAAGTACTGATTTTGCAGATGGACGTAAAAAAATCGGTACAATAATCGAAAACCCTGCGATATACCCATATATGAGTGCACGCCAAAATGTAGAGGTTCAGCGCATAATGCAAGGCATAGGCGACAAATCCATCACCGATCAAATACTTGATATAGTGGGACTCAGCGGTGTGGGTAATAAAAAGGCAAAAAAATTCTCTCTGGGTATGAAACAAAGACTTGCAATCGCAATTGCTCTTGTGGGTAGCCCACAATTTTTGATTTTGGACGAGCCGATAAATGGTCTTGACCCCATAGGCATAAAAGATATCAGAAATCTGATTTTAAAACTCAGTAAAGAAGCCGGTATCACTGTTCTTATCTCGAGCCATATTTTGGGCGAGCTTATGAAGATTGCAAATTGTTATGGTATTATCAAAGATGGCAAACTCGTAAAACAGATGACCGCCGAAGAACTTAGAGAGATTGTTAAACCGCAGGTAGAGTTTGTGGTAAATGACCCCGAAAAAGCGCAGACGATTTTCAGAGAGATTTTCGGAATAAGTAATATGGAAGTTCAAGGTAATTGGATACGTATTAACGAAGCTGCCGAGAAATTTGATGAAATCAAGAAATGTCTTGAAGAAAACGATGTTGTTATAACGTCCACAAAGAAAATTAATGATGATTATGAAGAATACCTTATTAAGCTTATGGAAGAAGGTGAAGAATAATGTTAAAACTCATTAAGTCTGATTTTTACAAACTTTTTAGGATGAAATCATTCTACATATGTGGAGTTCTTGCTGCGATATTTGCAGGGATTGGAATTCTTGCACTCGATGCCATGGATAAAATGCAGTATGCCCTGTACGGCCTTGAAGATATGTTTACGTCGCAGTGTACAGGTATATATTCGCTCACTATGGGCGTCGGTTCAGCAACTTTGTTTACGACAATAATTGTTTCGATGTTTACTGCAAGCGAATTTAGATTTGGAACTATAAAAAACATAGCGTCGAGAGGCGTAAATAGAGCGTGGATATATTTTTCAAAATATATTGTTACCATTTTTGTTTCCGTTGCGTATACTTTAGTTTGTGCTTTGGCGGCCTTTATTGTAGGTTGTTGCCTTGCCGGTGTCGGAGATTTTGACAGAAATATTTTTCTTGATATTCTGGAAGTTTTGGGACTTTTCATTTTGGCACAGATAGCAATGCAAAGTATTTTCCAAATGATGGGTTTCATTATACGCAGCACAGGCTGGACTATAGGTGCAAACATAGCGATTTTTGCATTTTTGCGGAATATGGTTCTTGATTTTATTGATATGGCTGTAAATAACTGGCTTGCTCCGGCGGTTGCATCTGTTGATTGGCTAAGCAGCTGGCTCAAAATCGAGAATTTTTCATCGAATAACTATTGGCCATTTCCATACCTTTCGCAGTTTACCAACATGGATATATTCCATATGGATTTCTTCTATCCGATCCTCACAAGAGGGCTTATTGTCTGTGCGGTATACATAATTGTAACTACCGCAATCGGAATATGGACATTCCAAAAGAGGGATATTGATTAAAAAAATTAGTTGATATTTGCTCCCGGGTTTGTAACAACGGCTCGGGAGATTTTTATGACCTATAATTAGAGTTAAATGGGAGATTAGACATTTATGAAAATTACAAAGATAATTAACGGTATGATAGTATCCGCATTGTTACTGGTTATTCTTAAAGGAAATTTGAATTTTAATGCAAGCGCTGCGGCAAACAAACCCCAAAAAGCTAAGCAAGTTAATTCTTTGACCGTGAAAAAAACTAAAACTGAGAAGGGAAAATTAGGAAAGAAAAAACTCAGTTTCAAAAAGAAAAATTCTCCTAAAGAAACTAACGAAATAATTATGAAATTGGAAAAACAGCTTAGTGATTTGGAAAAGCGATTGAATGAGCTTGAAGATAAATATCAAAATGTGCATAAAAAAGTAGAA
>JAUNIE010000011.1:0-27899 GCA_030523605.1 Clostridia bacterium | reverse complement strand
AATGCGTTGCTCTACCAACTGAGCTAAAGTGGCAAAAAAAGATAAAAAAAAAGTAGATGGTGAGTGGGTTTGGCCTGTGCCGGGATACCACTATATTACGTCCGGATTTAATGACGGAGAGGGAAGATCGCACACACATGGAGCTATTGATATAGGTGGCAGTGGCATATATGGCGCAACTGTTGTTGCCGCAAACAGCGGTATTGTTACGCAGATTTGTACAGACGACAGAGGCGGCGGATATGGAAACTATATTGTTATCGATCACGATAATGGTAAATCTACTCTTTATGCGCACCTTAGTTCTGTGAGTGTTTCAAAAGGCCAAAAAGTTTCGGCAGGGCAAAAAGTAGGTAACGTTGGAAACACAGGATTTTCCACGGGCCCACATCTGCATTTTGAATATAGAGTAGATGGTGTCAGAGCAAATCCTGCTGAGATTTTAGATTGTTAATATATGTTTTTGCGTAAACTACGATTTTATTTTTTTGAGATATTCATCAAATGACTTTTCGTTTTTGTTTTCCCCTGGGTAATAGTATTTAACATTTTTAAGTTCGCTGGGTAGATATTGCTGATCTACCCAGTGATTTTTAAAGTCGTGGGGGTATTTGTATTCAGGTATGTCGCTCTCGGATTTTTCGCTCGAATCGCAGTGGATGTTTTGTAAATGTCGAGGGATTTGATATATTTTTCCGCTTTTCACATCTTTGAGAGCAGTACTTATAGCTTTGTAAGCGGAATTTGATTTTGGCGACGAGGCGACCATTACCACAGCATCGGCAAGAGGTATACGAGATTCCGGCATTCCGACCTGTAGAGCAATATCAACGCAGGATTTAACAATAGGGATGATTTGAGGATATGCAAGCCCCACGTCCTCGCAAGCACACACCATAAGGCGTCTGCAAACGCTCGTAAGTTCACCTGCATCTAGTAACCTTGCAAGGTAGTATATCGCAGCGTCTATATCGGAACCTCTGAGCGACTTTTGAAATGCAGAAAGCAAGTCAAAATGATCGTCTCCCGTTTTGTTGTAGCTGAAAAAAGAATTATTTTTCAGCACTTCGGCTGTTTTTTCATAATCTATATTTTTTATTTTTCTCTTTGTCTCGGTAGCCAGCAGGCATATTTCAAGCATATTTACGGCTTTCCGAACGTCTCCGCCCGAAATTTTTGCGATGGTATCAAAAGTTTTTCCATCGATTTTGATTTTTATATTTTCAGAATTTTCTATTATTTTTACAGCTCGTTCAAGAGCTTTTTTTATTTCTTCATTTTCCACAGGTTTGAATTCAAACACATGACATCTGCTGAGCACCGCATTATATATGTAAAAATATGGATTTTCGGTAGTGGAAGCTATTAACGTTATTTTGCCGTTTTCCAGAAATTCAAGCAAAGACTGTTGCTGCTTTTTGTTGAAATACTGAATCTCATCAAGATAGAGAAGTACCCCGTTTGGTGCTATTATGGGATTAATAGATGTGACTATTTCTTTTATATCCGAAAGACTTGCGGTTGTGGCGTTTAACTTATATAGCTTTTTGTTTGTTTTTTCAGAAATTATCCTAGCAACAGTTGTTTTACCTGTTCCAGGCGGGCCATAGAATATCAAGTTCGGGACTTCTCCGGAATCGATTATTTTTGTAAGTAAGCCGTCACTCCCGAGTATATGTTTTTGCCCGCATATTTCGTTTAAATTTTGGGGTCTTAATCTTTGAGCAAGTGGTATATTCATAAAAATTTAATCTCCATTTATTTTGCAAATCATTTGTAATTATATTATAATTGAAAGCGGCAAATAAATAAATAGTTATTGCCATATACAAATTAGAAGGGATGTAGAAATTATGGAAGCATGGTTCAGCTCATTTATCGTTTGGGTGTCGGATCCGTGGAATTTTCTTTCGATACTGATGTCGGCGATTGCGTTTGCGGGTACCATCATGAACGCAGAAAGGAATAAGTGGGGGTTTGCATTCTGGCTTGTTTCTAATCTATATATGAGCATAAGGTTTTTTACAATCGGAGAATACGCACAGTGCGCATTGTTTTTCGCTTATTTTGTGCTTGCAATTCGTGGAGTTTTCGCTTGGACGAAGAAAGAAGAAAAAGACAAGAAAGCTGTTGAAGAAGCGGCTGCAACGGGCGTTGCGAATTTCGAAGAAAACTAGTAGTAGCTTTTTACATATTTTGTCTGTAATTTGCTAATTAGACGTAGTATAAATCAGAGGGGAATTTTAAAATTATGGCACAGTGGTTTGGTTCGGTGCTTGCATGGTGGTGCGAGCCGTGGAATTTACTTTCGGGAATTGTGTCGGTTATAGCTTTGGTGGGTACGCTCATGAATGCAGAAAGAAACAAGTGGGGATTTGCTTTCTGGCTTGTTTCCAATCTTTATTTTGCGATTAGGTTTTTTGTCATAGGAGAATATGCCCAAAGCGCACTGTTCTTTGCATATTTTGTTCTTGCGTTCCGTGGAGTGCTGTCATGGACTCAGAAAGAAGAAAACGATAAAAAAGCCGTTGAAAAGGCAGCTGCAACGGGAATTGTTGATTTTGAAGAGAGCAATTAAATTTATGATGTTATGCGTTATTAAGATTGGGTTGTGAATTATGAAACTACTTTTACATAGTTGTTGTGCACCATGTAGTGTAAAATGTGTGGATACGCTCAGGCAAGAGGGGATAGAACCAACGATTTTTTGGTATAATCCGAATATTCATCCTTTTACGGAATACAAAAGCCGAAAGAGTGCACTTTGTGAATGGGTAAAAGAAGAAAATTTGGAATCGATTATTGAAGATGAGTATGGTCTCAGAAAGTTTATAGATAATGTTTATCCAAATTATGGCGGCAGGTGTAATTATTGCTATACCGTTCGCCTTGAAAAAACGGCTAAAGCGGCCAAAGAAAATGGATTTACACATTTTTCCACGACTCTTTTGATCAGCCCTTATCAGAAGCATGACATGATAAAGAGCATTGCTGAAAAAATTGCTAATGAGTACGGCGTGGAGTTTTTGTATAGAGATTTTCGCCCGTATTTTAGAGAAGGACAGAGAATAGCTCGTGAAAAGGGAATATATATGCAGAAGTATTGCGGGTGTATTTTTAGCGAAGAGGAAAGGTATTTAAAAGTAAAAATTTAATTTAATAAAATTGTTGACTTGAATTTTGCTTTGTGCTAAACTGATTATGCGCAGATGGTATATGTGCGTTGGAGAGGTGTCCGAGTGGTTTAAGGAGCCGGTCTTGAAAACCGGTGATCCCCGCAAGGGGACCGTGGGTTCGAATCCCACCCTCTCCGCCAGTTTAGCAGAATTTAATATAATTTATGGAGAAGTACTCAAGTGGCTGAAGAGGCGCCCCTGCTAAGGGTGTAGGTCGAGCGATCGGCGCGAGGGTTCAAATCCCTCCTTCTCCGCCAGATATAAATCCCATAGTACAGCGGTATTGTGGGATTTTTTGTACCCATTTTTAGCATTATACCCCTTAAAATACCCCTTAGAGATTTTAAATTTGAAATTTTTTAGGGCATTGGAATTTTAAAAATTGGGTATGACTTTCGAGTAATATTTTTACATAAAAAAAGAGGTTGCGATCAAACAACCTCTTTTAATGTTTTAACTGATACTTCTGATAAAATTATCTATTCTTTGTGCGCTTTTCTTTTTCATATTCTCTGTTACTCCACCGTAAACGTCTAAGGTAAAAGCAGCAGTATGATGTCCCAAGTTTTCCTGTACTGTTTTGACATCGTCACCGGAACCGAGTGAAATAACAGCATACGAATGTCTCAAATCGTGGAAACGGATATGATCTAATCCCAATTTTTTAACTATTTTCTTAAAATTCTTATACACTGTAAAATGTGCCAGGTGTTCTCCGAGTTCATTGGTAAAAACCAGATTTTCTTTGTTGTTCCACAAACTGCCGATTTTTAGCCGATTCTCAATTTGTTTTTTTCGCTCTTTCTTTAAAACTTCTATAACCAAACTGGCAGCTGTGATTTTTCTTGATTTATCATTTTTTAGCGGTGCAAGTATATATTTACCACCGATTTTCTTTTCTTTCTGAAGTTGTTTATTTATAAGAATTACACCGTTTTCAAAGTCTATGCAATCCCACGTCAGACCCATAACTTCGCCCTGCCTCATACCGGTAAATAAAGTAACATAGTATAAATTTTCAAACTTATGCCCTTCGATTTCTTTTATAAACAGTGCCAATTCTTCTTCGCTCATGATACTAAGCTCTTTTTTCTCTATGCGTGGGAGTTTACAAGCTTCTGTGGGGTTAGAGCGCAGATAACCTATCCCCACAGCTTGTTTCAAACTGCTATGAAGTACACCATGAAGGTTTTTAATAGTTTTTGGTGATAATCCGGAACTGAGTTTTTCATTATAAAAGCTTTGAACCATTGGAGGAGTTAGTTTTTGGAGGCTAATTGCACCCAAGCAAGGTTTTATATGATTTTTTACATGGTCGCTATATGAGCGAACCGTGAACGGCTTAACTGCTCCCAAATAATCCTTAACCCAAATGTCCATCCATGAACCAACGGTTAATTTACATGGCTCAACGTACGTACCGTTTTCTACACTTACACTTAGCTGCTTTAATTTTTTGACCACTTCTGCTTGTGAATTTCCATAAACAGATTTTCTTATTTGTTTTCCGGTCCCGGGATGGATACCTAAAGTGCATCTTGCCTCCCATTTGCCGTCCTTACGCTTCCTTATATTTCCTTCGCCGCTCGCCCTGCGTTTTTATTCTCTCTTGGCATTTAATTATTTATCTCCTTCATTTTTTGACCATCGTTTGATTCACAGTGAATTTTAGCCAATTCATTTCTATATATAAACGCTTTTTCATTGAGGTAATGCTCCGCACAAATTTTTTTCATAGCTTTATTAAATGTTTCTTTGCTCATGGATTTAACTGTATTTTTGCTCCATGAATCAAAAATGTCATTTAAAACTTTTTCTATATTTTGAGTGCAACGATCAATAATTTTTCTCCTTATTTCCTGCATTTTTTCTTCAAAATTGTTTTCTATGTAGTCATGCCATATTTCGATCTTTTCTATAACGGTACCATCCACACTTTCTGATATTGTAATACCGCCTACATTTTTTGATCTGCTTTTAACGAGTATTAATAATGCTATTTCATCTTCTATAAAACTCACGATATTTTGAATAAAACTATCGTTAAACATGGCATTTATAATTTCTAATTTATTTGGGTGACTTGTGTTTAAATATTTTACGAATTCTTCGTTTAATCCCGTAAAATTGCATACTTTGATAATATCAGTCGAATAGGATCTAGCATCTGTTTTCCCCAGTAAATAGTCACTCGAAACATCGAAAAAGTCCGCAATAAGATATAGTTTTTCCGCATTTGGTAGCATAGTGCCTTCCATATACTGCGATATACTTTGTCTTGTAATTCCGAGCTTTTTTGCTAGTTCTATTTGTGTGATTTTCGCTTCCGACATCAATTTTCGGAGTCTTGTTGCAAGCACTCCGTCATATCCCTTTATATTTTTTGACATTTTCAAATTTTTTATCCTCCTAATGTTAATTTTTCTTGCACTTTAATATTATACGTTGTTTTTTCTTGACAGTCAAGCTATTTTTAATTAATAATATTAAATGTAGGATAATCCTACCAAATACTACATAAGGAGATAAAATATGAATGAATTTAAAAACTGGGAAAACCTCCCACTTACTCTTGGTGCAAAGCAAATTTCCGAAATTTTGAATATCTCACTGCCGAAAGTATACGAACTTTTTCATCGGAGGGATTTCCCGGCTATAAAAATCAGTCAAAAACGGATAATTGTGGGAAAAGAACAGTTTAAAAAATGGCTGGATAATAGGAGCAATTATTTTGAGGATAGTTTAAAATGATTAACTTGTTTGAAGAAATTAAATCTCAGCTTTCCATATTCGAAGTTGCTGAGAGGTATGGAGTCAAAATTTTAAAAGGTAATAAAGCGGCTTGTCCGTTCCACGATGATAATCATCCGAGTATGAGCTTTAAAAATAATAGGTTTAAGTGTTTTGCTTGCGGGATAGGCGGGTCGGTTATAGATTTTGTAATGAATTACTTTAATTTAAATGCTACTGAGTCTGCCAAAAAGCTAAACGATGATTTTAATATGGGACTCATGGATACCGATTTAAGTCCGAAAGAAAAGCGCAAAATCCGTGAAACATACGAAAAGCGTCAGAAAATAAAAGCGATTATAGGCACGTTTGAAACTTGGCGGGAAACTACCGAAAAATGGTTTTTAAGCGTATTTAAGATGTTTCGGAAGATATTTATAAGCTTTGCGCCGAAAAATTTTGAAGAAATCCCAAAAATTTGGATTATTGCTACTTGTAATTTGGAGTGCGTGAGTTTTATACTTGATACTTTTTTGTCGAGCAGTCGTGAAAAACTCCTCGAAGAGTACGAAGTGATAGAGGGTTGGAAGCATAAAATTTTAAAGGAACTTGAGGTGTTTTGATGACGGACGAAGAATTTGCACAAAAAATATCAAAAAGTGATTTATGGAATAAATATTCAGAAAATAAAAAAAGCATCACCACCAAAAATAGTGATGACACCAATAACAAAATAATTCTATCATCTAAAAGCGAAGATTTCAACAATTTTTTTCAAAGTATGTTTAAAAGTACGGGGTATCTTGCAAAGGAAAACTGTACATATGCGGTAAGCCTAAAGGGTGGTGACAAGACCGAAAAGCGGCTTTGTAATTTTGTTGCGTGGATAGAAAAAGAAGTTACCATAGATGATGGTCTTGAAACGCATAACGTTTTAAAAATTAAGGGTAAACATCAAAGCGGCGATGATTTGCCTTGTATAGACGTTTCCGAAAATGATTTTCAAAGCATGAATTGGATAATAAAAAAATGGGGCGTTAAATGCATTCTCGAGCCACGCCAATCCACAAAAGACAGTGTTCGGCATTGTATTCAGATGATTTCCAAGAATATAAAAAGCGAAACGGTATTTAAGCATATCGGTTGGAGAAAGTACGGCGGCAAGTGGATATATCTTCATAGTGGCGGCTCTGTCGGGGGCGATAATATCAAGGTTAGGCTCGAGGGAAAACTCGAAAAATATCGTTTATCAAGCCGCTGCGACAACATAAAAAGCAGTTTGCGTGACGCTTTGAATGAACTCGAAAATTTAGCTCAGAAAAAGATAATATATCCACTTTTGGCGTACACATTCTTGACTCCTTTGAATGAATTTTTAAAGCGGGCGGGATTTGAGCCTAATTTTGTGTATTTTCTGATGGGTAAGACGGGGTCGGGCAAAAGTACGCTTTCCGCCTTATTTCTTTCATTTTTCGGTAATTTTTCGGGTACCGACTTGCCTTTTTCATTCATGGATACTCCAAACGCCATAATAAACAGTGCGTTTGCGCTGAAAGACAGTCTTATCTGCGTTGATGACTATAAACCGAGCTTAAAAGGTGATATGAACAAAATGGATAATACGGCTCAGCAGATACTGCGTTCGGTCGGCGAGAGGACGGGCAGACAGCGATTAAATTCCGACAGTACCGCAATGAAACAAAGGTATCCACGCTGCAACGTGATTATTACGGGTGAACAATCCCCAAACGTTGGAGAAAGCGGCACAGCAAGGCAGATTATAAGCGAAATTACTCGCTTTGATATAAACTGGGAAGTGATGACAAATGCTCAGACAAGTGCGAGAAACGGCGTATATGCCAAAATTATGCGTGGATTTATTGAGTATATTCAAAATAATTTTTTGAGCGGTAATGAGCAGGTATGGGTGGATATTTTAAGAAGCGAATTTGAAAAACTTCGAACCGATTGGAATGCAAAATTAAAAGGCTTTGCTCATCCCAGAACCCCGAGTATGCTTGCTTTTTTGCAGATTGGTTTTAGGTATTTTTTGGAATTTTGTAAGTCCTGCGGATTGTTAGGTGAGACTTCGGCGCGGGAGCAAATGGATAGTTTTATTGATATTTTGGAGTCTATGGCTAAGGAGCACGCAAAATTCGTAAATGAGGACAAACCTACAATTAAGTTTATTAGGGCTCTCAGCGGTATGATTGTAAGCGGTGCCGTTAAATTCGAGAGGGTAGGCACTCCGCCGGATGCCGATAAGAGCGGTAAGATTTTGGTCGGCTACTATGACGATGAGCATTACTATTTCATTTCGAGCGTGGCATATAATCAGGTTTGCGGTTTTTATTCGAAACAAGGTGAAAATTTTGCCACGAGTCTCCGAACTCTTTTAAAAGCACTCGCCGACGAGGGCTTAATTAAGAAAAACGACGGCAAAAACACCATAAATTGTAGGTTAAACGGAAAACAAGGCAGGTATGTTTGTTTTTACAGAGAAAAATTTGATAGTTTTGAGCTTATGTCCAAAAAAGCGGTAGAAGAGGTAACTCAAGGCGAAAAGCAAGGAAATTAGCCGTTCCCCCGTGTTACTCTAAAGTGAAAAAAAGGTAACATTAAAGCATTAAAATAAAAAAATCGGTAACAAAAAGGGTATCTTGCTACCTGAAATTTATAATTCGGGGACTCGTTAAAATGGCACTGCAGTGCGGATTTAACGCCATTGTTACCGCTGCTACCTATTTTTGAGAGTATAGGGAGGATATAATTATGAAACCGAAAAAAGGTATGGAAATAATTAATGCACATGATTTACAAAAGGATAAAATTTTGAAAGCTTTGACGGTATCTAAGGATATCAGCGAGGCAAGTAAAATAGCCGGAGTTACTCGCAAAACAATTTATTCTTACCTGAAAAACGACGATTTTGTCATCGCATATCGTAACCTAAAACGCATGCAGCTCCGAGAAATCAGCGAAAGAATATCATGCGGAGTGGAATCGGCGGCTAATTTTTTGATCGGAGTTTTGGACGATGTCAATGCCGCACCGAGCGTTAAACTGCAAGCAAGCACAAAGCTTTTGGAATTCTTATGAATGTGGAAGCAAATATAAATTCTGATATATTGGAAGAAACCGAGAATTCTTTTGATATTTTCAGGATTTCGAGCGGTTTATAGGTAACAGATTTATACGATATTAAACAAATAAACTGAAGGTAGGCGAAAGTCAAAATTGTTTGAATTTGGCTTGTTTTGTTGCTGCTTGATTATAGTAACGTATACTATATATTGACTATAATTTAAAAACATGCTATAATACCACAAAATACGGTTTATAATTTTTGAAGGTAGTGGAGGCGAAATATGAATAAGAGTATAATTGATAAATGGTCGGACATGTTATTAGATACCGGAAAGAGAAACAATTTGATAAATTTCAAAGATACCAGATCTTCTACTGTGGAAATTGTTTGTCCTGATATTGATTTGTTGTTTGAAAAATTTTGTAGTTCTGATTCTTTGGAAATCTATGATATTTCGCGTAACATTAAGCCGGATGACACAAAAGAAAGCGAAGAAAAGCCCAAAAAATTATCAAAAGAAAAGTATTTAGAGGAATACAAAGGATTTTTGAATAGGTCAAATCAAGTCCTGGTGTATAATGCCGTGCATAGAGATCCTGCGGTAGCTTTGAAAAGCATAGATAAAAGATCAAGAGACATGCTTGAAGAAACCGGAATAAATTCAACACACGCAGCGTTTGGATTTATAAAATGGAGTGAAAACGAAAATTCCAATGAATACTATAAAGCTCCGATTTTGCTTGTACCTATCACTTTGGTTAACGACTCTGCGGTTGAACCGTATAAGATTTGCATAAATGAAGATGAGGTCATAGTTAATCCGATTTTGAATTTTAAGCTAAGCAACGAATACGGCATAACTTTACCTGAATATAACGGAGGAACCTTTGAAGAATATTTATCAAAAATTGAAAATAGTATAAGTAAATTAAAATGGTCTATTTTGAAAGAGTGTAAAGTAGGCATATTTTCGTTTGAAAAACTTAATATGTACTGTGATCTAAAAGAAAATGTTGAAAAAATTCTTGAAAATGATAATGTAAAAATAATACTTGGCGAAAAATGTAATACAAACGAAATCTATATGGAAGATAATGAGGGTAACGAAAATCTTTTGGTTGATCTAACTACTGTTGTGGATGCCGATTCAAGTCAGCTTGATGCAATAAAAATGGTTAAAAGCGGACGCAGTTTTGTGTTAAAGGGTCCACCCGGAACAGGAAAAAGTCAAACAATTACAAATATTATTTCGCAGTGCCTTTATGACGACAAAAAAGTTCTGTTTGTTTCGGAAAAGCTATCTGCACTTAATGTTGTTTACGATAAAATCAAAAAGCTTGGATTAGAAGAATTTTGTTTGGAACTACATAGCCATAAATCCAACAAAAAAGAAGTAATCAAAGAGCTTTGCAACACGATGTACTTAGGCGCTAAAGATGTTTTGCAAAAAAACATTGATAATGAAATCGCAGAGAAAGTAAAGGCTCAAAGGCGGTTAGATGAGTATGAAAAAGAGCTTCATAAAACGCGCTCCGATATAGATAAATCTCTTTATGAATTATATGATTATTATTTTAAGATTAAGTACAATATTGAAGATTTATTTCCGATTCCCGGAACCGATTTTTATGGTAGTGAAGATATAAATAAGATTTCCGACCTTTTGGAGCAATATGTAAATTACGTACCCGTTCTCGGATATAATTATAAAAATAATGAGTGGTACGGATACATTAATCAAGATAATTCGGCCATTTTGAAACGAAACCTAAAATCAAAAATGACTGACATGATAGGCTCCGTAAAAGCTTTGTCGGATATATCTGCAAAGATATACAGCGAATATGGAATAAAGTGTAATTCGCCCGTGAGTATGCTAACTTACAAGGAATTTTTTGAGTGGATTAAAGATGTAAGTTTTATTACACCGATATTCTTTGATAAAAATGAATTTGGAAAGGCGATTAAGAAGATTGAAAAATTAAAATCTTTAGTCGATGAAACACTATCCATAAAATCAAAACTGGACGGTATTTTTAATTCTACAATTTATGAGGTTAACGGCAAAGAGTGCCAAGGTGAGCTTATAAGCAAATACAGTGGTTTGACGCATCGCCTTTTTAACGGAGAGTACAAAGCTTTTATTCTGAATTTGCGTACTTACACCAAAGATAATCGTAAAATCAAGTATTCAGATGCGCTAAATTATATGAAATTGCTATCTGACTATCAGCAAAATATTGCCGAGTATAATGTGCTCGAAGAAGATATAAAAAATGAATTAGGTTCCGGATATTCGGGATTTGATTCAGATTGGAATAAATTCTTAGGAGAAATAGATTACCTCAAAAAACTGCATGATAATAATTTTGATTTTGGTAATTTTATTAATATGCCAAAAAGCAAGTTTGAAAGTACTCAAAATTATCTTAAAAGTATTTTTGATGTTTGGATTAAGCATTCAAATATTATTGCGGAAAGCTCAGAGTATATTTCTAAGTGCTTCGATAAAGAAATTTTTGATATTAAAAATGAAGATAATGACAAAATAGTTGCCAAGCTTGAAGATTGTTTAAATAATTATGAAAAGCTTGACAGTTGGTATTATTTTAAAGATTTGATTTCAAAATTAAAAGAAAACGATGTTCTTAGTATTTTGGATTATCTTTTGGAGCATAATATAGAACCGGATCAAATTGTAAATGTTTTTAAAAAGTGTGTGTATAAATCGTGGATTGAATCGATTATAAGTGGAAGTCCGATACTTGCACAATTTACAAGAGTTAACCAAGAGCAAGCCATAAAAACTTTTTCGGAAAAGGATAAACTTAATTTTAGTATCAATATTGCAAGAATAAAATCAAAACTTTCTAAAAATCGTCCAAAACTTGGGTATGTTGCACCGGGCAGTGCAGTGTCAATATTACAACGTGAAGAGCAAAAGAAAAGGAACGTAAAAAGTGTAAAACGTTTGATGGACGAAATAGGCGATTTTATTCAAGCATTAAAACCTTGTTTTTTGATGTCTCCAATGAGTGTAAGCACATTCCTAAGAACTTCCGATGTGACTTTTGATGTCATTATATTTGATGAAGCTTCGCAGATTTTCCCTCAAGATGCTATAGGCTCTATTTACAGAGGTAAACAGCTTATAGTTGTGGGAGATCCAAAGCAAATGCCGCCGACAAATTTCTTTAACACAACACTAGAAGTAGAATACGAAACTGAGAATGTGGAAGAAAACAATAATATACAGGACTACGATTCTATATTGGACTTATGTTTAAGCTCTTTCCCCTATAAAGAGTTAAACTGGCACTATCGCAGTAAAAGTGAAGAACTTATCGCTTTTTCCAATAAGAACTTTTACAGAAATAATTTAATTACGTTTCCTTCTGTATGGCAAAACGCAAAATGGTTCGGTATTGACTATCACTATGTCTGGGGTACATTCGATAATCGCTCGAATTTAAAAGAAGCAAATTACATTGTAGACTTGATATACGAAAATATTGAAAAATTCCCAAAAAGAAGTTTGGGGGTTGTGGCTTTCAGCGTGGCGCAGCAAGATT
The DNA here is from genome assembly GCA_030523605.1 of Clostridia bacterium. Classification (GTDB taxonomy): domain Bacteria; phylum Bacillota; class Clostridia; order Oscillospirales; family Acutalibacteraceae; genus UMGS1491. The sequence goes on along the minus strand of JAUNIE010000011.1, from coordinate 15,333 downwards.
TAATAGAAAAAATGCTATATGAGCGCAGAAAAAAAGAGCTTGCAAAAGAATGGTTTTTTAGCCAAAGCAAAAAAGAACCGTTTTTTGTCAAAAATCTCGAAACAGTTCAGGGTGATGAGCGTGATACAATAATTTTCAGTATAGCATATGCCAAGAATATCGAAGGTCGATTATTGCATAGGTTTGGTCCGCTTAGCAATAAAGGCGGAGAACGTCGCTTAAACGTTGCGGTGACGAGGGCAAAATACAATATTCAGGTGGTCACTTCGCTTCACGCACACGATATAGATTTAACAAAAGCAACATCGGAAGGTGCAAGACTACTTAGAGAGTATATCGATTTCGCAGAGAACGGAATTGAAGCTTTGAATAGTCAATTAAGCGTAAACAACAAAGAGAAATTTGATTCTGATTTCGAAGTTGAAGTATATGATTTTTTGAAAGATAATGGATTTAACATTGATACTCAAGTCGGCTGTTCGGGATTTAAAATTGATTTGGCATTAAAAACTTCAAATAATTCCGAATATATTTTGGCAATAGAATGCGATGGTGCGACATATCATTCGTCAAGGAATGCCCGTGACAGAGATAGATTAAGACAAGAAATTTTAGAGAGCATGGGCTGGAAATTCTATCGTATATGGTCAACCGATTGGTTTAAAAATAACAGAGAAGAAAAAGAAAGATTATTAAAAGTTGTGGAAACAGCTTTGCAAGATCATACCCGGAGGCAAGAGTATAGCAATAGCGAAGAACAACAAATTTGCGGTGGCTTGAGCGGTACTGAAGAATGGACTATACCATGTGCTGATGCACCAAAGATTGAGTTCCCGAAGTATGAACTTGCCGATGTAAATAAGTTGTACTCGGAAAACTATTTGGATTTCAAACAATTTGTAAAATCGGTTCTCGAAATAGAAGCGCCTCTGTCTGAAGAATGGTTTTTAAAACGTATATCATCATTTTTTGGTCGTGAGAAAGTCACTAAACCTGTAATCAGTGAGTATTCAAATAGAATGTTGGGATGCTTTGAATACGGTATTATAAGGGAGCATGGATTTATTTTCTTGCGAGGTAAAGAGATAAAGTTCCGTGTTCGGGGAGATATCCCAAGAAAAATCCACGATATCAGCCCGGAAGAATTGTCAGTCGGAATGATAGATGTTATCGAGAAAAGCGTATCTATAGGTAAGGAAGATCTTTATCGTGCCATAATAAAACTGCAAGGTATTTCCAAGATTACCACAGCTATAAGAAAAAAATTAGATGAGGCATTTTCTATCATAGATAAAAAAGTAAATTACAGCAGTAATGATAGATTAACCCTTAAAAAATATCTTAAAATTAAGAGCCTATCATAATTACAGAATTAAGATAGGCTTTTTTATTAATTAAAACGAAACGTGTATTGTTCCGCTAAACGCTATTGTATTATTCCGATAGAGTTGCTATTGTTCCGCTAATTTGATATAATCATCTAAAAGCGAGGTGATAAAAATGTTTTTAACAGTTAAAGAAGTTGCGGAAAAATGGGGCATTTCTGACCGCCGAGTGCGTATTTTGTGTTCGGAAGGTAAAATTCCGGGAGCATACCAAGAGGGCAGAGGTTGGAAAATACCTTACGATGCCGTAAAACCTGCGGATAGCCGATATAAATCTGTGAAAAGCATTGAGGATATAATAAAAGAAAAGAAGCTTGAACTTGATTCCAGACGACCTCTTACTGCAGGCGAAAAACAGCGTCTTAATGAGGAATTTATCGTTGAATATACTTATAATTCAAATGCAATAGAGGGTAGCACTCTGACGCTTCGTGAAACCGATATGGTTTTGAGAGGCTTGACTATAGACAAAAAGCCTCTTAAAGATCACATGGAAGCGGTAGGGCATAAAGAAGCCTTTGATTTTGTGAGCGGTTTGGTAAAGGATAAAGTCCCTTTGACCGAAAGCGTTATCAAGCAGATTCATTATTTGGTTTTGGCGGATAAAAAAGACGATCGTGGAGTTTATAGGCGAGTGCCCGTGAAAATTTTAGGTGCAAAGCATGAACCTGTGCAACCTTATTTAATACAGCCTAAAATGGAAGCGCTGATTAAAAATTACAACGAAAGTACCGAAGAAATTATTAGTAAGCTGGCAAGATTTCATATTGAATTTGAAGCAGTGCATCCGTTTATTGACGGAAACGGCAGAACAGGAAGACTTATCGTAAATCTTGAGCTAATGAAAGCGGGTTATCCGCCGATTGACATTAAATTTACGGATAGAGTCTCATATTATAACGCATTTGATGCTTATCACGAAAAACACGATTTATCTCCTATGAAAAAGCTTTTTGCGTCATATATTAAAGAGCGTTTGGATGCCTATTTATCTATACTTGAAGGATAAAATTTGTACCACTAATTAGTAATGAGGCGGTGTTGAGACGTTTTTATCTCTATTTATGGAACGTCTTCACCGCCCGAATAGAGTGATTATCTTTGTATTTTCAGGATTTTATTTAAATAATTATCTATATAAAAGCATTGACAATTATGTGGTTGGAAAATTGAACGAAGAGTATCTTGAAAACGTTTCCGGTGGAGGCAATAAAATGAAGCAATTTGGACAAGGATTTGCTTCGGGATTGTTTGGCCCTGCTTGGGCTTATGGACATGCGGGAACCACTACATATACTGAGCCTCAGACTAAAGGACAGAAAGCGGCACGTTATGCCGGTATAGCGACTGGTGTAGCTGGAGCAGTTGGCACTGTTGGAATGAGTTGGGTGTCTGGTGGTATTGCGGAAATCATTGATAGTGGTATTCGTAAATCTTGAGTTAATGAAAGCGGGTTATTCGCCGATTGACATTAAATTTACGGATAGAGCCTCATATTATAACGCTTTTGATGCTCTTATCATGAAAAATGCGATTTGTCTCCTATGAAAAAGCTTTTTGCGGCGTATATTTAAAGAGCGTTTGGGGATGCCTACTTGTCCATACTTGGCGGATCGAGTTTATATTTTTTAGTGTTTATTTTAAATTTTACAGGATGGGGAATTTATTTTGAGTATAAAATCAAAATTTTGTTTGTTTGCGGTTTCGTTATACTTGTTTATGAATTTAAGTACTCTATGGGTGTTTGGACTGGAATCATCAAAATGTATAGATATAAGAAATTTTGATATATCATGGACAAACGGATTAAACAATAACCTGATGGTAATAAACTTTAACGGGGATATTAAATATTTTAAAGAATGTAAGAAGAAGCTGAGCAAAGAAGCGGAGGCTCAGCGAATTGTGAGCAGTTATTTTGATGAATATTTGTTTAATAAATCTTCGTCAGATAAGCATTTATTGTCAGAAACGCTGCGCAATGCAGATAATTTAGAAAAATTTATATCCGCAGGATTTCTGTGGGATAGAAATTCTAATTTATCTAGGTATCTTGGTGGATCAATAAATAGCGATGCTCTGGGTATACCTTGTTCTATTGCGGAAAAAGTGGAGATTGATTTGAAAGATTTCTTTTTGTATGCTTCCAGAGAGCTAGTACATAGGTGTATTTCTACAGGTATTGCAGATGGCGAATTGCAAACAAATTTAGCTGTAAAACAAATCGGGACGTATAGGTTGGCCAAGCTTTTTGGTATAGATAATTTGGTAGTTAAATCGGAGTTTGTTAAATTAATTACATTAGATAATGAAAAATTAGGAGTTCTTACGGATAAGGCTATGGGAATTAGTGCCGAAAATTTTGGGGAATTAAATTGTTCGGTTGACCCTAAATTTCAGCGGGATTTAACTTGTTTGCAAATTCTAGATACTATTACGAACGAACAAGATCATAATCCAGACAATTGCCTTTTTGAGGTAAAGGATGGGCGTTTGGTTAGCTTGACCGCCTTTGATAATGAAGGCTGTTTTGGATTAAACACTAATTTACATAAAGGTTTATGTTGGGGAGCTGTATCTCCTTTGTTAAACAAAGAAAACATGATAAATTTACCGCATGTTAGTAAGTCTTTAGCAGGAAAAATTTTATCTGTCGAAAGCGATGATATAAGAGAAAATTTAGAGGATTTGCTTTCTAATGACCAAATAGATAGCTGTATAAAAAGATTTGATTGCTTGAAGGAGGCTTTGGTTAACACTATATCTGTTAATAATAATTTTTTGTTAGATGATGATCAGTGGTCGGATGACACGATTTTGCAAGAAATTTCAGGAGAATATGATAATACATATCTGAACCATTTCTTGAAAAAAATTGGTATATAATGATTATGTGAATTTTGAAATGTTATTCTTTATATTCTTGATGTAGTCGGTTACTTTGTAATCGACTTTTCAATTTATTGAATCAAAAAACTGTGAACATTTAACAATAAACAATCAATTTATTTTATGTAAAAAATCTAGATTGTAATATGAGTTGATGATAAAATGTATATGTATACCTATAATTATATAAAATAATAAAAGTTATTTATTTTTTAATACTAATTTTTATACTGACGGGTGAGTAGGATGAAGAAAAGAATAAGAAGAAAGCCTAAATTACTGGCATCATTGGCATTTATAGTATTTTTGTTTTCTATGCTTAAAGTGTGGACCGCATTTTCTATGTCCAATCTTCTTGTGGTGGAAAATGTAGCGGAGATTATATCACATATTCTGTAAAAATTAAAAACAATAAAGATGAAAATTATGTTTTGAAATCTATAACCGACGACAATAAAAATGAATACATTTCTTATTCCTACGATGATTATAAAAATGTAAAATTAAATTCCGGAGAAACTATCGATTTTGTGTTTACCGAAACGTATTCAACAGAAGTGGAAGATATTGAGAAAAGAGCTCAAGGTTTTTCGGTGAATTTTTATATGGTGTTGGAACCTGAAAAGCATAATGATGACACAAAAGGAGATACGACTGATGAAAAAATAAGTTTTAACAGAAATCCTGCGACAGGGGATCACATTGAGCTTTATATTTTACTTGCCGTAATTTCGCTTACCTTTTCAGTATTTGTTTTGAAAAAAACCGGGATGCATAAAATGAAAAAAACCGGATTGAGATTATTCATCTTGTTTACAGCGGTTTACGCTGCGTTTATACCTCAACTGGCAAAAAGCTTGGATGGACAATCTTTCAAAATGGTGCTTGAAAATAATATCCAGTTAAAAGATAAGCTTTTGGTTTCGTACGACGTTGACGGAATCGTAAACACTAAAATAATTCCGTATGATACGAAAGTTTCGATAGATGATCCTCAAAAGGAAGGATACACTTTCAAAGGTTGGCGCACTGATGAAGGTGAAATGTTTGATTTAGATACACCAATTAAAGACGACATAAATTTGACGGCAGTTTTTGATGCTGACGTATACTCTATCACTTACGACCTCAAGGGAGGACATGCCGACAATCCCAATAGTTATACCATAGAAGATGAAGTTCATATAACTGACCCTTCAAGGGCCGGGTATACTTTTGATGGTTGGACAGGAACAGATTTAACTGATCTTACAAAAAATCTTGTTATCCCACGTGGAAATATGGGTGACAGAAGCTATGAAGCACACTGGACGGTCAATCAATATACAGTAGTATTTGACGCCAATGGAGCCGGTAGTGGAACCATGAACCCCGTTACTTTCACATATGATGTTTCGGGTTACTTACCTGCAAACACATTCGAGAAAGGTAATGACCGATTTGTCGGTTGGAATACCGATCCGGATGGTTCTGGTCAGTCATATCCCGACCAATCTTACGTTAAAAACTTGGCACCCGGGGGCGAAATTACACTCTACGCTCAGTGGACACCAAAAGAAAATTGGGCTATGTTTTGGGGAGGCCGAGATTTAAACAAAAAAATGAAACAACTTGCCGGGAATAGCGGTGCTGTTGTCGAAACTGTGGATGAAAATATCATAAGCATAGAGCGTTTTAGAGGTCCAAGTACTTCTGTACCGAAAGACAATAATGTTGCTATTAGTAGTTCGCCTCAGCCAATATATATGTGGTATGACGGAACAAGCGGAACTATCTACTATTACAGTGATGCGGAGTATATTTTACTGAACCAAAATAGCCAGAACGTGTTTAGTTATTTTAAAAATTTAAGTAACGTCGATTGTACGGGATTTATAACAGACTCAGTAACAAACATGAGCGGAATGTTTGCGCAAAATCAGAGTTTAACAAATTTGGACTTAACGAGTTTTAACACGGCTAAAGTTACGAATATGGCCAGTATGTTTAATCAGTGCATAGGTGCAACAAAAATAGATGTCAGCCGTTTTGATACTAGAAACGTTACTGATATGAACAGAATGTTCACGGCGTGTGAAAAAATTACAGAATTAGATTTATCCAGGTTTAATACTTCTAAGGTTAAGAACATGCAAAAGATGTTTGACTATCTCCCGCTGGTTGAATCTATAGATGTGAGTAACTTTGATACAAGCCAAGTTACGGATATGTGGGGAATGTTTAGGGACTGCCCGAAGCTTAAATCGTTGGATATAAGCAGTTTTGATACCAGAAATGTAACAACCATGGAAGAGATGTTTGGATGTCATTGGCCGCCTCGTACCAAAACTATATTTGCAAGCGTTTCTTCGATAACCGTAGGCCCGAATTTCAACACGAGCAAGGTCACCAATATGAGGCGTATGTTCTATCTGTGTAAAAACCTTAAATCGTTTAATCTCAGAAGTGCTATTAATCAGAATGTTTTCCTTGGTTTTGATACCAGCAGCGTTACAGATATGGAAGGGATGTTTAGTGATTGCACTTCGCTTACAAAGTTAGATTTGTCTAGCTTTGATACCGGAAATGTAACGGTCATGACAAAAATGTTTAAGAACATGGCAAATCTTACCACTATATATGTAAGCGACAGCTTTGTTGTTAACACCTCAAATAATAATATGTTTGAGGATGATGTGAAGTTGGAAGGTGGTGCCGGCACCACGTATGCGGATGCACAGGTAAAAGGAACTAGTTATGCTCGTATTGATAATCCTCCTTCGAGCCCCGGATATTTTACGAGGAAAACTTAATTAGAGCATCTTATTGAAAATAACAAGCATAAAGGACGACCTATATTTGCCGAGGAAGCCGGTGGATATAGGTTAGTTTTATTTTTGAAAGTTTATAGCGATGGTTTTTAGTACTAATCATAATAAAAAATTAGGTAGCCGCCCTCTGAGTAATAAAAGACTTTATATTTTGGCTGTTTTGCGCTTCTAGGCTTTGCAATCCCGGGTGTTTTGTTTGTGTTTTTATGCATTAAATAACCCCCTTCCGTGATTAATCAGAAGGGGGGACTTTTACGTTATTTTATGGATTTTTCTTTTCCAGATTGTCATCTTCTTTGTCTTTTTTGCGGTTCATGAGGAAAATAATGAGGATTAGCAGTGAACCCAGCAGGAGAATAGCTAGAACAGCCAGGAGTTCATTATCAAGCGCCCAATTATATGCGGAGTTTGCAAGAGATAATATGCCGTTTGCCATGCTGTTTAGTAGTGAATCCGAATTTTCATCTCCGCCGTTATTATTAGTTCCTTTTCCGCCGCTTTTGTCGGATGAACCACCGTTATTGTCATTTTCGTCTTCCAAGTCTATCAAATGTCCCAGCTGTGAACTTAAATCTTCTCCGAGTAGAGTTTTAAGTTCGTCGTCACCTGAAACGAGGTTACCCATAGAAATTGACATATTTGAGGTGTTTTCTGAGTAATTTGGTATTTCTTTTGCGGCTATTCCAAAGAGTCCTACGGAAGTTGCGGAAAATTTAACGGTTCCGTCAACTATGTTCGGGTCTAGGTATTCCATATTGTCGGCCAAGTTTCTATGCGCCACGGTCACGTTTTTATATCCGGTGAGATCGGGGCAAGGCAAAGTTATTTGTACTTGATTTCCGTACGGAATGCTGTAACTTTCGCCCGTAAGCAGGTCTATGAGCTCTGCTCTGTATAGTGAAAGTACACTTCTGCGGTCTACTTCTTCTGAGAATGCTCTCATTTCTTCTTCATTGTCGCTAAGAGGAGTTACTATTAATTTGACGTTCCAGTCTACACCGCTTATTGTTACACCGTTTGAAGTGTGATTTATATCTCCGGCTTCACTTTGAGCTTTTTCCAGTTCGTGCTTATTTGTAACGAGTTTCTTTTCCTCGTCTGAGAGCGAATTATACGCTTTTGTTGCTGCAACCACGGCATTTACATCGTCTTCGTTAGTTACGGGGTTGGGAACATTCTGAATTCGATCTATTGTGACTTCTTCAGGGTTTTTGACAACATTTTCCACCGTTACGGTCACGTCGTCGCTAATATTCTCAAGCACGTACGACCCGCTGTTTTCAACTAGGGTTTTAGTTCCGTTCATTTTAACGGCAGGGAACGATTGATCATAAGCATCAAGGAGTGAAATTTTAAAGTAAAGAGTTTCGCCGTATTCCACTTGTTGTGTACCGCTGAATTCTTTTCCCTTGGCCGTCCTGTAAATCACACCTTCTGCAGGTACAAATGTAGCGGTATAAGAATTTTTCTTTACGTTTATGACTTCTACTATTTTGTTTTCGGTTATATTTGAAATGGTGTATTTGCCGCTTGAATCACGAGGCACTTTGTTGTTTGTGCCTTTTATGGTAACGTCCGCTGTGTCTTTGGATTTATTGTATGCCGGGTCGAAGGAGAGATAGAATGAATAATTATCACCATCGGAAACGGTTACACTTGAAGGCAGTGTTTTTCCGTAAGAATCTGTGCACGCCACGCCTGTAACTGTTCTGAATTCTACGGTATGTTGCTGCTTTGAAACGCCTGAAACGGTAACCGTATAATCTGAAGTTATATTTTCTATGGTGTAAATTCCGTTGGCGGGTATTATCGTCACGGGAGTGCCCGAGCCTGAATTACCCTTTGCAACAACTTCTATTTTGGATATATCGTATCCATCATTCGCTTGTAGTCTAAATTTGAATGAGTTGCCGTAATTGATGTCTGTGTTTGTTTCTGGTAAAGTTTTGTCCGGCTCAGTTACTTTGCGGTATGATATTCCGTTTGTGGGTTTGAGTGTAACACTATATTTATTTACTTCCAAGCCGGAAATTGTTATTTTCATATCTTTTGTTGCGTAGCTTCCCGGTATGACATATAAGTTATCTACCTTGTATGGCTTTGTGTGGTCATCGCCGGAATTAAACGTGTCATTATTTACTTTAACTGTGATACCGCTTGCGCTTCCCGAATGCGCTTCATCAATATCCAGCTGGAATATGATTTCTTCATTATATGGGATTTGCTGTTTTACGGGATATTCCGCACCGGATGTATTTTTGTACTTTACGCCGTCATATTGTTCAAACGTCAGCGAGATATTCGATTTTTCTATTCCGCTTACCGAAACGGTAGTATCTTCTGTAATATTTATAATTACGTACATTCCGTTCGTGAGAGGAAGTATATTTGTATTTCCGGCTGTTGATGCCGTAACTTGTATGTTGGAAATATCATATCCGCTTTTTGCAGCTACTTTAAATGCAAAAGCTTCTCCGTAATTAAGTTTAGTGGGTTCAGTCGGTAGTGGGTTGTTACCGAGGTCGGTATATTCAATTCCTTCAGCATAGCTAAACGTGATTGATGCTTTGGTTTTTTCTCTTGTAGAAGTTATTTTTAAATCTGTCGTTACCCCTTTTGGTGTTATTCCTTCTCCGCCGGCTGTTTTTTCTTCATATTCGTAAGATATAATTTTGCCCGTTTCATCCTCTTCAGCCCTACTAAATACAATATATTTATTTATTTTATCGGTATTTCCGGCAATTTCATATTTGATTCTTGAGCCATCTCTTATTGCTCTTATAAAAGTGTCGGCAGGTTGGGATTCAGTTTCATTCAGTCCAATCCATTCACCGTTATAGTCTTTTCTGGTATCTGATTCTGTGGAATCATTACTTGGCTGTATAATCTTTATGTTAGAGATGTTATTTACAGTGTAATCGCTTTCTTCCGTTATTTTGAGAGTATCGGTGTATTGATATCCTGTTTGCGGTTCTGTGTAGAATATAAGACTGCTTTTATCGTTTACACTGGCAGCATTTGTAGGTGTATCATTTTGATCTCTGAAAATTCCTCCGATAGGTACGAAAGTCACGCTATGTTGTACTGCGTCGCCCTGCGGGTCCGAATTATCTGATTCACCGGGCGTTGTTTCCGATGAGTTGTTATCTGAATTTCCGGCTTCTCTTGTGTTTGTAATGGTTGCACCCGAACGAAGTGCGGTCATTGAATATGTGTTTGAAGACGTATCACTTTCCGTGATCGGGTTTGAAACAGTAGATATAACCGATGTGTTATCCGTGCTTTTTCCGCTTTTTGAAAGCACTTTAAATTTAAGATCGGTTCCGTATTTAACTGTATTTTCCTCGGGGAGTATAATGCTTTCGTCATTTGCATCGGTAAATTCTATATCATCATTGTCAGATTTTAGCGTTATTGTAACGTTTGAGCTTTGTGATTTTTCCGAACTCAGAATTATATCGCTTGTAACATTGCTCAGCGAGTAGGTGTTTTTCTCGGAAGCGACTTTTTCAAGTTTTCCACTCCCAGATCCTATGCTGAGTGAAATTTCCTCACCGGTATCATTTGATGTATCTGCGGGGCGTACTTTGAATACAAGGGTTCCTTCGCTATATTTTACCGAGGTGATATTGTTTTTCCACGCAGAGCCGTTTTCATTGGTGGCGATAACGTCATTTGCATCGAGCGAAACTTTGCATGAAGCTGTTTTTGCGCCGTTTATTATTAGATATTTGTCGCTGTCTATATTTTTAAATGTATACTTGTTTCCGTCCTTTTTGACTTCCAGAGAATTGTTTACATCGGCGACATTCATTGTGGAAAGATCATATCCCGGATGCGCTTCGAGATTTACCGTCAAATCCGAACCGTGAACCACTTTAAATTTGTTTTCCGTAATTTTGGTCACGTTTTCGTTTAGCTCGACTTCCGCCCGTGCGCCGATTATTTTTTCGGGCAAAGTTACGTTGTATGAATTTTTTTCCATTTTGTCGGCGATTATTTTCACGGGTTCATTGATATTTTTCAGTGTATATACATAATTGCCCATTGGTATCATCAAAAATGATTTTGCTTCTTCCGGGTTTGCATTTAAATCATACGTTCCGCCCGAAAGTTTGCTCATCGGAATGGCATACATTTCAGAGAGAATGAAGTTTTTCTGGTAAGCATCGCTTGGAATGAGTTTAAAGTTTACAGAGTCGTTTTGTTTTGCGTTTATTTCCGAAACTTCATTTCCAAGAGTGTCACAAAGTTTGAATCTGCTTTCATTTTCGGGTAGTGAGATTGTATAAACTGCGTTTTCATTGGGAGTAACCGCTACGCTGTAATGATTTTTAATATTTTCCAGAGTATAAATTCCGTCTTTGGCAGCAAGTACTTTCCCGTTAGCGGTAATTTTACCTGATTCCAAAATATCGTTGCTGCTTGTATCGCATTTGATTTCCAAACTTTCGCCATAATGTACTTTTGTGCTTTCCACGGATTTAAATTCATCTTCCGAGCCGGCGATTTTGCACGAAAATTTGGCATTTGTGTATTCTTTGAAAGTCACATCATAACTATTTTTTTCAAGATTCCTTATTTCCAAGTTTATATTATTCTTAAGTTCAGGGAGAGTGCATGTTTTCGATTTTTCGTCTATGGCTATTTGTTTTTCATTATTTACCAAGGATAAGTTTGAATTGCTGTAGCCTTCTTTTATTTTGAATGTAAGTTTTACGTTCGAACTCTTTGTGAGGCCGTTTATTATAAATGCATTTTCGGCTTCGGAAAATTCGGCATCTATATAGTTGTCGCCATTTTCGGAGTATTTAAGCTCAACGGCATCAGAGAGGTTTACATCGTTATTCTCGTCTGCTATTTTGACGCAGTACTTGTCCTCTTCGATACCCTCAAAAGAGAGCTTGTCATCTTTGCCGACAATATAATCTGAGGATATATATGTTTGCTCGGGGTTTATAAGCTCGCTGTCCTCAACTCTCATGAGAACAAAATTGCCTTCGCTGTCTTTGGAGTAGGTATTAAACTTAAGGGCAGAGCCGTTTTCGGACTTTATTTTTAAATTTCTTACGTGTAATTTATTATACCCTTCGGACTCGAATTTAACGGCGAATGTAATTTTTGTGCCGGGTTCGAGTTCTATGGAATGTATTCCGTCTGTGCTGCCTTTGGCTTCACCATTGACCATATATTCCAGTTTTTCAATTCCGCTTTCGGCTTTTGGCAGAGTTATTACACTTTTCTTGAGGTCGTCATTACAATCGACTTTCATGGCAAAAGAAAGCACCATAAAAAGTGCGGCGATGCACCAAAATATTTTTAATTTTGCAGATTTCAAGTTATAAAAAAGTTTTTTCATACGTATCTCCTCCCTAATAATCGCCTAAAATCAATATTTATTATAATTATACCAATTAATTTTAAAAAATCAATACAATTTATAATTATTTTACTAACTTAATGATATTCTATAATCCGTTTAACAAACATAATATATAATTGTAAGTAAATTTAGCGGAGGATAAATAAATTTATGTTTGAAAATCTGATTCCAACTCAGAAAATTCGGCAAAAAATAATCAAAAGCATAGCGGAAGAATTTGATTTTGTTAAGGTAGGTAAAATAGGAGATAGTGTTTGCGGAAGAAGTATCGATTTGATACAACTTGGGAGCGTGAAAAAATCTACAATTTGGGTAGGTGCACACCACGGCCTTGAGTGGATTACAAGCCTTTTGCTTTTTGAGTTTTTTTATGATATTTGCAAAAAGATAAAATTTAGTAAAAATATTTGCGGAATTGATGTCAAATTGAAACTTGAAAATAGAGGTGTCGCAATTATTCCGTGCCTTAACCCCGATGGTGTGGAAATTGCTTTAAACGGCTTTAAATCCGTGCCGAAAATTACGTTACCGATAAAAAATATTAAGGATGAATTTTCAGCAAAATGGCAGTCAAATGCGAATGGAGTAGATCTTAATCATAATTATAATGCGGGTTGGGAAGAGCTTCATAGGCTCGAACAGAATAATAAGATATCTTCTCCGGGGCATACTCGTTATGGCGGAAAAATGCCGGAGAGTGAACCTGAAACCAAGGCGCTGACCGATTTTTGCCGAAAAAATAATTTTGAATATGCACTTGCGTTTCATAGTCAAGGTGAAGAAATTTACTGGGATTACGGTGAACATACACCGGAAAGTGCAGAAAAATTTGCTGAAATTTTTGCTCTTATGAGCGGCTATAATGTGAGTGAGCCCGAAGGTTTGGCAGTGGGCGGAGGATTTAAAGATTGGTTTATAGAAGAATTTGGAAGACCTGCGTTTACGATTGAAGTTGGATATGGCAAGAATCCGTTGCCCTTGGAAGAATTTCCAAAAATTTATAATAAGATAAAAAAAGCACTTTATTTTTGCGCTCTCGTCTGAATAAAAAGTTCATTGAACAGTATTTTGTAATGTGTTAAAATTCCCTTGATGACTAATTTTAGGGGGATTTTTAAATTGAATAAAGCCGAAGAAAACTTTAATTTATGGATTAAAAATGTAAGCGACAAAGCTACACAAAATGAGCTTATTTCGATTGAAGACGATAAACGTGAGATTGAAGATAGATTTGGTGAGGATATTAAATTTGGAACCGCAGGACTCAGAGGTATCATGGAAGCCGGGAATAATCGGATTAATATTTATACAGTCCGCAAAGCAACGCAAGGGCTTGCAAATTACCTGAATAAAAATCATGAGGCGCCATCTGTTGCGATTTCTTATGATTGCCGGAGGAATTCAAAAATATTTGCAGAAGAAGTGGCGTGCGTAATGGCAGCTAACGGAATCAAATCTTATATCACTAAAGAACTTACACCCACGCCGTTTTTGTCGTATTTGGTAAGGAGTTTGAAAGCACATGCAGGCATAATGATAACGGCGAGCCATAATACGGCCGAATATAACGGATATAAATGCTACGGCAGTGACGGCGCACAGATGAATGAGCAGTTCGCAAGTGGAGTTTATGAATATATCCGGATGGTTGATATGTTTGGGGACATAAAACGTATGGAATTTTCTGTAGGGATTAATAGTGGCATGATTAATTTCACAGATGAAGCTTTGCAAGCAAAGTATATAAATGAGGTTTTGAAATATCGCTCTAAAACTGTTTCTCTAAGCGGTATAAAAGTGCTTTATACACCTCTAAACGGTACAGGAAACAAATTTGTGCGTAAAACTCTGGAAATGGTGGGAATCAGTGATTTATCGGTTGTGAAATCTCAGGAAAATCCCGATGAGAATTTTACGACTTGCCCATATCCCAACCCCGAAAATATTTCGGCATTTGATGAAGCTTTGAAGGCTGCAAAACCGGGAAATTTTGATTTGATTTTGGCAACCGACCCCGATGCGGACAGGCTTGGGTGCTGCATAAATGATAATGGTGAATATAGACTTCTCAGCGGAAACGAAATAGGGATACTTCTTGCAAATTACGTTTTGGAAAGCCGAAAAAATACAAATACTTTGCCCAAAAACGGCGTGATAGTTAAAACTATTGTAAGTACAATGATGACCGATGAGATTGCCGGGGCTTACGGGCTTGAAGTGAGGAATGTTTTGACGGGGTTTAAAAATATAGCTCATGAAATTGCCGAATTGGAAAACTCTGACCGTGCCGATGATTATCTATTTGGTTTTGAAGAAAGCAATGGATATCTTTGTGGGAGCTATGTTCGTGATAAAGATGCTGTTTCTGCGTCACTGCTTATGTGTGAAGCGGTAGCATACTACAAGGAAAATTTTGGGAAAAATTTGGTGGAGATTCTTTCGGAGCTCTATGCAAAATACGGCTATTTTGGTGAAAAAACGCTTAGTTATAATCTCAAAGAAATCAATTCCAAAATAGTGGTAGCAGATATAATGAATTATTTCCGAAAAGAAAGTTTAAGCAGTATCGGAATATGCAAAATCAAAAGCAAAAAAGATTATTTGAATTCCAAAGGCGTACTAAAATCCAATGTTTTGGAATTCGATTTGGAAAACAGCATGAAGATTATAGTCAGACCATCAGGTACGGAACCAAAAATAAAATTTTATCTTATGGCAAAGGCAAACAGCGCATCTGAAAGAGAAAAAACAATCAAACTATTGGTAGATGCAGTAAATAGCGTTATCAGAGATTTTTAAAATTAATGAATTTATAAATTATTGAGGAGTGAGGTTTTATGATGGGAGTTTTGATTTTAACTGTTTT
>JAUNIE010000010.1 GCA_030523605.1 Clostridia bacterium | reverse complement strand
TCTGAGCGCACTGGCAAATTTACTACCCAGAAGTTTTGTCACATATGGTAATAATTTATTGTTAACATACTTTTTGTTTACCACCCATCTAGAAATTTTACTGGCACGTTCGATCAATGGATTGTCAATCTGCCCATATTTGTTATCCTCTGATAATGTTTCTACCAACTCTCTGTATTTAGCAAAAGTGTTTAGATCCGCTCTCAACTGCGTTCCTTTGCCACTTCCAATCAGTTTAAACACTTCTAGCAATCTTCTACTACCAGAGCCAGCTAATAAATCATCCAACCGACGCTTTAAATCGTCAATTTTTTTATTGAGGGCATTCTTGTCTTTTTCGGATAGTTTTTTGTATTCATCACTTTCCTGGTACTTCGGGTGGTTATTAATCGCCTGGGCAGCAACCACAATTACTGAAAGAATTACAAGCACCACATTATAGTCTCTCGTAAATTTCCACTTGTAATTTTTTAAAGCGTCTTTATATTCTTCTAAGTTTCCTTTCGAAGCAGCTTTAACAAGCTTTCTCGTGTCGCTCGCAGCAAAAACTGGCGGCAACGCCTTCTCAAAATTTTGCAGTTCCTTTGTGTTAACACTTTTAATCTTATCATTTGCCATATTAATACATCTCCTTAAAAATATTATACTTATGGCTTACGCCTTTAGTATTGTGTCCATTATATACAGTACAAAAACGAGTTGTCAAGCATTTTTATGAAAAAATATAAAATTTAAGGTAACCTTAAAAAAAGCGTAACTTTTAATAGGATTTTTAGCTTGAAAGATTATATTTTGTCAAAACCGTGAAAAACATAAAATAAAAAAACCTACACGAAACTAAAATGTTCGTATAGGAAAGTCTTGGTGGACACAAAGGGACTCGAACCCTTGACCTCTCGCGTGTGAGGCGAACGCTCTAACCAGCTGAGCTATGCGTCCTTGACAATTATATTTTATCACAAATTGGAATTTATACAAGCCTTTTTTAAATAATTTATGTTTCAATTACGACTCATGAAAATCAAAATTCTAAAGCCACCCATTACGAGTGGCTTTTTATCACAAAATTCAAATTTACTTTGCCAAAGACTGGATATAATCCTCAAGTTCACTCTTGATAACTGTTACTCTCGGGCCGTAAACAACTTGAACACCTTCGCCTTTCTTGATTACTCCCGCAGCTCCGCTTCTCTTAAGAATATCACTATCAATTTTCTCCGCATCTTTGATTTTCACTCTAAGTCTTGTTGCGCAGCAATCTAAATCTTCAATATTATCCAAGCCTCCGAGACCTTCCAAAATGAGCTCTGATGTACCTGATTTTTTAGCCGCATCATAGTCTTTACGTGTGAAAAGCTTTGATTCCACTTCATCTTCTTCTCGACCGGGGGTCATTAAATTGAACTTCTTAATAGCAAATTTAAACACGAAATAGTAAAGTGCAAAATATATTATTCCGACAGGTATGATATAAATCCAGTTTGTTTTTGCATTTCCTTGAATAACTCCAAAAAGAATTAAGTCAATTATTCCGCCTGAGAAAGTCATTCCGACTGCGACATTCAAAATGTGCATGAGCATAAATGAAAGTCCCGCAAAAACGCAGTGTACAGCGTAGAGCATCGGAGCAACAAACAAGAATGTAAATTCGAGCGGTTCCGTTATACCGGTAAGCATCGCTGTAATCGCCGCCGAAAGGAGAAGGCCTCCAACGATTTTACGCTTATTGGATTTTGCTGTGGAATACATCGCAAGCGCTGCACCGGGGAGTCCAAAAATCATGAACGGGAATTTGCCTGTCATGAATCTTGCCGCATCCACACTAAATCTGGATACATTTGGTGAAGCAAGCTGTGCGAAGAATATATTTTGTGCGCCCGATACAAGCGTACCGTCGACAATTTCCATTCCTCCGAGATTTGTATACCAGAAAGGCGTATAGAACACGTGATGAAGCCCAAAAGGGATAAGGGCTCTTTCAATAATTCCGTAGATAAACGTACCTATATATTTTGACTGTAAAACAAGTGCACCTGCATCATGCATCCAAACCTGCACTACCGGCCAGACGAAAAACATCGCCGCGCCCACCAAAATGTATGCAAATGCTGAAATTATGGGCACAAATCTAATTCCGCCAAAAAATGAAACAACCGTAGGTAACTTAATTTTATAAAACTTATTATGAAGATATGCAACACCGAGTCCTACCAAAATACCGCCGAAAACTCCCATATCAAGAGAAGTTATACCGCAAACGCTTGCAACCGTACCTTCGAGCATGGCTCCTCGTTCGAGCTTACCTGTGACCATTAGCAAAGTATGAACGGTTTCGTGCATAATCAAAAACGCTATTACACCCGAGAGCGCCGCAGCACCTTTTTCTTGACCCGCCATTCCGAGTGCGATACCCACAGCAAAGATTATGGGCAAGTTCGCAAAAATTATATCTCCCGTATTTTTCATTATCATTAAAACTGCGTTTAAAAATGTGCCTTCCCCGAGGATATTTTCGAGTCCATAAGCACTAATCATCTGAGGCTGCGTAAATGCCGCACCAATCCCCAGCAAAAGCCCCGCTACGGGTAGCAGCGCTATCGGAAACATAAACGCTTTTCCGATTTTTTGCAGTGTGCTAAAACACGCTTCAAACCAACTTTTTAAACCTTTCTTACTTGTGGAAGTAGATTCCATCAATAAATCCCCGCTTTCAAATTATATTTTATGGGTACAATCACTTTATATACAATTTATGAAATTAAATCAAGTAAAAAATCAATTTATTTTAAGCTGTATGATAAAGCCACAGTTTTCCCCGCTTCGGCATATCCCGAATGCACTTCCATGTCTTCTATCACGCCCATATTTGTTATGAGCATAGCCGTATGAGTGGGATATCCGTTTTCTTTTATCATCTCGATATCAGCGGTACCAATAGGTTCTCCTGCCTCAACTTTTTGCCCTACACTTACAAGTGAAACAAATCCTCTGCCTTTGAGGCTTACCGTATCAACTCCGACGTGAATTAAAATTTCTACACCGTCATCTGACCTTATGCAAAAAGCGTGCCCTGTTTCGGCTATTTGAATTATCTCACCGTCTACCGGCGAAACAATCTCATCGCTTGTGGGAATAATTGCCACACCATCACCTAATATTTTCTCCGAAAATACCTCATCGGGTATTTCAAGGACCGTGGTTACTCTGCCGTTTTGCGGTGACATCATCTTTTTTGTGTTACTCAATTTAATTTCTCTCCTTAACTATTTATTTTGCATTTGATGAAATGACGTTTTTACGTATTGCCAAGACGGATTTCGGAGAAACCGAAAGTTCATCTATTCCAAGGTTCAAAAGCTGCTCTGTAATATCTTTATCACTAGCCATTTCGCCGCAAATTCCAACGGGTATATTTTTGGCGTGCGCATTTTTCACTATCATCTCTATAAACCTGATAACCGCTTCACTATTACTGTTAAATTTATTTCCAACCATGCTGTTTTGCCTGTCAAGCGCCAGCGTATACTGTGTCAAATCGTTCGTCCCTATACTGAAAAACTGTACTTCATCCGCTAAGTCACTACTCAAAATCGCTGCTGCCGGAGTTTCTATCATTACACCCAACGGAACATTCTCATTAAATTTAATACCCTTTTCAGAGAGTTCTTGTTTGACGTCCAGAACCAACTTCTTAACCTCTCGAATCTCATCAACCGAGATTATCATCGGAAACATTATTGAAAAGTTACCATACTCCGAAGCCCTATAAATAGCCCTTAGCTGAGTTTTAAAAATTTCGGGGTTATTTAGGCAAACTCTTATACCCCGGTACCCCAGTGCGGGATTTTCTTCTTTCGGGAAATTCATATATTTTTCCTGCTTATCCGAACCTATGTCAAGCGTGCGTACTATTACTTTCTTGCCGTTCATATTCATTCCGAGATTTTTATAAATCTGAAACTGCTCCTCTTCGCTCGGATACGAATCCCTGCCGAGATACAAAAATTCTGTCCTAAAAAGTCCTATCCCCTCGGCGTCGCTCATGAGTATTTCCGAAAGTTCGCTCGGATTATTCATGTTTGCGTACACATCTATCTTTTTGCCGCCGCTTGTAATACTCTCTTTGCCCTTATATTTCTGCAGCTGCATATTTTGATTCTTAGTGGTTTCAATTTTTATAATGAAATTTTTATGAGTTTTTTCATCGGGTTCTATGTAAATTTCTCCGCTTGAACCGTCTAATATTACATGCTTGCCACAAAACTCTTCTTTTATTCCGTCACCTATACCGACTATCGTGGGTATACCCATAACTCTCGCAAGTATTGATGCATGAGAATTTTTTGAACCTGCCGATGCAATAAGGCCCGCTGCTCCCCTTTGCTTGAATTTTGATATTTCCCCGGGGCTTATATCTTCCGCAAACACAATTGAACCCGGTTCAATATCTTTCATGCCATCGATATCGCCGCCTATCAAAGAGTCCACCAGCATACGTGAAATCGCTCTGACATCTTCGGCACGGCTTTTCATATAATCGTCATCCATATTCAAAAACATATCAAAAAATTTGCCTGACGTGGCTTTTACTGCGTATTCTGCGTTATGATGTTCACTCTTTATGAGACTTAAAATACTCTCCTGATAATCATCGTCTTCAATCATCATCTTATGTACCTCAAAAAGCTCTGCCTCACGCTCTCCGCAGTGTTTCAAAGCGCTTTCGTACATTTCATCAAGTTTTTTATATGCCTGATTTTTTGCTGCAAAATATCGCTCTATTTCGGCATCTATATCCTCGATATACATTTTGGATATATTCGGCCGATTTATATTCCTAAGCGACAGTTTTCCCATCGCTATGCCCTCGGAAACGCCGAGTCCGTTTATAATTATCATAAAAGCTCCACATTCTCCTGAATATTACTGTCTTCCTCTGAAATTTTTACGCCCTCTTGCATATCACCGTCTTCTTCGTCTAAAATTCTCACAGGCGCTTCACTTTCGGGCGCAAATTTCTCAGTTAAAAATATTTTCAATTTTTCGGCATCTTCAGCGGCATTCTCGCCTTCCACAATGACTTTTACATTTTCGCCTTTCTTTACTCCCAAACCCATAAGCGTAAAAAGTTTGTCGGCTTTTGCGGTTTTATTAAGTTCAGGAACCTCAATAGTAACATCAGAAGTCAAGTTTTCTTTAACCTCTTTTACAAGCTCACCCGCAGGTCTCGCATGAAGTCCATGCTCGTTCTTAAACTCAAATTCAAACTCTACTTTTTCCATATTACTCAGGCACTCCTAAGAAACTCCCATACACATTTAACATAGAATATACAGGGGCCCTTAATTTTTGCCTCCACCCTTTCATTTTATTTTTATATATTGTATCAAAAATTCATTTTTATTACCACTATATACCAATTTATAGTTTAAATACAAATTAATTATATACGCTTTTTAAATAATAGTAGCTTTGTAATATTGATTATGCCTCGTTATCATCTGATTGTCAACATAAATGTTATTATCGCAATTTATTGAACGTGCCATACTATCATTCAGATAAATAGATTTTAATATTTAATATCTACATTATACTTCCGTAATATCGGGGTGGTAATATCTGAATTTTTCTGATATACTTATATTAATATTAAAAAGAAAAAACATTATACACAAGGAGTTTAAAATCATGACGAAAAATAAGTCCGTTATAAAATGGATAGAAGAAATGAAAAAAATTGTAAACCCAAAAAACGTTGTCTGGATAGACGGCTCAGAAGCTCAGCTCGAACAGCTCAGAAAAGAAGCTTGCGAAAGTGGCGAACTTATTAAGCTAAACGAGGAAAAACTTCCAAACTGCTACCTAAGAAGGACCAATCCAAATGACGTGGCAAGAGCCGAAAACAGAACATACATATGCACGCCGACCAAAGAAGAAGCAGGCCCGACAAATAATTGGTGGGACCCCGAATTTGCTTATGATAAAGTTTTGGGCATCGCAAAAAACAGCTACGAAAACAAAACCATGTATGTTATCCCCTACTCAATGGGTATGACTGAGTCTAAGTTTTCAAAAATAGGCGTCGAGCTTACCGATTCTATCTATACCGTTCTAAACATGGCGATTATGACGAGAGTCGGACAAAAAATTTGGGATTCCCTCGGTGACAGCAATAACTGGGTCAGAGGGCTTCACTGCTCGTGCGACTTAGACGAAGATAATCGCTATGTGTGCCATTTCCCGCAAGACAATACAATAATTTCCGTAAATTCTTGCTACGGCGGGAATGTACTTCTCGGTAAAAAGTGTTTTGCGCTGAGAATCGCCTCATATATGGGCGAAAGAGAAAACTGGATGGCAGAGCACATGCTAATTTTAGGCGTAAAAAGACCGAACGAAGAAACAAAATATATTTGTGCGGCATTTCCGTCAGCTTGCGGTAAAACTAACCTTGCCATGCTTATTCCGCCCGAATACTACAAGAAAAAAGGCTATAAAGTTTGGTGCGTTGGCGATGACATAGCTTGGCTTCGAATCGGTAAAGACGGCAGACTTTGGGCTGTAAACCCCGAAAACGGTTTCTTCGGCGTAGCTCCAGGCACGAGCAAAAAATCAAATCCGAACGCTCTCGCAACCGTACAGAAAAATACTATCTTTACGAACGTTGTACAAAACTTGGACGACAACACTGTTTGGTGGGAAGGCCTTGACGGCGACGCTCCCGAAAACGCCATAGATTGGCTGGGAAACAAATGGAACGGAAAAACAGCAGAAACCAAAGGCGCTCACCCTAACAGCAGATTTACCGCTCCATCGACGAATTGCCCGTGCCTTAGCCCTGAATTCAATAATCCTGAAGGAGTACCGATTTCAGCGATAATTTTCGGTGGCAGAAGAGCTCACACCACGCCTCTTGTTTATGAATCCTTTGATTGGGCTCACGGTGTATTTTGTGGTTCTGCCGTCTCCTCCGAAAGCACTGCGGCTTCTACGGGCAAAGTCGGTGTACTTAGTCACAATCCCATGGCAATGAAACCTTTCTGCGGATATAACATGGGGAAATACTTCGCCCACTGGATTAAAATGGGTAATTTGCTCGGCGAAAAAGCACCTAAAATTTTCAACGTAAACTGGTTCAGAACCAACGGCGAAGGGAAATTCATTTGGCCCGGGTTTGGCGATAATCTGAGAGTTCTCGACTGGATTTTAGACCGCTGCGAAAACAAAAAAGAGGCTCACAAAACCGCTCTCGGATTTATGCCGACCGAAGATGATATAAATCTTGAAGGAACGAAGGTTTCTAAAGAAGAGCTTACCAATCTTTTGAGCATCGACAAAGACCTTTGGGAAAAAGAAACTGCCGATCTAGAAAGCTATTACGAACAGTTTGGAAAAGATTTACCTGTTGAAATCTCAGAAAACTTGAAATACTTAAAACTGCGCATCAAAGAAATGCTTTAAATTGTATATTCCGACATATAGTTGTTGATTTTTCAGCAACTATATTTTATAATGTAAATTTGTGGGAAAATATTTTGAATTTTCAAAATTTTAAATGCTATGGGGGGAAAAATGAAGTACAAATACAGCGATAAAAACGGATATAAGTCAAAGCTTCGTCACGATGAGTATGATGATATATACAGCAGTGAAGACAAAAAACCGAAAAAGAGTTACGTCGATATATATTCTTCCGAACGCAAAAAAGACAAGTTTGTAAATAAGGTGAATTGGACAAAAGTATTTACTTTCACTTTCTTTTTGATGCTTGGAATTATCGGATGCCTTATGCTTTATGCATATAAAACACTTCATTCTTTCAATTATGACGGAAATCCCGTAGTTTTAGAGGAACAAGATGACCTCGTCAGTGACTCCATGGTTTTGAACGTGCTTTTGATAGGCAGCGATTCAATGTCAGTAGGCGACGGCGGGCGAAGCGACTCAATGATACTTCTCTCGCTCGACGCAAGGCACAAAAAAATAAAGCTCACTTCTCTCATGCGTGACCTCTGGGTTACAATCCCCGGGCACGGTCAAGATAGACTCAATGCCTCGTACGCTTTTGGAGGGCCACAGCTCACAATCGAAACCATCGCCAAAAACTTTGGAATCCTAGTTGACAGATATGCCGTTGTGGATTTTGAAGGATTCCTCAAGATAATAGACATATTGGGCGGCGTAGATTTGGAACTCACGGCCGATGAGTGCGCATACATAAATAAATATTCCCAAGACAAAAACACGCTCCGAGGTTCGGGGGTAAAGCACCTCACAGGGCTACAAGCGCTGCACTATTCAAGAGACAGAAACAGTATAGGTTCGGACTACGACCGTACAAGCAGGCAAAGAAATCTTCTCAAAGCCTTGGTAACTCAAATGAAATCCGCAAACCTGGCTCAAATAACCGAAGTTTTGGCGCAAATCGGGCCTCTTGTTACCACAAACTTTAAAACAAACGAGGTCAGCAGAATGGCCACGCATGCCATGACGTACCTTAAATATCCCGTCGAGGAGTTCAGATTGCCGACCGACGACAACGTTAGAAATGAGACCTATTCGGGGAAAATGGTGCTCGTAATAAACAACACCGCAAAAGCGAAACAGGACATTTACAACTTTATATACGAACCCGACCCGGATTCGCAGCCTAAAATAAAAGCTGAAACGTATAGCACAAAAAGCGCAGAAAGTGCACCTCAAAGCAAAAGTTCTTCCTCAAAAAGCGAAAGCGCCACACCAAAAACCAACGCCAGAAGAACAGATCAAACCACAAAACAAAACACTACTAAGCAAAGCACCGCACAGGCCGAAACAAAATCGACGGCTAAAACTGAAATTGCTAGCACCCAGGCACAAACACAAAGCCAAAACGCTACGGTGCAAAGCACTAAAACAACCACAGTCACCACAGCTCCCGCAGCTTAGCGGGGGCTTTTTCTTAGGGGTAAACTGCCGAATAAAACACCGTTTTAAAAAATAAAAAAACACACAATAAAGCCTCGGAAAAATCCGAGGCTCTTTAATTTTGCTATGCTTTATTATCAACTACCTGTCTAATCGCCAGCTCATAGAATCTTCCTTTTTGTTCCATAAGCTCATCGTATGTTCCTGATTCGGCTATCTTTCCTTTATCGAGAACTATTATTCTATCGCAATTTTTAATCGTAGAAAGCCGGTGAGCTATAACAACACGAGTACTATTTAGACTTGAAATACTCTGCGCAACGTGGCTCTGCGTTATATTATCAAGCGCCGAAGTTGCTTCGTCAAAAAAGAGTATGGAAGGCTTTGCTATAATAGCTCTCGCTATCATAAGGCGCTGTTTTTGCCCTCCGGATAAGCCGCCTGCTCCTTCCGAAATCATTGTATGCATTCCCATAGGCATTGCTTTTATATCCTCTTCTATGCCTGCCAAACGTGCCGCTTCCCATGCATCATCCATCGTTTTCCACGGTGATGAAACTATTATGTTCGAGAATATATCACCCGGAAACAGCGAACCGTTTTGCATAACTACGCCTATTCTTTGACGTACGGCCCTGAGATCGAGTGTGGCTAAATCTCTTCCATTATAATAAACCGCACCTTTTTCGGGTGTTTCGAACCCAAGCATTACTCTCATAAGTGTGGATTTTCCGCAACCCGTCGTTCCTACAATACCCAAATACTCGCCTTTTTTGATTTTTAAACTTATATTATCCAAAATCTTCGGACCGTTTTCGGTGTATCTGAACGTTACGTTGCTTATATCTATATCGCCCGAAAGAGACTGAGGTATTTTTCTATCTAAGCTGGCTTCAGGTTTTTGCTCCAGTACGGGTTTTATCATCTCTAAAATAGGGCCTAAATTTGCAAATTGAAGTGCTACTCCGCTAAGTGTGGTTATTGCCGCACTAACTTGACCGTAAGCCGAGTTAAACGCAAGGTAATTTGAACGCCCTACTTCGCTTGTAACAGCAAAATAATAAATAAACAAGAGCCCTGCGGTAGAAATAATTAGGCTTATTATTGAGTTGATTTTTATTAGAAGGGGCGGCGAATAGTCTAGTTTTTCTATTTCCGAATAGCTGTTTGCCCACTTGGCAAAAGCTCTTTTTTCCGCTCCACTTACTTTTATTTTCTGCATTCCTCCAAACAGTGCAAATGTAAGAGAATCAAGTTTTGGAGAAAGTTTTAATTTTTTCTTATAAATCTTTTGCTGATAAAATGTCATAAATGCCGTATAAGTAATCGAAATCATCAGTACGGATATACACGGAACTACCAATGACGGCGCAAATTGATACATTTGCGGGATATACATCAGCGAAAATACAGTCGTGAGCGATGTTGAAATTATTGCATTTATCGTCATTTGGCAAAGCTGCGAAATATATCCGATTCTGCTTGCAAGTTCACCGGCCGTGTACTGTTTAAAGAATTTAGTCGGCAAACTGAAAAATCTTATCATTATTGCACTGTTTACCGTAAGTGACATTCTGCTTTGAAAACGATACATAATTATACTTTTTGTAAGACTTATAATCATCGTACCGAGTGTAACGCCCGTTAAAAACGTTGCTATCGGCAAAATAAGTCCGGTACTTCCCGAAGGTATGATATTATCGTAAATAATCTTTGTGATGTATGGCGAAATCATTGCTATAACTTGCCCTATGAACGTTATGAAAACTATAAAAGCTATGTCTGCTTTTGAAAGAGTGGCAAACATGAATTTGACCATATCTTTTATCTTAAGTGAATCGAGCGGGAATGTCACGTAAAAACAAAATGCATCAACATTTATATTTTTGGCCGTTTCTTTATTGATTTTTACTCTTTTGCCGTTTTTGTCCGTATACTCATATCCCGACCAACGACCCGGAACAATTGCAACTATATTCCCGTCTTTCGTGCTGCCAAGAAAGCTCCCCGTAGCGTCTTTCCACCACTCGCCTTTGAGCTCCACACGTCTGCGCATGGTCTGTGAAGGCCTTAGCATATATTCAAGCTGAGAATCCAAATCCGAAATATTATCCGGCACATCCGGCACATCTTTACCAAGTGCGCTAAGAATCTCAGCAACAGCACCTCTCGCCTGCATTGCCGCTTTTGGAGTGTTTATACCTATTATCGAAAGCAAATCTGAAAATGCACCTTGAAATTTTTCATCATCACTGCGCCTTCTCTGATTTATCTGACTCTCAAAATAATCCAGTTTCATATCTTTGCCACCCCCCTATTCTGTTATTACAAGCTCTTTGTACTTGCCGCCAAGCGCCATAAGCTCATCATGTTTACCCCGCTCGACAACCTCGCCTTTATCAAGCACGATTATCTCATCGCAGTCACGTATTGTGGAGAGCCTATGCGCAATTACTATACACGTACAGCCTGCTTTTCGAATATTTTGCATTACTTTGTTTTCAGTTTTGGCGTCAAGCGCCGATGTTGCTTCGTCTAAAATTATAATTGTCGGTTCTTGTGCGAGCGCCCTGGCTATTTCTATCCTTTGGCACTGCCCGCCCGAAAAATCTTTTCCGCCTTCCGTAAGAACGTGGTTATATCCGTCAGGTCTTGTAATTATTGCCTCATGTATATCCGAATCTTTGGCAGCCATCATTACCGCAAAATCTTCAATTGAACTATCCCACATTGTTATATTGTTTTTAATCGTATCGTGGAACATTACTTTTTCCTGGTCAACCATGGCAAGCGAACTATGAAACTTATATGGGTCAATTTCATCTTTCTTTTTACCGTCAAAAGTGATACTACCGCTCCAAGGTTTATACAGCCCTGTTACAAGCTTGGCAATCGTAGATTTTCCGCAGCCGCTTCCGCCTATGATTGCAACCCACTGTCCCGGCTTTAAGCTCATGCTAAAATTCGAAAGTATCGGTTTTGAAAGCCTACCGTAACCGAACGTGACGTCTTTAACTTCAACCTCACCAAGAAGCTTACGATCGTCTTTCAAATCAACATTTTTGAATTCATGGACATCAGTCGGGTATTCCAAAACATCGTCCACACGCTCCATATCGCAGCGCATTCCGATATAACTTTGATACACGTCTATAAAACCTTGCACCGGACTTAGGAAGCGCCCTAAAAATCCCGTGAATGCCATAAACGAACCAATCGTGAATTGTCCTTGCATGATTAGATATATACCTGAAAATTGGATTATGATATCCGTTATAGCTTTAATCAAACCCGGAATCATGGAAACATACTGCGTAAACTTTGAAATCTGCGCATTGGCATTATTTTGTTTTGTGTAATACCCTGCCCAGCGCTCAAAATACCCATTTTCGGCACCTGTTGATTTTATTGTCTCTATCATTTCAAATCCGGCATACGTTACGCTTGTAAGTTTACCTTGGTTTGAGATTGATGCCCTTTGGTAGTCAAGCATTTTGTCGGATACATATCTTGCCACAAACATATTCATTACTACCGCCAGAAGCCCTATAATCGTAAGCCCAAGGCTATAATTCACCATCAAAAAGAGGTATAGTACAATCTGAATTGCTCCTACCAAAAGCGGGGCAATCTTATTTATGAGAGTCAGCGCTATGGTGCCGGTTGAATTCTGACGTGAAACCACATCACCGACATTTCTTTGTGAGAAAAATTCCAGCGGAAGTCTTAAAACGTGCCACATAAATTCCGCACTTGACGTAAGCGCAAATTTCCCCCGTATTTTCAGCCAGTATATTGACTCGATTATACCCACCAGAACCTGCACTGCCAGCACAGCTATCATAATTCCCAAGAACGGATATAACCATTCAGGGTTTTTGCCTGAAAGGAGTTTATCAATAAAGACTTTTTGGAATATTGGCGAAGTTAAGTCTATGACCATGCCTACAATGCTCAGCACTACTGCCAATACAAACGGCAATAATGCTCCTTTTAAGCAGCGTTTGGCAAAACTCCACACACTTTTCGGTTTACCTTCGGGTTTAAAGTTTTCTGTTGGTACAGCTGTAAGCGCAATACCTGTAAACGACTCGTCAAACTCCTGCATACTCACCGTGACTCGTCCTCTTGCGGGGTCGTTTAGATAAACCTTTCCTTTTTTTCTGTCAATCCCACAAAGAACCACAAAATGGTTGAAATTCCAATGAATTATCATCGGAAATGGTAAGGCTTCAATCGCATCGGGTTCGAGTTTATATCCCGCAGCTTCAAATCCGTACGAACGTGCTGCATTGAGTATATTTTTCGCAACGCTTCCGTCACGAGATACACCGCAATCCGCACGAACTTGCGTAAGAGGTATCCATTTTTTGTAATATGCCGCTATCATACAAAGGCACGCAGCGCCGCATTCAAGCGCTTCCATTTGCATGACTATAGGCACTTTTACCTTTTTTTTCATGCAAAACGCCTCCTTATGAATTAATTATGAATTGATACGCTTTCGTTTCTCCTACCACGGCCTGCACGGTACAATTGGCACCTTCGCTCAGCGTAATTTGTTTACCTTTCTCGTTCGACCACTCGCCGACGCTCATGCGAATTTCAACCACATTACCTTCCTTGGCCGCCATCTGCACTGCGGGAAGTACTACTTGCGGATTTTCAAAATTCGCCTGTAAATACTCGCTTGTAACAACGTCTTTGCCCACAGAAGTTATTTTCCCGTTAACGTAACCGTACTCTTCCCTGCCGGCATAATCGGGTGAAATTTGAACATCCATACCCTCTTTGAGCCTTTTGCTGGTGCTTATGGGCACATAACAGCAAACTTCCTGTGGTCTGCCGGGTTCTTCAATTATGACGCCGTTCAAGTTTACAGTTTCGGGTATGCCGCCCGAAAACATCCATATGAACCCCGAAATGACAATTACAAATAGTCCGACAAGCATAAGAATCAAGCTCGGGTTGTTGACCTTAATGTACTCGTTGAGCTGTTCGGGAGAAGACACCCTCTCCAAAGTGCTTTTTCGGAATAAACCGCTTTCTCTCTCGTCCATTATAAATCCCCCTATTGTAGAAAATAGTAATACAAGGATATAGTAGTACCAATCAATTAATAAGTCAACTAAGAATTCAAAAAAATTGTTATAAATTTCTAAATAAAATTTGACAAATAAATACCGAGTGCAAACCTACACTCGGCAATAAACTTTATCTTGATTGTTTTTTGATGACTTTCAAATATCGAGAGACATTTCCACCCAGGTTTTCGAGATTCCTTCCTTCATCTTACCGATAGTACCGGTCTTTACGTCTTTCACGGTTATCAAACCTGTTTTATGCGTACCTTTTTCTTTATCTTTCTCGGTTTTATTGTATTCACGACCTTGGGGTGTTGTATATGGCTTCCATAATTTCTTTTGCTCTTCCACAAAAGATTTTAAAACGGTTTTCTGATCATCGGTCGGTTGTGGTTCTTGATTGCCTTCAGGCGTTGTAGTTTTGACGTTCTTGCGCACCAAATCAGCGGCTTTGTTAAGGCATTTAAGCGCATTTGTAACCTCATCATTTATTTTGATTAATTCTTTTTTTGCAGCGATGGTGCCAAATCTTTCCTCTTTACTTTCAAAAATAATCATACCTATAAGAAGTGCTGCCACAGCGGGTAAGATTATAACAAGACCCGCTCCGAACAAAGCTACTCCGGCGGTCACGACAGCTCCGGTGCCCAGTAACTCCAGAGCTGTTGCCGTCACCATAGTGGCTAATGAAGCAGAAGCTAAAGTTATGGCAACTTTTTTATTTAAAATATCACCTACCATATGATTCCTTGCTATGTCTTTAGCATCTGCAATATTTCTATCATGTTCCGAAGAATACCATCGTTTGTCAATACCATTATGCCCCGCCGCATCTTTATAATTTTTTAATTTCAAAATGCCCACATCTTTAGGTAACTTAGATTTTAATTTATCAAATACTGCGGAATTTGAACCAATGCTTTTTAAATCTTGCTCCACCAAATTAAGTAGCGGTGGGTTGTTTTTGATTACCTTTATAGCAGCATTTAGGGATTTTGCCAGTTTTTTGCTCAAGGCATCGAGTTCCTTCATTTTGGATTTATCCAATACCGCAATAGGTTTGTCTTTGTCATCAAAAACATCTTCATATTTATTATCCAAAACGTATTTATAAAGCTGTTGCAAATTTCGTGATGATATTGACTGAATAGAAGAAAAATCATATATTTTATGCGATGTGCTTCTCGTAAGAAGCGATTCTTTCAGAAGTCGCCCTGCTTTATCAAGTGTTTCAAATATTTCATATTCACCATTTATTAAAATTTCTTTCAGTACTTCCTCGGCTTTTACAGAAAGCTTTGCGCTATTGCCACCCACAATTACCTTATCAAAATTCACCTTTTTTAGTACGCCCTTGGCCTTCCCTACATTAGTAATTGAAAATGCCATAATAATTACCTCCTTGGATTTGTTTATATGGTTATTATATATTATATATATACTTTGTCAAGTATTTTTTATATAAAAACATAAAAAATAAGGGAGGCTTAATGTCTTTATAATGTTTTGAAGCAAACAAAAAAGCCAAGTGCAAAACTACTACTTGGCAATAAATTTTATTTTGATTGGTTCTTTATAACCTTTAATCTTGAAAACTCTTCTCGCTCTTTTTCTTCCAAAGCTTCGGTTATAGTTTTTATCTGCGCTTCGAACTTCGGTATCATTATATTTTTTAGTGCGTTAGCTCGTTTTTGCGTCTTTTTTATTGCATTAGCGAGCAAATACACACTCGTTTCAACTTCTGCGAGTCCTGCGGTAAGTCTGCTTACCTCTCGGAAACACGAATATGCTTTATCTAAATCCGAATTGGAATTATAAAGCCCAAACGGTATTCCTGTTTCCTCTTGTTCATTAAATTGCACTATCGGTATCTCTACGCCCATTACGCTCCTGAACGTGACATTAAGTCCCGTTTGTTCGGGTACCGATTGCGCCAATTCTTCGCAAACCCCTAACGCTATATGAGCTTTTTTGAGCGTGGTAAACGCTTTTTTATAAGTTACGTCTATTTTATCTTGTATTTCTTTCGCACGTTCGATAAGCGCCATCATCTCTCGCACTAAAATATTACGCTTTCTATCTAGGAGTTCAAACCCCAATTTTGAGAGGTCATACGACTTCTTTGTCGCCATTAAATTACCTTTTGTGGGAGCTATTTGATTTGACATAATTTTCTACCTCCCGATAATTAATTTTCATCGTTATCTATATCGTCATTGTCATCGATGTCATCATTATCTTCGGCATCATCGGGATTTTCTATCTCTATCAAGTCAACTTTATTCTTGCGTTCCAAAAGCGCCTTATCATCGATATAATACTCATCAAGGGTGGGTCCGCTGACTCGATCAAGTTCCGTGCGTGGGAGCGATGACAACAATCTCCAACCAAGTTCCAAACTGCGTTCTATCGGTCTGTTGTCATTAAAGCCTTGATTTACAAACTGTTTTTCGAACGCTTTGCCGAATTCAATATAAAGTTTATCGATTGGCGACAAATCTTCTTCGCCTATGACCGATGCCAACGCTCTGGCGTCTTGTACTTTCGCATATGACGCAAACAGCTGATTTGCAAGTTCAGGATGATCTTTACGTGTAAATCCTTCGCCTATACCGTCTTTCATAAGCCTTGAAAGTGACGGCAAAACCGATATCGGCGGATAAACTCCACATCTATCCATAGTTCGGTCAAGAACTATCTGCCCCTCGGTTATATATCCCGTAAGGTCAGGTACCGGGTGCGTTATATCATCGTTCGGCATCGTTAAAATAGGTATTTGGGTTACAGAACCTGTCTTACCTTTTACCATTCCCGCACGTTCATACAGCGATGCAAAATCGGAATACAGATATCCTGGATATCCTTTTCTGCCCGGTATTTCGCCCTTTGACGAGCTGAATTCACGCAGCGCCTCTGCATAAGACGTCATATCCGTCATAATTACAAGCACGTGCATATTAAGTTCAAACGCCAAATATTCCGCCGTGGTAAGCGCACATCTGGGCGTCAGAATTCTCTCGATAACAGGGTCGTTCGAAAGATTCAAAAACATTACAACTCTTTCGCTTACTCCAGATTCATCAAACTGCCTCTTAAAATATTCTGCGACGTCATTTTTTACACCCATCGCTGCAAACACTATCGCCAAATTGTTTTCTTCGCCGTCCGAGAGTTTTGCCTGACGAGCAATCTGTACCGCAAGTTCATTATGCTTCATACCGGAGCCCGAGAAAATCGGCAACTTTTGACCTCTTATAAGCGTTGAAAGTGTATCTATAGTTGAAATACCCGTATTTATATAGTTCTGGGGGTACACCCTCGATATAGGATTTATCGGGGTACCATTGATATTCATCTTCTTTTGAGGAAATATTTTACCCAAATTATCAATCGGCTCGCCCGAACCATTAAACACTCGACCTAAAATCTCAGGCGAAAGCGCTATTTCCATTGGGTGCCCTTTTGGTCTTACTTGCGTGTTCGAAAGCGAAACCGAACTCGTTCCCTCAAATACCTGCACGACTACTCTATCGCCGTCAATTTGCACTATTCTACCCTTACGGTAATTACCCTCTCCGAGTTTTATATCTACAACTTCCTCATAGGAAACTCCGTCCACGCCTTCCAGCACTACCAGTGAACCGCTTATTTCCTTGAGCCCAACATAATTTAATACCATATTATCTCACCTCCGTCTTCTAAACTTTTTCGCCTATAATCTTATTGAAAATATCGTCTATTTCAATTTTGTATTCCGCAAAAAGTTCCAATTTATCGTTCGGAATATCATACTTTATACGTGTCAGCTTATCAAAAATTCCTGTTTCGATAACCCTTGAAATCGGCACAGATTGTGCTATCAACTGGCGTACCTTTCTATTTAGATAAAGTATAATTTTCATCATCTTTTTCTGCTTTTTCAGCGGTACAAACGTATCATCTTTGTGGAATGCGTTTTGCTGTAAAAATCCTACACGTATTACTTTCGCTATCTCTATTATCAGTTTCTGGTCATCCGGCAATACGTCCGCGCCGACCAGTTTAACTATCTCCATGAGCTTATCTTCTTCGCTCAAAATTGATGCGATTTTTCTTCTATATCTAAGGAATGACTCGCCTGCGTTCTTGGCGTACCATCTGTCCAAATCCACAAAGTATTCACTGTAGCTGTTTATCCAGTTTATCGCAGGATAGTGTCTCGCATAAGCAAGCGATTTATCAAGCGCCCAGAAACAACGTACAAATCTTTTTGTATTCTGCGTAACAGGTTCCGAAAAATCTGAACCTTGCGGCGAAACTGCTCCGATTATCGTTACCGAACCATTATTTTCATTAAGTGTTTCCACACGTCCCGCTCTCTCGTAGAATTCCGAAAGTCTGGACGGCAAATATGGTGGAAATCCTTCTTCGGCGGGCATTTCTTCAAGGCGTCCCGAAATCTCACGCAGCGCCTCTGCCCAACGTGATGTCGAATCCGCCATTATTGCAACGTCATAGCCCATATCTCTGTAGTATTCCGCAAGAGTTATGCCCGTATAAATTGACGCCTCACGAGCCGCCACGGGCATATTTGACGTATTTGCTATAAGTACTGTTCTTTCCGTCATCGGTTTATTTGATTTAGGGTCAATAAGCTTAGAAAACTCATCAACTACTTGGCTCATCTCATTACCACGTTCACCGCAGCCCACGTACACAATTATATCTGCGTCGCACCACTTTGCAAGCTGATGCTGTGTCATGGTCTTACCTGTACCAAATCCTCCAGGCACAGCCGCAGCTCCGCCTTTTGCCACGGGGAACAGTGTGTCTATTATTCTCTGACCCGTAATAAGCGGTATTGTACATGGCAAACGCTTTTTTATGGGTCTTGGAGTTTTTATCGGCCAGTACTGACAAAGCGTTAAATCATGAATGTTGCCTTTATCATCTCTTATTTTTACAACAACGTCATTTAGTCTATACTCTCCGCTCGGCTTCACTTCAATGACCTCTCCATGCACACCGGGAGGTACCATACATTTATGCGTAATTATCGAGGTTTCAGGGCATGTGGCATAAACCGCTCCCGATTCCAAAACGTCGCCCACTTTGACGCATACCTCAACATCCCAAAGTTTATCATCGTCAAGCGGCGAAACACTACAACCTTTCGCTATAAACACACCGCTCTTTTCTTCGATTGATTTAAGCGGTCTTTCAATTCCGTCAAAAATATTATCAAGTATGCCCGGTCCCAAGCAAACTTTCATTGCTCCGCCGGTACCCTCAACGGGCTCTCCGGGTCTAAGCCCCGTAGTTTCTTCATAGACCTGTATTGTAGTAAGTTCATCGTTAACTCCTATGACCTCGCCTATTAGACGGTCTTTACCGACGTAAACCATTTCCATCATCGAAAACGATTTCGTGTTTCTTACGGTTACAACAGGTCCATTAATCCCATATATTACATTATTCTCATTCATATCCGTCAAACAAGCTCGACCGCACTAAAAACCGTCGATACTTTTCCTCCTATTTTAATTTTTTATACGCTAAACCAAGCGGATTCCAAACGTCTCCGCAGCCCATTCGCTTTGCTCTTTGAGTTTTTCGTCAAAAGTTTCATCTGCAATAAGGCCTTGCACTTCGCTGTAACCTCTTATGCCGCCGATAAGTATGCTATCATCGCTTTCTATACGGCACTGCCCACCAAACGCTTCTTTAATTACGTCGCTATACTTCATATCTTCCGCACGAACGTACAAAACCGTATCGCCACGCATCAAAACCTCAGAAATGTCCTTTGCACAGTCTTTTAGATAATCTGCATACTTTTCTGAATCATTCATGAACGAAAGCAGTTTTTCACGACATGCACTGAAAATATCTTCCATCATTTCTTTACGGCGAAGCGAAAGTTTTTTACGCTCATAAAGTTCTTTATGCGAAATTTCAATTGCTATCTTATTTTTCATAGCAAGCAATTCTTTTTGAATCATATTATTTGTGTCTTCAATAATCTCAGCTTCCGCTTTTTTAAGCTCCGCTTCCTCATGCTCTTTAATCTCATCGGTTATTTTTGACTTCTGTTTCTTTGTATATTTATCGATGACTTTTAAAAAGTTGCTCGATTTATAGCTTTTCTGCATACTAACCCCCTCTTTCGCCATATTTTATCTATACTTTGAGACCAATCGCCTCATTGATATAATTAGTAATCGAATCCGCCGCACGACCTTCCGATTTCCCATCAGGTATTACCACGATGAGCGGTCTGCCGCCGTTATTTTTAAATTTATTAACTGTTTCGGGTATCATATTCGCCAAACCTTCGTTTATGAGAATTATGGCAACGTCTTCTTTTTTTACGGCTGCATCGAGCGCATTTTCGGCGTCTTCTTCCGTTCTCACCAGCGTCCCCACAATTCCCGCAAGCCGCATCCCGACTATCGCATCTCGACTATTGCTTATAAGTTCAAAACGCATAAAGCATTCTCCTAAACGTGTAATTGTCCGAGTTGTGAGAATATCATTATCGAAATAAGCAATCCATAAAGCGCAATACCTTCACCAAGCGCAACGAATATAAGTGATTTACCAAATGCTTTGGGGTCCTCCGAAGTTGCCGCAATTGCCGCAGGTGCAGCCGACGCAACAGCTATACCGCCGCCGATACCTGAAAGTCCGGTAACGAGCGCCGCAGCTATCAGGCCTATACCATATGCATTTGCGTTTGCCGCAGCAGCTTCAGATGTCTGACTTGCTGATGTATTTGCTGAAGTTTCATTTGATGTTTCCGCTGCTTTTGCGGGCATAATCAGGCAAGCAAGCATCACTGCAGCCACACTCACCATTTGAAGCACAACCGCTTTTTTCTTACTTACTCCACCTTTCACCGCTTTGACTGCCAACCATGAACTTAAAATAATACAAATCGCCGGAATAATAAAATACAAACTAAACATAATAATTACCTCCAAAATTATTTTTTTATATATTAAACATTATAATTATAAACTACTGATGAACATTTTGCAAGCTCTCCGAAACTTTAATCGGAGAATACGGTCTACCTTGACCTTCAAAGAATTTGCTGAACATTTCATAAAACTCAAGTCTGAGCACCTGAACTCCCGCCAAAAGCGCCTCAAGTGCGATAACTATGATATTTCCTATAATCATAGTTATAATGTATCCAACTCCGCCGCCAACCATGTCCGCAAGCGTGAAAACAACCATCATCATACCTGCATGGACGAGTACAAATGCACCAACTCTCAAAAACGACATCGTGTTTGACATGTAACTTAGAACCATTTCAAATAGTTCGAAAAAGCTCTGCGATAGGTAATCGCCCCAGCTCTCGGGTTTCCAATCAGGCTTTCGATTTACCAGCTTGATAAGCATCTCACTAAAAAGCAAAATTATTAACGGTAACCCGATAAAAACTAACAAAAACAAACCTGAAACAATGCCTGTATGAAGTACTATCATATCAACAAGTGCGAAAACTGCCGAGGAATAAAACACAAGCCCACAAAGTCCGTTCGGACTAAACAGCGCTTCTCCGAAATTTCGCCGTTTTATTGACGAGTATGTACCCAGAAGTAGCGAGAGTACCAAAAGTAACACGCCTATCCCCACAGCCGAATATATTATGTAGTTCGTCATCGAGGATTCCATAACTTCTATCGGTTTTTCTTTGAGCCCGAAAACATCTTTATAAAATGGGTCGAGTGCGTGTTCAAATCCGAAAACCGACCCGAAAAGCGTTCCGAATATCGCCGAAGATATTCCGCACGGTATGAGAGCTCTTCCCAGTTTCATATTCTTGAACTTCCACATGAAAAATCCTACAAGCGAAACTATTAATCCTTGTCCCAAATCCGCAAACATTATTCCGAATAAAATCGTATATGTTATTGCTACAAACATTGTCGGGTCAACCTCGTTATATGAGGGCATTCCGTAGGTATCCACGAAAAACTCAAACGGTCTGAAAATCCTACGATTTCTGAGTTTTACCGGCGGGAGATGATTTAAAATATTTTTTCCTTCCTCTGTGGTATACTCAATATTCTTGACTTTCGAAATTTTTTCTTCAAAACTCTTGAGGTCTTCCTTGGGCACCCAGCCGACAAGTATAAAGTTGTCATGGTACTTTGCCGCATAGGCCTTTATTTCAAAATAAGCGCTAAGCTGACGAAGTTTTAGATAAAATTTCATACACTGGGTTTTTTGCGCATCCCAGAGCTCTGAAAGCTCTCTCTCAATTTCTTCAATCTTTTTATAAAGCTCTTGCCTACGGTTCTGTAAAAATTCCGCTTGTTCATACGGCGTGCGTGGGCAAGGCTTTAACTTAACTTCATCAAAATACATTGACGAAAACACTCTGTCGACTTCTTCCTTATGGTCAACGTCCGCAAAATAAACTCCCCACTGATATTCGCCATCGCACTTGAACGGAAAAAATACTATATCAATGCCTTTTTTGGCGTTTTGTTCCGTCAGCTTATCAAGCTGCCTATATCCTGAAAGCGGTATCTTACCAAATCTCGGTTTTATGTACTCGCACGAAAGAACTTCTTCCAAACTCCTATCAAGTCCATAAAAATTCTTGAGCGTTTTTATCTCTTCTTTGATTTCCGAAATTTCTTGATAAATCAAGCGTTTTTCGTCTATCTTCTTTGTGACCAAATCCGAAAAATAACCTACATACCGCTCAATCTTGCTCCTGTTTACATGGAAATTTTTTATGTCAATATTGAAGAGCTTACCTCCGCAGCCGCTTATGGCATTTCCAAGTACTTGAAACGGTTCAGAATAAGGATTTTCTTCAGATATTGCCGTAAATCCTTCGGTATCGGAATAAAATGTAAATACATTATCCGGCTGAAAAACGCCCGATTCGCCGCAAATATTAACTATCTCATCAATATTTTTCATGTTTCCTATGATGCTTATAAAATTCATTTCCGAAACAGCCATATTTTGAATACCTCACCTTTCATAAATTTAATACCAATAAAAATGAAAAATTAAACTATTAACATCTTTTTTATCTCATCAGGCGGTAAATTATATTTCACACCCTCTATGATATTTGTAAGATTCAAAATTTCAACTTCTTTTAGAAATATATACGAAATCAACACGACAGGCGGTGATACCGAAAATCTTATATTATGTCTGCACCAGTTAAACCTCATATTCGTCGGGACTTTATCAATAACGTCAAGCCCTTTTGAGAACCATTTTCTGCCCATTTTGGTATTTTTCATGTCCGCCATCATTTTTTTATTGTCCGGACAAGTGATAAACTCTTTAAGCTTATCGTCGCTGAGCGTCCCGTGGTTTATAAGCCCTGAAACCATGTATTCTTCCGAAAGATTATAGAATTTCTTCATTCTCACTATTCGCACAAGGTTAGTAAGGTCAATATACATATTGAAAAAATCTATAAGTTCTTGACGTGGTTTACCCTTAACGTACTTATTTATGATATCAAAAACTACGTCATAAAGATAATTATAAAGCGCCGTTTCTACCGCCGTCAGATTAATTTGCCGGTCTGATACGGGTTTGAAAGGCAAAATAATCTTGTAATATGGCGATTTTTTTATAATTTTCATGAATTCATCGAATGTTTTAATATGTTCAAGCGCTCTTATGTCAAACTTCGAATGGCTGTAAAAAAATCCCGGTATAGAATGGATATATTCACCCGACTCCCCCGCAGAAAGAAGCATTAAACTATGCATTATTTGTTCGATTTCCGCTCTTGCTATTATGTACTCAAAAAAGTGCTCTCCAACCCACAAATCATATCTTCCGAGCGATTCAAAATCTTCAAAAAGTTTTAGTTTCAGACGCTCTTCAAGCTCAGCTCTGTGCACACTGTTTTCATTTATGTTTGCCAGAACGTTTCCGTAACTCGTTTTACGTTTCAGATAAGAAGCTATATCCGCAACCTCACGGCAACTTAAAAGCTCATCATAAGCCTTTGGCGAAATTTGTTTTCCGTAAAGCGCTCGTGCTTTTGAAAGTACCGCATTTGACGCATAAGATAACATCATTTTATCAAGCCGAAACGAATTTTTCGCTTTCAAAATTCGCCCGCTCTTCTCACCACCGTTCCAAAGTAAATTCCGCTCCCTATTATCTCTCTATAACTCGCTCAAAAAGTTCGTTTGTCCATCCCTCGCTGTTTTCCGCATAAATCTTTTCCACTTTCTCTGCCTTACGCTCATAGGCATTCTCTATCGCTTTAAATTTAATTGCGGCTTTTACTTTTTCGCTCTTTTCAAGCGATTTTATATTTGCCCTCGCCCTTTCAAGATATTCATCACGCTTTTTTGCTTTCATATCACTTATCTTCTGCTCAGAGTCAATCCTCAGCTGACGGGCCTGCGTAAGACTCGCTCTTGCTTCTCGATCTCGTTCAATAATTCTGCTTATCATATCTTCCATGACTCATACCTCACTTTCGACAGATATCAAAATAAAATTTATGACTATATAAAATAGTCCATACAATATGAATTATGATACAAAAATTTAAAAAGTCAATAACCTATTTGATATTTTATAAAAGTTTTTTGATATTTTTCTGAAAATACGCCTTTTTAAATCTCTCCAAAATGAATACATGAATATTTTCAGTATTTACATAAACCGATTTTTAATGTAAAATATTTATAAGTAATGTTTTTGCTTTGTACAAAAAATCATTAGGAGTTGTTTGAAGATTGGAACCCAAATATAAACGAATAGTAATAAAATTGAGCGGGGAAGCTTTGGCGGGAGAGTCGAAATTCGGCATCGATTTTGAAACTATGAAACCCATTGCCAATGCAATTAAAAAAAGTCTTGAAATAGGCACTCAGATAGCAATAGTCGTAGGCGGAGGTAATTTCTGGAGAGGAAGATCCAGCGGAAACATGAACAGGGTCAAAGCCGACCATATGGGAATGCTTGCAACCGTTATGAATGCCATCGGGCTTTCTGACGCACTCGAAAGCATAGGCGTAAAAACTTCCGTTATGACCTCAATCGCATTCGCACAAATCGGCGAGCTTTATTCGCCCGCAAAAGCCGTAAAACATCTTGAAGAAGGCAAAGTTGTGATATTCGGCTACGGAACCGGCAATGCGTTTTTCTCCACAGACACAGCATCATCGCTGAGAGCTGCGGAAATAAGTGCGGAAGCAATACTAAAAGCTACAAATATTGACGGCGTTTACGACAGCGACCCAAATACAAATCCCAACGCAAGAAAATACGAAAACGTAACGCTTGACGAGGTACTTGCAAAAAATTTGAAAGTTATGGATTCAACAGCTGCCTCAATGTGCAGAGATAACAAAATCGATGTGATAGTTTTCAGCATAAAAGACCCCGAAAACCTCATAAGGGTTATAAATGGCGAAAATTTGGGGACAATCGCACACGCTTAATATAAATAATAAAAATAATTACCGAAAAGGGGATAATATTTATGAATAACCTTATAAAAGACGCAGAAACAAAAATGAAATCATCATGCGAAAGACTGGGCTCAGAATACGCATCAATCCAAGCAGGGCGTGCAAATCCGGCCGTTCTCGACAAAGTCATGGTTGACTATTATGGCACTCCGACACCGATAAATCAAGTCGCAGCCGTTTCGGTTTCCGAGGCAAGAGTTCTCGTTATTCAGCCTTGGGACGTTTCGCTTCTAAACATAATCGAAAAAGAAATTCAAAAGTCGGATATCGGTATTAATCCGCAGAACGACGGCAAAGTATTGCGCCTTATTTTTCCGCAACTCACAGAGGAAAGACGCAAAGAAATCTCAAAAGAAATTTCTTCAATGGCGGAAAATTCAAAAATCGCAATCCGTAATATACGTCGTGATGCAATGGATAAAACAAAAAATATGAAGAAGAATTCCGAGATTACTGAGGACGAACAAAAAAAGGGCGAAAAGAGAATTCAGGATTTAACAGATAAATACTGTGCGGAGATAGAAAAACTCTGCGACGCCAAAACAAAACAGGTAATGTCGCTATAAATAACAAACAGGACTACAAAAGGAATAATTTTTGTATGATCGATTCAGAGAGGCTTCCAAAACACGTCGGAATAATAATGGACGGAAACAGAAGATGGGCAAAACAGCATCATCTTCCGGTGGCTGTCGGGCATTCGAAGGGTGCGGATAATTTCAAAAGCCTTGCCATTTACTGCAATAAAATCGGACTTAAATGTATGACAGTCTATGCATTCTCGACCGAAAACTGGAAACGCTCGGAAGTTGAAATTTCGGCGCTTATGCTACTTTTCAAAAAATATATAAACGATGTTTTGAATAAATTCGAAGATGAGAACATAAAAATTAAATTTATAGGCGACAAATCAAGATTTTCAGAAGATATTAAAAAGGGCATAGAGAGCGTTGAAACCAAAACCGCTTCAAAAACCGGTATGCAGCTGAATATAGCAGTAAACTACGGTTCAAGAGCAGAAATAATCAAGGGCGTAAAAGAGATTTCCCAAAAAATAACCACCGGTGAGCTTAAAACCGAAGAAATCACAGAAGAAGTTTTTTCAAATCACCTCTATACAAAAAATTTGCCTGACCCCGACCTAATCATACGAACTGCGGGCGAGCAACGGCTTTCAAATTTTCTACTTTGGCAAGCGGCATATTCCGAGTTCTATTTTTCGGACGTTTTATGGCCTGATTTTAATGCGAAAGAATTTGACAAAGCGATTGAAGAATATCTAAAGCGTACCAGAAAATTCGGAGGTCAGTAGTTTATGCGCAAAAGGATTATTTCAGGAGTTACGGGAGCGTTATTTGCAATTTTTGTGCTGTTTTTCGGCCAAAGCCACCCTGCTCTCATAAATTTAATCACTGCACTTATATCAGTTTTGGCGGTAAACGAAATGTTCGCCGTGATGGGCATCTCAAAAATCTGGATATTATCTGTCCCATCGCTAATTTTCAGCGCATTTTTGCCCGCTTTCGGCTATGGTATCTATTGGTATATTCTTTGGTATGCCTATTCTTTATGGATTTTTTCGGCGATGATTCTGAAACCTTCCCTGACGCTGAAACAAATCTTCATGTGCTATACGGCAACAATTGTGATATCCGTTTCGCTCAGCTGCATAATTTTGCTGCGAGATTTCGGCCAAGAATACGGGTGTTTTTATGTACTTCTGGCGCTTTGCATCGCTTGGCTTTCCGATACGGGAGCATATTTTTGCGGAAAACTCTTTGGTAAAAATAAGCTCTGCCCCGATATCAGCCCCAAAAAGACGGTTGAAGGCTTTTTTGGAGGGTTAAGTATAAGCGTACTTTCCACGCTTTGTGCATCGGCTATGTTTGAACTTATTATTCACAAAGGCAATATACAAATAAACTACGTTGCGATAACAATAATGGCGCTGTTTGGAGCGTTGATTTCGGTGCTCGGAGATTTATGTTTTTCTGCCATAAAGCGTAAATGCGGCGTTAAGGATTTTGGTTCTTTGATGCCTGGCCACGGTGGCATATTAGACAGATTCGACAGCGTTGTTTTTGTTGTGCCGTACGTTTACATTTTTGTAAGACTGATTTCTATCATTTAAACAAAGGTGAATTTTGATATGCAAAAAGATATATCTATTTTGGGTTCTACGGGTTCCATAGGGACTCAAACGCTTGAAGTTTGTGAAGAACTCGGCATCAAAGTTCGAGCAATTTCAGCAAATAAAAACATAGATTTACTCGAAAAGCAAGTACGAAAATTTAAACCTGATTTTGTTGCGGTATTTGATGAAAATTCCGCCAAAATTCTAAAACAAAACATAATCGACACTGATACAAAAGTACTCGTAGGAATGCCAGGGCTGTGCGAAATATCCACACTCCCTCAGGTTGATATAGTTCTCACGGCTGTTTCGGGTATGATTGGGCTTGAACCCACTTTGGCAGCGATAGATGCAGGAAAAACTATCGCACTCGCAAACAAAGAAACTCTCGTTGCAGGCGGCGAACTCGTTATGCATGAAGCAAAGAAAAACGGGGTTCAAATTTTGCCTGTGGATAGTGAGCACAGTGCAATTTTTCAGTGCCTGGGAGGTAAATATGGCTCGCCGTTTTTGGAAAAACTAATACTAACGGCATCGGGGGGGCCGTTTTTCGGAAAGACAAAATCCGAACTTGAAAGTGTAACACTTGCAGATGCGTTAAATCACCCCAGTTGGAGTATGGGTTCAAAAATAACTGTTGACTCCGCAACCATAATGAATAAAGGGTTTGAGATTATAGAAGCCTGCCATTTGTTTGGGCTGCCTGAAGATAAAATTGATGTTGCCGTGCATCGTGAGAGCATAATTCATTCGATGATTGAATATGTTGACGGCTCTGTTATAGCTCAAATGGGCGTGCCGACAATGAAAACGCCTATACAGTATGCCCTCACATATCCAGAAAGATTAAAATCTCAAACCGCAAAATTAAATCTTGCAAAAATAAAAAATTTATCTTTTTTTAAACCCGACAATAAAGTATTTGAAGCGATGAATATCTGCCGAGAAGCCGTAAAAATCGGCGGTACTGCGCCACTTGTTGTAAATGCGGCAAATGAAGTTGCCGTAAGTTTATTCTTAAGCGAGAAAATTAAATTTTTAGAAATTATCGAGCTTGTAAAAACAGCGCAAAAGCATTTTAAAACTGAAAAAATATCCTCACTCACACAAATTCTCGAAACAGACAAAGCTGTTCGTGAATTTATAAAATCTTTAGTATAATTTTGCATTAGAAATTTTTTCGTGGTATAATTATGACAAAAGCAAAAGGAGTTTGCATA
Organism: Clostridia bacterium; assembly: GCA_030523605.1. GTDB lineage: Bacteria > Bacillota > Clostridia > Oscillospirales > Acutalibacteraceae > UMGS1491. The sequence goes on along the minus strand of JAUNIE010000010.1, from coordinate 4,855 downwards.
GCTTATGAACGTTTTAATAATTATTTTCGGAGTATTACTTTTTAATCTAATAGTGTTTGCCCATGAGCTCGGGCACTTTTTCTGGGCCAAGAAATTCGGCGTTAAAGTCAATGAATTTGCAATTGGAATGGGTCCGAAAATATTCAGTTTTCAGAAAGGTGAAACAGCTTTTTCGCTCAGAATGCTGCCAATCGGCGGGTTCTGCGCCATGGAAGGTGAAGACGAAGAAAGCGATGACCCGAACGCATTCGAAAAAAAGCCGGCCTGGCAAAAAGCAATCATCGTAGCCTTTGGAGCCATTATGAATCTTGTTTTGGGCTTTATTATGATGATTATTTTGCTGGCTCCCAACAAACAGTTTGCTTCTACTACCATTTCGAAATTCACGGAAGACGCCAAATCTTCACAAACCGGACTGCAAATAGGCGACAAAATCGTTAAAGTCGACGGCGTTAAAATCGGCACATACAAAGACCTTTCTTTTAATCTTATCGCTGACGGCAAAGAGAATTTCAATATTGACGTCGTCAGAAATGGCGAAAACACACACCTGGAGAATGTTCAATTTGAAGTGGTGAAACCCGAAAATTCCAGGGCTGCAACAAAAATTGATTTTTATGTTGAACCGATTGAAAATAACTTTTTCTCACTTATCAGACAATCATTCTTGGATACGATTTCCACTGTTAAAACTGTCTGGGCAAGTCTGCTCGGAATAATTACAGGCAGATTTTCTATCCGTGAGATGTCGGGTCCGATAGGAATCGCCTCGATTATAGGCGAAGCAACCAATGAAGGGCTTAAAAAAAGTGTTTGGGCAGCTCTTGCAAATATTATGTCACTCATGGCAATGATTACCATAAACTTAGGTATTTTCAATCTTCTGCCCCTCCCTGCTCTTGACGGCGGACGTCTTATGTTCCTCATTTTTGAGATGATAACGGGCAAAAAAGTAAACCCAAAATACGAAGGCTGGATTCATGCTCTAGGATTTTTCCTATTCATAGCGTTTATGATATATATTTCTTATAGTGATATTTTAAGGTTGCTTGGCAAAACGTAATGGTAAAGGATATTTAAAATGAGAAGACACGCAAAAGAAATTCAAATAGGGAATATTAAAATAGGCGGCAATAATAGAATTGCCGTTCAATCTATGCTGAGTACACCGTCATACGATATTGAAAACAGCGTCAGGCAGGCAAAGGAGCTAAAGTTGGCGGGTTGCGATATTTTGCGTGTTGCAATCCCCGATATTGATGCAGTTAAGCTTGTTTATGCAATAAAATCGGCGGTGGATATTCCTCTTGTTGCGGATATACATTTTAATTATAAATTGGCGCTGGAGTCTGTGGCGGCGGGAATTGATAAGATAAGAATAAACCCTGGCAATATTGGCGATGAGGATAAGATAAGAGCGGTCGCCGCTGCGTGCAGAAATAAAAATATACCCATACGAATCGGAGTAAATTCAGGTTCGGTGGAAAAGCATTTACTTGAAAAATATGGTAGCGCCACACCTGAAGCCATGGTAGAAAGTGCACTATATAATATAAAACTTCTTGAAAAATTTGATTTTGATAACATAGTAATTTCAATAAAGTCGTCTTCGGTAAGAAATACCGTTAAATCATATAGATTAATTGCGGAAAGATGTGATTATCCCTTGCATTTGGGCGTTACGGAAGCGGGGACGGAAACATTAGGAACTATGAAAGGTGCAATAGGAATCGGTTCACTCCTACTTGACGGAATTGGTGATACAGTGCGAGTTTCACTTACCGATAGCCCGATAAAAGAAGTTACAGCGGGCATAAATATTTTAAAGTCACTGGATATGTACGGTTCAGGTATTAAATTTGTATCTTGCCCCACATGTGGGCGCACAAGAATAGATCTTATAAAAATAGCAAAAGAAGCTGAAAAAGCGCTTGCAGGCTGTAAAAAAAATCTAAAAATAGCAATTATGGGCTGCGTGGTAAATGGCCCCGGGGAAGCTAAAGACGCAGATATTGGTATAACAGGTGGAAACGGCGTCGGCATTATATTCAAAAAGGGCAAAATTATTAGAAAAGTCCCCGAAAATACACTTGTGGACGAGCTGGTAAAAGAAGTGGAATTAATGCAAATATAAACTTAAATAAAAAGGGCCTGGTAAATTTGGAAACATTAAAAAAACTTTTTAATTTAAAAAATATAAGCGAAGATTTGGGCAATGCTCAAATTTCTTCTTTGAATATAGAAAAATCATCACGAAAACTCACTATAAATATAGTGTCAAACAGTAAAATTGATGAAAATGAAATCGAAAAATGCAAAAAAGAACTCATGGGTTCCACATTTTCCCCAAAGGCCGTTGAAATTAACTTAGAAGTATCAGGTTTTGACGCCAAACCCGAAAACGATATAGACACCATCAAAGAAGTTCTAAAAGAATTCAGCAACAAATCGCCTTCTATAAAAAGAATACTATCAAAATCAGAAGTTAAAATTTTAGGCGATGAAGTAACCATATCACTCTTTCATGGCGGCAAGAATTTCTTAAACCAAAAACATGCCGACAAGGAAATTGCGTTCGAAATATCTCAAAATCTCGGGCGAAAAATAGATGTAAAATTCACTGAGAGCGCCGTATCATCAGTAGAAAAGCAAATTGAATCAGCGTATCAAAGCGAAACTACGCCTTTACTGCCTACGCCTAAGGGAAAATCCGATAATGAAGAGGCTAAGAAAGCTGAAATAAAAATCCCTGAAATAGAAGTTCGCTTAGGGAGCGGTTTGCTTCCGAAAATTGAGCTTAAAACCGCTGAGGTACTTTACGGTAGGCTCATTACAAAAGAACCTATATTTATTCGTGAGGTCAATCTTCAGACTCCGAGTGCGATAATATGGGGCGATGTTTTTTTAATAGACATGCATGAAACCAAAGACGGGAAAAATGTGATTTACAGTATTTACATAACGGATTATACCGGCTCAATGATACTAAAAATCATCGAAAATAAAAAGAAAGCAGCGTATCTTGAAAATTTAAAGGTCGGAAAAACGATTCTGGTTCAAGGTGATATTTCTGACGATAAGTATGAGCATGAGCTTGTAATGCGCCCGAAAAGCATTAATTTCGTATCCAAGTATAAAGTTGTAGATAATGCGCCAAAAAAGCGTGTGGAACTTCACTTGCATACCAATATGTCGGCTATGGACGGCATGAATTCTGCCGCAGAATTAATCCAAAGAGCTGCGGATTGGGGTCAAACTGCTGTTGCCATAACCGACCATGGTGTTGCACAGGCATATCCCGAGGCTATGAATACCGCAAATTCACTTAAGAAAAGCGGGAAGGATATAAAGGTTATCTACGGCGTTGAGGCATATTTTGTAAATGATATGATACCCATAGTAACAGGCGATTATGAACGGGAATTAGGCGGCGAATATATTTGCTTCGACCTTGAAACTACGGGGCTTAATGCTAACACGGACAGAATAATTGAAATTGGTGCGGTAAGGGTTAAAAACAGTGAAATTTTAGATGAATTTTGTACGTTTGTAGACCCGAAAGTAAGCATACCCGAGCGGATAACGGAGATAACGGGAATTAGTAATGATATGATTAAAGGTGCGCCAAACGAGGAAGACGCAATTAAACGGTTTATGGAATTCTGCGGTGAAAAGCCGGTATTAATAGCGCATAATGCAAATTTTGACGTTTCATTTGTAAAAGCAACGTGTAAAAGATTAGGTATTAATTTTGAATTTACTTATGCTGACTCAGTGCCAATGAGCAGAGCGCTAATAATGAGCGCTAAAAACCATAAACTCGATACAATAGCCAAAATTTTGAAAATACCCGAGTTTAATCACCACAGGGCTTCCGATGATGCTCGTGCACTGGCGTATATATTCATTAAACTGCTAAAAATGGCAAACGAAGTACGTGGAATAACGTCCCTGCAACAACTAAATACCAAAATTTCAGGTAGCGACCCCAAAAAAGCGGTATCACATCATATGACGATTTTGGTCAAGAACCAAGTAGGCCTTAAAAATCTTTATAAGCTTATTTCCATGGCGCATCTTAATTATTTTTACAAAAAGCCAAGAATTCCAAAGAGTGAACTTTTGAAATTGCGTGAGGGGCTCCTTATAGGTAGTGCGTGTGAATCAGGTGAGCTGTTTCGTGCAATAGCGGGCGGCAGACCTCATTCCGATTTGGTAGAGATAGCCAAGTTTTATGATTACCTGGAGGTGCAACCGCTAGGGAATAATGCTTTTATGGTGCGAGAAGGCATCGCAAAAGATGAAGAAGGGCTCAAGAATTTTAACAGAACGGTTGTTAAACTTGGAGAGGAACTGAATATCCCTGTTGTTGCTACGGGTGACGTGCATTTTCTTGACCCGAAAGATTCGGAATATCGCAAAATACTCATGGCAGGGCAAGGATACGAAGATGCGGATAATCAGGCGCCTCTTTATATGCGTACGACTGCCGAAATGCTTAAGGAATTCGAGTATCTCGGAGAAGAAAAATGTAATGAAGTAGTTATTGAGAACACTAATAAAATAGCCGATATGATAGAAGAAATTTCGCCAATTCCGCCTGGAGTTTTTCCGCCGTTTATACCTGGCGCAGAAAAAGAACTCGTGGATATAACGTGGAAGCGAGCAAAGAAAATATATGGTGATCCACTCCCTGAAATAGTGCAAAAGCGGCTTGACAGAGAACTCGGCTCAATAACAAAGCATGGGTTTTCAGTGCTTTATATGGTTGCGCAAAAACTTGTTGCCGACTCCGAAAAACATGGTTATTTGGTAGGTTCCAGGGGTTCGGTTGGTTCATCTTTTGTTGCCACAA
>JAUNIE010000009.1 GCA_030523605.1 Clostridia bacterium | reverse complement strand
CTGCCGCAAAGGCATTGCTACAAATTAATGAACACGAAAGTAAAATTGATAAAAATCTTTTCATTTTGCCCTCCAAAACTGTAACTTAATTACATTGTAACACATTTTAAATTTAAAGTCAATATTTAAAATTACAATTTGTGGGAAAATTGATTTTGTAAATATTTTTTATGATAAATATTTGACATTTTTTATTTTTAATTACATAATATAGTTTAAAAGTATTATTTTTTAAAAGGAATGATGAATATATGATTGAAAAACTTAAGAAACACTCTTTACTTATTAAGATTATTTTGGCTATTATTTTAGGTGTTTGCATTGGGGTATATTTCCCGCAGAGTATCTCTACGTTTTTTATTGAAATAAGTGATTTTCTTCAAAAATTAATAGGCTTTTTGGTTCCGCTTATAGTGATAGGTTTTGTTGTCAGTGGAATAAGTGCACTTAAGAACTCTTCGGGCAAATTACTTTCTTTGGCGCTTGTTCTTTCATATACCTTTATGGTAATAGGTGCGGTAGGGTCGTATTTTGTTTCTAAAAATTTTTTCCCTATGCTTTTAGGCACGCAAAGTATAGATGCCGGAGATTTTGAATTTAAATGTAATCCTCATTTTAATATAAATATTCCGCCGCTCATGGACGTGACTACAGCAATAATTTTGGCATTTATAATAGGAATAGGGATTTCTAAAATTAAAAGTAACCATCTTAGAAATTTATTTGACGAATTTCACGATATCGTTGATCTAACTGTTCAAAAAGTTATGATTCCGATAATACCGATTTACATAGTGGGCGTGTTTGCAAAGATAAGCTCAAAAGGTAAGATTATAAATGTGCTTTTCAATTTTTCCAAATTAATAGCGGTAGTTATTTGTATGCATATCGTAATTTTGCTGTTCCAGTATACTGTTGCGGCGATTGTTTCCAGAAAAAATGTGTTTAAGCTACTGAAAAACGTAATCCCGGCATATGTAACTTCTCTGGCCACGCAGTCATCGGTGGCGGTTATCCCGTTTTCGATAGAGTGTGCCGAAAATAACGGAGTTTCAAAGAAAATAGCTAATTTTATACTTCCGCTTTGCTCGACGATACATCTTACGGGCAGTGCAATATCAATAACGGCGAACGTTGTGGCTGTGCTTATGCTTAATAACGCTGAAATTTCGTTTGGTAAAGTATTCCCGTTTATACTCATGCTTGGTATTATAATGGTTGCGGCGCCCGGAGTGCCGTGCGGTACGATTTTTGCAATTATTCCGCTACTTCAAAGTTCTTTGGGATTTACAGAAGGTATGATAGGGATGATGGTAGCGCTTCATGTGGCGCAGGACGGATTCGGTACGGCATGTAATGTTACGGGAGACGGCTCCATTGCAGTTATAACCGAAAGGGTAAATAATAAATATTTTGAAAAGGCATCGTAAAAATAATATTTTAAATTTTGAAATAAAAAAGGTCGCTCTCGGTATTTGAAAGCGGCTTTTATTTTTTGTGTAGTTTTAGTGATGGTGTTCGGAATGACCGTCTTTTCCGTATTTTTTTGAAATCGGATCCTCAAATATAAAGTTTTCAAAAGGTTGCAGGGTAAGCACCATATAACTCCCAAATATTATGAATAGACCTACGGTGCCTAAGTATTCAAACATAAAATTCATAGGTGGTGAGTCTATAATGAGCCTAAAAACCCACTGGCTACAAATTATAGCAGCATAAAACAGAAGTATGTCAACCCAAAGAACAGATTTTTTAAAAACAGCTTTGAATCCGTAAAAAACCAAGGGTATGCCTAAGATTATGGTCAGTAAGCTTAAGGTTTTTGCTGGAAAATAATTTGGATTTGTTCCATAGACGAACCCGTCATAAAGTCCCCAAAGCAGGCTGGGAGTCAGGGCTATTTTAATGTGTTCCCAGGTGGATTCATTTACTGCGGCAAATAGAGCAATAAACTTGTTATGCCCGCTTATTTCGTACATAAAATGTGCAAGTGTACCCAGAATAGATATTATAATAACAGCATTCCACAAAATGTTTTCCTCCTATATATCAATCATTGAAATTAATATATAAAAATGCTAATAAATTGTCAAGGATTAAAGCTTGTGTGTAATGATTTTACCACTTCTATAAGATATTCCGCATAAACAGTGTTTAGAACGTTTATTATTTGTGATTAAATAGCTGTATTATAAACAGGTTATAAGACTCAACGCTTATAACCTGCCATTATTGCAAAAAGTATTAGTAAGTTACTGGTTTTTACCATAAACTATATTCTTTTTGTAATAAATCCTCGCTGTTTTTGTATTTCAAAACTTCCTTGTTAAATTTGAACGCTCTGTTTTGCCAATTACTTAGTCTGGAATGAAACGCATCCAGTTTTTCACGGTACATACGTCTTTGCTCAAGACATTTATCGAATCTGTCCAGTATGGCTTTTTCATATAGATTTGTAAAATCTGTTCCGCATTTCAGCTGATAACATATGTCATCAAGTGCACTTTTAATTTTTTGACTTTCATCTTCGAGTTCCTTGTGTTCCTCACGCAGTCTGTCCGCCTCATATCCAAGGTCGAGTTTTCGCTTTTGAAATTCCAGCTTTTTTTCGGGGGTTAAAGGTTTCTTTTCTATAATCGGCATTGGTGGGAACGGACATCGTTTTAGGAAAGGGCTTAATATGTCGATATTTTGGCACGCCAAAGCATTTCCTGACATGCAAAGTCCCGAAAGTGCGAGCAATCCTGATAATATTTTGGCTTTTGTTCTTGTTTTCATAACGATTTCTCCCTACGATAATTAGTATTTTGCATTGGTCTAACCGTATTGTAACATATTTAAAGTAATACTGTCAAGAAATTTTTTGAGTTTCCAATAAAAAGCTATTGAAAAAATTTTTTGTTAGTGGTAGGATGTGGAAGATGGATGATTTGCGAAAGTAGTTCAGGGGTAGAACGTCAGCTTCCCAAGCTGGATGTCGCGGGTTCGAATCCCGTCTTTCGCTCCATTTTATTTATATATTTGAGAAAATAGATATTGATTTAATTATAAAACTTTCACGTTACAAAGTGTTTTCCGTAATTTTAAGCATAACCTTGTGTATAGTAGTTGGTCTTAAATATTGCATTGAGTATACTAAGCCAAATATGCTCCGCTTTATTTTATCAGCTGTGTTCGCAGGTTTTATTGTGCTGTCGCTCAGTTGAAGATTTTAAACAATAAAAATCTAGGGATTTTAGACAGCTTAAGTTTTTTCAGAAGAATTAAATTCTTAAATGAACCGGTTTTTAGATATACTCTGCGAGTTTGGTATGGATACGGAAGAAAAAATCTAAATAAACTTTATATTGTGCGATTCTATTTAATCATGAGAAAAATGCCCAAAACACTAATATGATAAATGTTATTTATCCTTATGTTACAAGTATACTGGATTATCAAGTCAAAACTATAGAGTCCAACATAAGCAGCGCCATAAAAACTCTTCGGAATGCAAGCACTAACGATTGTTTTTGGGTTGATAGTTTATTTTTATGTTAAAAGCCACGCATTCATTGCGTGGCGATACCGTTTGTAATTAATCAAATTTATAATATTTCAAAATCCAATTTTTCTAAAAACAGAAAATTACATCAAGCCGTATAAATGGTCGGCATGTTTCTCACAGTCCGGTTTTTTAACATCAATTTTAACAACTAATCCGCATTGCACAATATCATAACGCTGATTATTTTCATCAACATTATAGTCATGCCACCTTGCAACTAATTTATCTTTCGGAATATATGTATAATTTCCGGCAGTAGACGGGTCCATAAATATTATGTTGTCTCTTAAATAACCAATAGCAATGACCCAGTGTCCACATTCCCATTCGTTACTGTAATCTAAGTCCATGCTGTATTTTCCATTTTCGTCCCAATTCCAAGCTTGGATTGCGCAAATAACAGGATGACCTTTTTTAATTTCTTTTATTAAATCATCTACGGTCATATTTTCTTTTTTTTCAACCTTAAAGTATTGGTGATCAGTATCATTTAAACGCACGGCGTTCAAGTAATCAACTATATCATACCATTCGGTACCATTTTCTTCAGTGGCGTGAAGAGCTTCTTTAAGATTGTCTTCACGAATATCGAATTCATAACTTGTATAACGCAAAATGGAAAGCACACAAGCCACGCCGCTGGTATAATTCGAAGCTTGCCGATAAATCGGTAATTTCATCAGTTTTTTAGAATGAGTATGCTCTAAAATTTCCTTATTGAAACTATAAAACTTTTCCCAGTCACCAAACTGACTCTCCGCATGTACCGCAGGAACGGTTCCCAAACAAGCGGCGCACAAACCTGCAGTAACCTTACTCAAAAATCTTTTTTTGTTGCTCACAAAAACTCCTCCAAATAAAAAATTTACACAAAGTCAATATGCATTCTATTATGGCCTATCCGCACCACAATAAGTTTGAGCCGCATATATAAACGATTTTAAAAAGCACTCAACCCCATGCATTATTATATTATATAAATTAAATGTAATAAGTCAAGCGGTTAAAAATATATTTATGATAATTTCTACAAAAATACAAAAACAACTTAGAAACATCCCGCTCCATGCACGTTGAACCGGTAAACTATAAAGCGGACATTTAAAATGAACAGGAGGAGATAATTAAATGAGCGTACTTACACGTAAAGATAAAATACGTTAATTTATAAACAAAAAATAACGCTATGATAGATATTGAATTTCTACATAGCGTTTGTATATATAGTTTGATTTTTGATACTAAAGCTTACGTTTTTTATTTTTACAGGTTATTGCGGTCGTAAATCCACAAATGCTGATTGTTACCATCATAACCAACGGAATTGCATTCGCAGAGTCACCTGTGCTAGGGTTGTCTACCTTTTCAGCAACTTCCGAATTATTTGCATTAAGTGTCGAGGTGCTTTCATCGGCCGAAGAATGTGAAACAACTAGTGTAAGTGGTAATTTGAGTGCTACCGTGTTGCCTCTGAATTTTTTAGTTTCAAAAATATAATTTGGCGAGTGCCCATCCGGATTTTTGGAAGAATAGGGGTGGCAAGTATATATTCCGGTACAGTTTAATGTTAATGTGGTTTTATGGATTCCGGGTTGAATTTTTTTATAATCTTCCTCCGAAATGTAAATGGACATTTTGAATTCTTTACCTATATCATTCTCTGTAAACTGCTCTGAAATTGCTTTTTTACCAGGATTGCCGTATGTAGGGCATATCATATAAGGTATAGTTTTACCATCGATTTCTAATGTTCCGCTTGTAAACTCTACCTCTACATTATCCACGATCAGTTTATTGCCGCTGCCAAGATCCGTTTTACCTAGGTGCAAACTTTCTAATGTGTAGGTGAAATCTGTATATCCCGGGCCTTTGATTTCGATTGTATCGGAAGCAGCCAGTTTAAAAAAGCTGTCATTCCAAAGAGCGGTTAGAACCAGTGTATTGTTATCGCAGTCATTCATTTTAACATCTTCATCATGTAAAAATTCCCCGTTTTCTGACGCCCATCCACTAAATGAGTATTTTTTGTCCGTTGGCGCTTGAAAAGTTTTTGGAGCGGAAAGCGGAGTGCAAAAGTATGTTGCGTTGTTTTCTACAAAAAACTGGCTACTTTTGGCGCTTGCTTCACTTTTTGCCATTACACCGGAATCAGTGCTTTTGATTATTACATCATTCCCTGTGCCTTTACCGGATTTTAAAATGACGGTATAAACGTTGTCGTCATCTGCGGCATGCACCTTCATAGATAGGAAAAACATTGGTGAAAAAATCATGAGCAACGTGATTAGTACGCTCAGGAATTTTTTCTTTTTCATAAACTCATCCTCCTCAAAAATTGTACAGTACTCGTAAAGTCATATTTTTGAATATTGTGCGTTGTGTTATAAACAAATAGAATTATACTTTAAGTTATTAATATTATCAATATTATTTTTTAAAAAAGTAAAAATTTCTAAAATTAAAAATAATAATTTGATAAGAAATTTTGCCATAACGTACATCTGTAAATGTAGTCGATTGTTAAAATCGTCAAACAGCAAACGCTGTGAGGCACGGATTGGCGCAGGATATATTTTTTCTTTTATGGGATTTTCAAAATCTTAGGATTTAAAGAAATTTTCCACGGAGAAACATGCTGTAACTGTATTATGGCCTCTTTTGCCGGGGAGCTGTATCGAGATATACAATACTTGTAGTGTTTGTAGAAGCGGCTTGAAATAAGGTGGTGACATTCGTATCCGCCAGATCGCACGGCATTATCATAGGAGCCGCTGTCCAACAGGTTTGCGTTGTAATCCTCGAGATGTTAGTATGACCTTGAGCGTTTTTTAGAATATACTCGTAAAAAATATGGGATTTGATAATAAATATAGCATAAGTACTGCTTATTTGCCGAGTTCGCAAATAGTAAAATAAAATATTATTGACTTCTGAAGGCTTTTGTGTTACAATGGTGTTAAATTATACAAAAAGGAGAAAAACATGAAAAAGTATTTATCGATTTTGCTGTCTTGTGCTATTTTGTTTCAGCCTATTGCTGCAAGCGCAAATCAAGTTCAAGAAGAAAATCAATATTACAGCGTATCTTCACAGGAAAAATCGAAGAGCAAACCTAAGCTTTCCCCAAAAACTAAGAAAACACTCAAAAAAGTCGGAATTGCCACAGGAGCTATCGGTGGGGCAAAGTTGGTGCTTGATGTTTCTCGTGAAATAAATTTTAGTTCAAATTGTAATTACCTTAACGGACATTATGAGAAAATTTCTTCAGGAATGCTCAAAAAAATAGATAACCCGTATGGCGATGATATAAAACGTCAAGAGGGAGCGGGTTGGTGCTGGAACGCCTGTTTGCAAAGGGCACTGAGCAAATACGGCATTGAAAGAACTCAAAAAGAAATTTTTAGAGGCGTAGCTGAAAAGTGGTGGGTGTCGCCATATAAATTCAAAAGAGACTGTGGCCATGATTTTAATGAAACAGTGAAGGAATTAGTTGACAATTCTCCTTACATAATAAGGCTACTGTTTATACCGAATTGTGTGTTTACCCAGGATATTGAAAAGTGGGTGGCAAAGACCACGAATAGTGAGTATACGTATCAAACCTTGACAATTCCGTCAGAATACTTGTCGCCGGGTTCAAGCGAATTTGATCCAAAAGTTGCCTCTAATAAGATGTATAATTTATTCGAAATTATGAGAAATAAAATTGCCAGAAAGCAGGGCATAGACGTTAAAAACGTTATGTTGATTACGCTTTGTCCTATCTTTTCGAGTGGACATGCAATAACAATTGAGGGTACGGAAGATGATAAATTTATAATTGGTGAGCCCACCGGCGCCGCCACTGTTGGCTTATCTCGTGAAAATTTTTTCAGTAAGCCGGTCGGTAAACCAATACCATTTATTTTTAAATGTGATTTTAAAGAGGGATTTCCTGTGTATTTCGTGATTAAAAAAGGTCATGAAATAACTCCGCAAGAATGGGATAAAATGCTTGAAGAAGCAGATTTTAAACATAATTATTATAAAACTGTTGACAACTAAAATAAAACGTGATAGAATGATTAAGCCGCATACTGCAGGCCATAAAAGATTTAATATCTGCCTGAGACAGTAGCGAGATAATAAAAAGGTAGGTGCGTAAGGAATGTACGCAATTATTGAAACAGGTGGCAAGCAATACAAAGTTAGCGTCGGAGATGTGATTTACATCGAAAAGCTCGATGAGCTCACAGAATCAAGCGTTGAATTTAAGGTTATTGCAGGTCAAGACGAAAAAGGCTTTCATTTTGGTACTCCCGATTTGGCTTCGGCAAAAGTAGTCGGAAAAGTTCTGAAAAGCGGAAAAGCCAAGAAAGTAACCGTCTTTACATACAAGCCAAAGAAGAGCTGTAAGCGTAAGATGGGACACAGACAGTGGTACACAAAAGTACAAATCGAATCCATCAATTTTTAATCTTGAGATGATTTATGATTAAAGCTGAAATTTATTTTTCCGAATCGGGAAATATAGTAGGATTTAATATTTCGGGGCATTCGGGGTTTTCGCAGGCAGGTACGGATATAGTTTGTGCAGCGGTTTCGTCGGCAGCTTATATGACAGCCAATACTTTGACGGAAGTGCTTGGTGCGGACGTGGAAATAGATGTAAACGACAAGCTTGGTATTATGCGAGCTTTTGTATCTGAAAAAGATATTCAAAGATGTTCTGATATTCTAAGTGGCTTTAAGATGCATTTGATTTTGCTCGAAGAAATGTATTCGGAAAATATTAAAGTGAATTATGTGGAGGTGTAGTTTATTATGTTGATGATTAATATCCAGCTTTTTGCTCATAAGAAGGGGCAAGGTTCGACTTCTAACGGGCGTGATTCGGAGTCAAAACGTCTAGGAGTTAAGCGTGCGGACGGACAGTTTGTTTTGGCAGGAAATATTTTAGTAAAACAACGTGGTACAAAAATTCATCCGGGCGAAAATGTTGGAAGAGGTTCTGATGACACACTTTTTGCGATGATAGACGGAAAAGTTAAGTTTGAACGTGTTGGACGTGACCGCAAGCGTGTTAGCGTATATGCCGTTGAAGCTTAGTTGTATAGAAATTTAAATATACATTGTTTTATGCGGGTCATTTGTTTGATGATCCGCACTTTGTTTTATTACTTATAAAAAAGAAGGTGCAAAAATGTTTGTAGATACTGCGAAGATAAAAATTAAGGCGGGAAAAGGCGGTGACGGAGCGATCTCATTTCATCGTGATAAACTAACAATGACAGGCGGACCCGACGGCGGTAACGGCGGCCGAGGCGGTTCTGTTATTTTTAAAGCAGATAGCAATTTGTCAACGCTTTCCGAGTTTAGATATAAGAAGAAATTTTTCGCAAAGAGTGGGCAAAACGGTTCGTCAGGGAAAAAGTCGGGTAAAAAAGGTGAAGACCTTATCGTGCGTGTTCCGTTTGGTACGCTCATAAAAGATGCCGAAACCGACAAATTGATAGCTGATGTTTCGGAGGATAAACCTTATGTTATAGCTCCGGGCGGCCGTGGTGGAGCGGGAAATATGAATTTTGCGGGACCGATTAAACAGTCACCACGTTTTGCAAAGCCCGGAGAAGAAACTCCCGAACTGCTTGTAAAATTAGAGCTGAAACTTCTGGCGGACGTGGGCTTGGTAGGATATCCAAACGTAGGAAAATCGACTATTATTTCAAGTGTGAGCGAGGCAAAACCGCAAATTGCAAATTACCATTTTACGACTATCTCGCCAATTTTAGGGGTTGTCAAATACGACGATGAAACTTCATTCGTAATGGCGGATATCCCCGGTCTTATCGAAGGCGCATGGAAAGGCGTGGGGCTCGGACATAAATTTTTAAGGCATGTTGAACGCTGTAGAATGTTTTTACATGTTGTTGACGTTTCGGGGAGCGAAGGCAGAAATCCCTGCGACGATTTTGATATAATAAATTCGGAACTTGAAAAATTTAGTGGCGAACTTGCCAAACGACCGATGCTTGTGGTTGGGAATAAGTCTGAAATAGCAACGCCCGAACAAATTGATAAATTCAAAAATTACGTGACACAAAAAGGCTACGAGTTTATAGCGATTTCAGCGATAAGCCAAAAAGGTATTAAAGAAATGCTTGATAAGGTAGCGGAAATGCTAAGTAAATTGCCGAGTGCAAGTTTGTTCACTCCGAATGCGGGCAATTATCTGGAAAAAGACGATAAAGACGAACCGCTCACGATAAAAAATGTGAACGGCGTTTATGTGGCAAGTGCGGGGTGGCTCAAAAAGCTTATGAATTCGGTAAATTTCAAGGATTATGATTCTATGGAATACTTCCAAAATTATATAGTTAAAGCCGGGCTAATGGATGCTTTGAAGGCTAAGGGCGCTAAACCCGGCGATACGATAAAAATAGACGACATGGAATTTGAATTTTTTGAATAAAAGCGGTGCGATTATGTTTTTAGATAGTGTATATTCCGAAAAAGAAGCGTTTTTGCTAAGTTCAGATAAACTGGCGTTTGTGGGTGATGCCGTTTTTGAACTTCTCGTGCGAGAAACGCTTTCGTCAAAATATGATGCAGATATCGGCGAGGTTAATAAGCGCAAAGTAGATGCTGTCTGCTGTGAGGCGCAGGCCGAGTTTTTTCGTACCATTGAACCGATATTAAATGATAGGGAAACCTCAGTATATAAGCGTGGCAGAAACGCACATATAGGAAATGTTCCTAAAAAATCTTCGCCGCAAATTTATCATATTGCAACAGGTTTGGAGGCTGTTTTTGGCTATTTGTATATTAGTGGCCAGTTTGGGCGCATTAAAGAATTATCCGGCTATATGAATTTGTAGAAAAATCATTAAAAATTAAAATATTCCTTTAAAAATTACTATCTCCTGATTGTTGAATAACACTGTGCGGTTTGGTAAAATAATACTGCATTTACCCTAATGAAATTAAGTTGGGAGGTTCAGCATTATGTGGCGTCTTTTCTGTATTTTGTGTTCATTTTTCGCTCTTGGAAAAGGGGTAGACGGTTTAATGAATGACGGTATGAACGTTATACAATTAGTTTTAAAATATGGTAATATGTTTATAAGTAAAAGTTAGGAGAGTATGTTAAATGTCTAAGCCAATGGAAATAGCCAAAGAAGTTTGGGATGGATTCGTGAAGGTTTCTAAACTTGTAGTTTCCTTGTGTGGATTCCCAATTCTTGTAATTACATTTTTGAATAACTGTGGGGCGAATATTGACCCTGTTCGTGACCCATCAAAAACGGTTTATAATAGGCATTAGTTTTTAGGTAGAATGGCAGATATTAATTTATCTGCTGTTTTATTTATTTTTTTATAGTCCATCGCAGATATATACATTTCTTCTATTTTATCGTGATTTTTGAGCGCTGAGGATAAATTCTGAGTGGCTTTTTTTAGTAGTTCGTCAGATACTTTTTCATAAAGTGTGAGCAAGTTTCTATGAGATTTCAAAATTTCGGTATTAAAAAATTTGGTTGTGTTAATTTTTTTAATATTTTTTAAATTTTTAAATAAATCAGACTCGGTTTTTGGATTTTTGGCAATAAACATGGTGGAAATTTCAGGTAAATAAACGGCTCTTAACTGATTTTCAGGGAATAAAGGTGCAAGGAATGATGTAATATTCATGCCTTTTTTTATAGCTTCTCGGCGGATACCTTGTAAAATTTGATTTGAAATTATTTCATGTTTATCTTCAATTATGTAAGTGTTTTTGGCGTTATAGTTAGCGGAATTTTCAAAGATGGTGCGCCCGTCGGGTGTGATAGCGTCTGCAAATCTAAGTTTTTCGTTCGGCGATTTTGAGTATTTTACATTCTCAAAAACAGTCTTTGAAAGTTTATCTATAAATTCTTTGAGTTTTTTCGGTTCCGTAGCTTTCTCTAATATTTGATTTTGAGATTTTTTTATGCCGCCCAACGCCTTCAAATATACAGACGCTTTTTTATGAAAGTGCTCATTTTCTTCAAATAATCTGATGAGAGTTTCCGAATTTTTTCGGAGCTTTTTTTCGTTCCAAAACTCACCCAGATTA
This sequence comes from Clostridia bacterium, assembly GCA_030523605.1. Taxonomy (GTDB): domain Bacteria; phylum Bacillota; class Clostridia; order Oscillospirales; family Acutalibacteraceae; genus UMGS1491. The sequence goes on along the minus strand of JAUNIE010000009.1, from coordinate 22,463 downwards.
ATTATCTTTTCGGATACCCCCGGGTATTTTGGTTCGATTACATGTGGAGCGGTTCCGTCCGCCACGCACACTTTAAGCTCCGGAAATATTACTGCGTCGAGGGATTTTGGGTCCGATGAGCAGTGAATAAGTTCCGTTTCGATGTGTAATTTTTCTGCTTTTTCGGCAATTTTTTTCATAAGCGTTGATTTTCCCGTGCCTGGTCCGCCTTTTAAAATATAGCAAAACCAGCCTTCTTTTGGGTAGTAGAGGTGTTCAAAAACAGAGAAGAACCCCTCGCACGTTTTGGTCGCCAAGAAAAAATCTTTTGCAAAAGTATTAGACATAGTTAAATCCACTCCTTCTAAGGCATACTATGAATTTAACCATGTCTTTGTTCTTTAATCGTACGTTGATGTGCAAATTTCTTCAATCTTTTGTTTCAGATTCCGAAAATCTTCTTCAACCAAAACTTTTTGTTTTGGGTTTCGCAGCACTGCGGCAGGGTGTATGGTAGGCATGAAAAGAATATTCTTCTTTTTGTAGAATTTACCGTGATCTTTTGTTATTTTAATTTTATCGTCGATTATCTTCATTGCTGCGATTCTGCCCACAGCCACGATTATTTTTGGATTTAGAAGTGCGGTTTGATTTCTTAGCCAATCTATGCACATTTCTTGTTCTTCGGGGAGGGGGTCACGGTTTTTCGGCGGCCTGCATTTTACGATATTCGCTATGTAGATATTTTCTTCACGGCTGAGTCCGATTTCCGCAAGCATTTTGTCGAGCAGTTTACCCGAGCGCCCCACAAATGGTTTACCTTGTAGGTCTTCTTGCTCGCCAGGCCCTTCGCCAATAAACATCACTTCCGAAAGAGGATTTCCGTATCCGAAGACTACGTTTGTTCTCGTTTCGCAGAGTCCGCATTTCGTGCATTTTAAACAGTCGTTTTTAAGAGTTTCCCATTCTTCGTACATTTAATCTTTACCCCAGTCTAAACGTTAAATCTGAAAAGTACGACATCGCCGTCATTCATTATGTAATCTTTGCCTTCGGAGCGCACTAACCCTTTTTCTTTGGCGGCGACGAGCGAACCGCATTCTACGAGCTTGTCAAACGATATTACTTCGGCACGGATAAAACCTCTTTCAAAGTCCGAATGTATTTTTCCGGCCGCTTGTGGGGCTTTTGTGCCTTTTTTGATTGTCCAAGCCCTTACTTCAGGTTTCCCTGCGGTTAAGTACGATATGAGCCCTAAAAGTTTGTAGCAAGCGGAGATTAGCCTGTCCAGCCCTGATTCTTCAAGCCCGATATCTTTTAAGAAATCCAGTTTTTCACTTTCTTCCATCTCTGAAATCTGAGCTTCAAGCTCTGCGCATATCGGCAGTACGGCCGAATTTTCTTTTTCTGCAATTTCTTTTACTATATTGTAATTTTTATTTTTTGATATATCTTCTGCGAAATCCTGTTCAGACATATTTGCAACATATATCACAGGCTTCAACGTCAAAAGGTCAATTTTTTCAATTATTTCGAGTTCTTCCGTAGAGTAATCTATGGCCTTTGCCATTTTGCCCGATTGTAGATTTTCCAGTACCTTTTGGCAAAGTTGTATTTCAAACTCATATTTTTTATCTGCCTTGAGTAATTTCTGAAGTTTAGCGATTCTTTTTTCAATCATTTCTATATCGGAAAAAATCAATTCCAAATTAATTATTTCAATATCTTTTTTGGGGTCGACTTTCCCGTTAACGTGGATTATATCGTCATTTTCGAAACATCTTACAACGTGAGCGACCGCATCAACTTCACGAATATTTCCAAGGAATTTGTTTCCCAGCCCTTCACCTTTTGCGGCGCCTTCGACAAGTCCTGCAATATCCACAAATTCAATAGTTGCGGGAGTAACTTTTTCGGGATCGTACATTTCTGTAAGTTTTTCCAGGCGTTTGTCGGGCACCGAAACTACTCCTATATTAGGTTCAACAGTGCAGAAAGGGTAGTTTGCCGACATAGCTCCGGCATTTGTTATAGCGTTAAAGAGTGTACTTTTACCAACATTTGGAAGTCCTACTATTCCTATTTTCATGTTATTCCTCCGATAAATTATTACTGCTATATTAATGATATACTTTTAAATACGATTAATCAATACGTTTGTTATATTTGGTGGAAGCAGGTTGTTTTTAGGCGTGTAAATTATGGGATTTAATAATTTTTTGAAATAAACTGTTTACTTCTAACAAAAATATGTTATAATATTATACATCATAAGTATAAATTAATATTTTATATTTTATGTATATAGTTTATTCTAGAGTAAAGGGGGGAGTTTAAAATTAAAGATTAGTATTTTTTAGAAAGGGGAGGTAATAATGCTTAAAAAGATACTAACTAAAAAACTAATGTCGGTAATTTTCAGTTTTGGTATTTTTTCACTTTTTGGTGCCGACGCATTCAATGATACCGCACATCAATATGTCACAAAAACGAGTTTTGAAGCTTTTACTAAAATGGATTGTGACAGCGATACGAGTGCAAAATATCCGAATTTAGCAAAGGCTTCGGATTTTTTCAAAAAAGATGAGAAAGAATACAAGGAGCTTTTGATTATATATAGTACACAGCCCGATAAAGATGAGACTCAGGGGATATATAAGTACCATTTTTATAATCCGATAACCGAAACGAATTTTATGAACGAAACGGAATCGGCTCTTAAACGTTCAAGAGAGCATTTTGAAAATGCCGTGAATAATTATAAAATCGGTGATAAAAATATGGCATATCAAGAACTCGGAAGATCTGTACATTTTATGGAAGATATGAATACACCCGTACATACCGCATATGAGTTGCCTTCTGATTCGGTTAAGAAGCTGCAAATGCACGTTGATTTCGAAAAATACTGCGATAGTTTATGTAACGAATGCAAACTGGAGATTGTTCCGGAGTCGCTTAGGTATTACGAAACCAATACATTTGATACAATTGCAAGATTTGCATCAACACTTTCGGCGGACAATTTTTATTATCTTGAAAACAAGAAAATGGATAAAGAAAAGCTTGCGAAAAATGCGGTATCAAACGCACAGAAGAATGTTTCAGGTCTTATGTACAGATTTTTTATAGAAATATCAAAAGATTGAGTTTTTAAGGCAGGTGAAATTGAGTTATGAAAAGAAGATTATATTTAAATTTGTTAATATGTTTTGTTTTGGAATTTGCTTTGGCTTTTTTAGCTATGAATGTAAACATTTTTGAAGCGAAACCTGCTCACAGCGAAAAAGTTTCGTGTGGTAAGATTTTATGTGATGGAAATATTCAAGTTTTTGAAACGCTTGAGGTTGGCGAAGAAGAGGTGTATTTTGGTAACGATAATAATGTTGAAATTTACAAAAAAGGCGTCAGCGTGACAAAGCAATTCAAAAAGCGAATAAAAGAAAATGTCTACGAAACGAAAGCTGAAGTAAAGCAGAAGTTTACGTTTAGATATGATAAAAAAGAGCAAGTAGAGATTTCGCCGGAAGATATTTCAAGTGAATTTACGGTAACAAGCTGGAAAATAAGCCCGCTTTCTAGAATATCGGTTGATGACGGAGTTTGCTCCGTTTCGAATCAGTACCGTGTTTACGATAAGAATTTTGTTGGCAATTATCAGTATATGTGTGACGGATTTATGGATATATTCTGTGATACCAGCGGCGAAATAGGAATAAATTCAGATGTAAGATGGTGATAAGGAGGGAGAGTTATGAAAAATATTATTAAAAAAATTTTGGCTTTTGGTTTTGCATTTTGCATTGTGATGGGATTTGCCGAATGTGTTGATGTGGGTAAGCCGATGATGAATGAGGAAGAAACTTTCAATACAAAAATTTCTTCTACGCTGAGCCGTGAGGAGCATAGAAGTATAATTAAGTACGGATATAACGGTAAGCTGAAATCAAACCCGTTTAAGTACATATGTGTAAAAAATGTGATTTCTTATGTTAATAGGGTCACAAAAGAAGTTTTGGCAGAATTTACCATTATAATGAAATTCAAATACAATGAAAAGACAAGAGAATGCGAATGTCTTGGTACTTCTTACGGAAGTATAGCTAAAGACACCGATTATGCTATTAATATTTCTACACGCAAGGCAAATAACACTACCGATGAAGGTGCGGGAATTGCTGATGTAGAGTTTAAGTACATGGGTAAAGTCCAAGACACATTTAGCAGAAGAATAAGTTGTGATTATTTGGGTAATATCAATATTTTGGACTAATGGATAAGTGTTAAATGTGTATGAAAGCCGAATGAAAAACAGTTGAAAATCACATCTAAAAATGATATAACGGTCTGGTAAAACCGTTCTTATCGAGGTGTGATTTTTAGTATGCAGAGAAATGTTAAGAAATATGTTTCGATCATTATGTCGTTACTGATAATTTTTCAAAATTCAAATTATAGCGTGGAAGCGATAAAAAACTATAATCCAAGAATAAGCATGTCTTTTGGTCAGAAAATTAAATACGCTTTTTGTGCTTTGAGGGATAAAATCAAAAAAAATCCAAAAAAATCCGCAGCAATAGGCAGTGGTGTAGGGGCTGGAATAGTTTTACTCCTTCTTTTATGCATAAGACCGTGGAAGAGCAAAGAAATTAACCAGGATAAACAAAAAGAAACGGATAATCTGCGCCGTGATGATGTTAAGAGTCAGCAGCAAGCGGAAAAAACTTTTAATGTGCAAGCTGAGGTAAAGCCCAAATCTGTGCCTGAATTTAGTCATGTTCCACCGGAAAGTTCAGGTGTTGAGATAAAAATTGAACCTGAAAAAGTATCTGAAGTACCGGCAAATTCAGAACCGGAAATGAAGCAAAAACTCGAAACGAAACCAATGATAAATGAAGTGGACGATACGTGTGAACCGGATGATGAAGCATATGGGTATTTGCCAACGCTGTTTAATCCTCAAGATAGCTGTGACGAAGAAACAGTAAACACCAACCTTGAGCAAAAGCATAAACTAAATTCTGAGCCAACAGGGAAATCCGAGCCTGAGGATTACGCAGATTGTGAAGGTATAAAAGAACTGTTTGAAGGCTATCCGAGTTTGGATACTTTGAATATTGTGTTGCCTGACCGTAGAGGTTATGTGAGTGATGTTACCACAATAAACTTGGCGAAAAGTCCATCTCCAAAAATAGACGAAGAACTCAAATTAAATAAAAAACTGCAGATAGAAATAGACCAGTCGGTTGTCGATATGATAAGTAAATTTTGCAAAAGGGAAAAACCTTATGGATGCGTCGCACATATCAGGCAACCTCAGAAAGTTGTGGATTTAGTTAAGTTTTTGGCACAAATTGAAAATAAACATTGTAGGCCCGATGATGTAACTTCGCTTTTGGAGGCCAACGCCACACGCTGCTGGCAAAAATTAATGGGATTTGCGGACTCTAAACGAGTTATTAAAAACGAAGCTTTGATAGAATTTCATCGGCTTGCGGAGGAATGTGATTTTAAAAACGGAGTTATAAATATGAAAAGAAGCAGAGGCACTAGTGATTGGGGAATATTTAAGACGTCAATTTTGCGAAGCATTGCGTTTGTTGCGGACCCCGTCAATCCAAATAGAAAAATACTGTCATCGAAGGATAAAAAAGTTTAATATATATTTTTGGCAAATTTACCTGGCAAAAAAATAATAAAAAACTCTTGCATTTGATTTTCGGCTGTGCTATACTAAACCTCGTTAGGACGTTTAGCTCAGCTGGTAGAGCATTCGCTTGACGTGCGAAGGGTCAGCGGTTCGAGTCCGTTAACGTCCACCAGATTTTTGCCTCCTTGTATAGGGGGCTGTTGTTATTTTGCGGGAGATTTTTTATGACATTTTTTATTTTGACGTTTGGTTGTAAGGTTAATCAGTGTGAGTCGGAAAATATTCAGAAATCGATGGAAGAAAACAGCTTTGAGGCTTGTGAAAGCTTTGAAAAAGCTGAAATTGTTTTGCTTAATTCATGCGCTGTAACGGGGGAGAGCGTAAGAAAACTTCGTCAGTCTATACATAAAATAAAGCATAAAAATCCAAACTGTATTTTAGCGGTTACGGGTTGTGTGGCGCAGGCGGAGTCCGATGAAATTTCAAAAATGCCCGAAGTGGATATAATCATAGGCAACGCAAATAAAAGTGAAATACCATCGATAATAAAAAGATATTTGTCCGATAAGCGACCTACTTTAAAAGTCGACCCTATTTTTAGTTTAAAGACTTTTCCGAATGAAATAGTAAACTATTCACCACACCGTTCGAGAGCTTTTTTGAAAATCGAAGACGGTTGCAATCGTTTTTGCAGTTACTGTATAATCCCCTACGCAAGAGGTAGAGTGCGTTCCAAAAATTTAGCCGATATAGAAAACGATGTGAAACTCCTCGCCAAAAACGGATATAAAGAGGTTGTGCTGGTCGGGATAAATCTTTCGTCTTACGGGATGGATATAGGCAAAAATTTAGCCGATGCGGTTTCGGTTGTCTGCTCTGTAGACGGGATAGAGCGTGTTCGACTAAGTTCGTTGGAGCCTGACCTGATGACAGACGAGATTTTGCTAAGACTTTCCAAAGAACCCAAACTTTGTCATCAGTTTCACTTAGCGCTTCAAAGCGGTTCAAATAAAATTCTAAGTAGTATGCGGCGTAGATACAACAGAGAAGAGTACATTAAGGTGGCTCATAAGATTAAAGCAATTTTTCCAAACGCAACTTTCACAACAGATTTAATGGTAGGGTTTCCGGAAGAAAACGAAACCGATTTTAAGGATTCGCTGGATTTAATAGAGGAAGTAGGATTTTTAAAAGTGCATGTTTTCCCGTATTCTGTGCGGCCGGGGACGTTGGCAGAAACTTTTGACGGACAAATTCCAAAAGCCGTGAAGGCAAAAAGAGTGCATGAAGTTATGGAAAAATCATCAGAAACTTGCCAAAAAGTTTTAAAATCATTTGTCGGCAAGATGTGTGATGTGCTTTATGAAACACGGGACGCCGACGGGCTTTATGAAGGCTACACCAAAGAGTATGTACCCGTAAAAACCAAGAGTCCTGAGGATTTACGAGGTAAAATAATTCCCACTAAAATGGGAACAGTAAAAGATAATTATATTTTGTGTGAGTATATTTGAATTAATTTCCAATACTTGTTAATATATATTGGTTAATAAAATTATAGAAAAGGAGTCAATAATTATGGGAATAATAGCGAGCAGAAAAGACGAATTTGATATCGGAAATTTCGAAGACGAACTTAAATCATACAGTATGCCTGTAATAGTAGATTTTTTTGCCACATGGTGCGGACCGTGTAAGATGCTTGCGCCGATAATTGAGAGCGTTATGGAAGAGTACGAGGGAATGGTAAGATTCGTAAAAGTAGATATTGATTTGTATCCCGATTTGGCGGAAAAATATGAAATCCAGTCGGTACCTACATTATTGTTTTTTAACGGTAAAGAACTCGTCAGACGTGAAAGTGGATTTATGCCGGCAAGCGAAATAAAAAATATAATAGAAACAGAATTTTCATTTGTAAAAACAGAAAAGTAGTAACCGAAGGAAGTATTAAAATGGTAGATTTGGTAGTGATCGGAGCCGGACCCGCAGGAATAACAGCGGCAATTTATGCGCTCAGAGCGGGTCTTAGTGTGGCTGTGTGCGAAAAAAATGTCTACGGCGGTCAAACCTCGATAATTGAAAATATAGAGAATTATCCTGGAATAGAAAAAATTTCGGGGTTCGATTTTGCCGAAAGTCTTTTTAACCAGGCGAAAAATTTTGGAGCAGAGTTTATTTTTGACGAAGTTACGCGGGCGGATTTAAAGTCCGAGATTAAAAAAATCAGTTTTAAAAATAGAGAAGCGCTGGAAGCTAAAACTGTAGTAATTGCCAACGGGCTTAAACGTAGACTTCTTGGTTGTAAGGGCGAAAAAGAATTTTCCGGTCGTGGGGTTTCGTACTGCGCAACCTGTGACGGTGCATTTTTTAAAGATAAAAAAGTAGCGGTTGTCGGCGGAGGTAATACTGCCCTTGAAGATGCGCTATACCTTGCGAATATCTGCAGTGAAGTAACGCTTGTAGTCAGAAAAGACCATTTTAGAGCCGAAAACTTTTTGGTCAAGGCCGTGAACAGTAAAGAAAATATTAGTACTTGTTTTGAGAGCCGTATTGAAGAAATAATCGGAGAGAAAAAGGTCGAGAAAATAAAACTCATTTCGGGCGAAGACTCAAAAATACATGATATAGACGGAGTTTTCATTGCCATAGGTTACGAGCCGGATAATGAGATTTATCGTGGCCAGATTGAAATGACAGAAAACGGATATTTTGTGGCTGATGAGAGCTGTAAGACTTCAGCCGAAGGGGTTTATGTTGCCGGCGACTGCAGAATAAAACCGCTCAGACAAATTGTAACGGCGGTTGCGGACGGATCTGTTGCGGGGAGTAGCGCTGCGTCCTTGGTGATAGCGGGTAACGTGAAATAAAAAATTTATATGAGTGAATTAAATCTTTGCACTGTGTGAAAATAATCATGAAGGTGCAAGATTTTTTTATTTAAAAAATTTTAAAAATGGGGTTGAAAAACATCAAATTAAATTATATACTTATTTTTAAGCTGCATAATTTATAAAAAAAGTCCAAAATATTGGATTTGATTTAAAATCTTATCAGAATGGAATGGTGATATTATGAATATTTTGAAAAAGTGTATGGGAATATGGGATAAGTTCAAAAAAATAGGCGGTAAGTACCTAAAAACACTACTTATATTTCTCGGCGTAGCCGGTGCACTTTTCGCGGGGCATAAACTTGATGCCAACGCTGGGGACAACCCTCCGCCAGAACCAGAAGAGAAGGGAATTTATGTTAAGTTGAGCGGTATTAAAGATGGGAATTTGATAAATATGCCTTCTAGGGAAGAAGGATATAACCCGTTTTATGTGGAATTAGAGAATGATCCTGGTGAATTTAAGACTTATGGACCATTTGATGATGATTCTGTGAATGGAACAACAACACACTGCTTTGTTGGTTTAATTGACGACCAAGCTGCCTATGAGTATGGAAGTAGATTTATTGTTAAGTTATCCGAGGGCTATGATTGTCTTCCGTCTGATCAGCTCCCATTTTCTCAAGACATACAAGCAAGCCAGCAAAAAGCAGTGCTTAATCTTATGGTCATTGGTGCTGTAGGTAAAAGGCCCAGAGTTATAATAAAAGATAAAAATGATAACGATGTATCTGATGAGTTTAATATAACAAGTGATTTTACACTTACAAAACAAGATGTAGACAGCTATAAGTATACATGCAATAGCATCAATATTAAAGCTAAAGAAGGTTCGACGAGTAAACCAAGCTGGATGCTAGATAGAGATGTTTTGACACTTGAAAGTGGTGCAACCAGTTATACTCGTAATACTGATGGTGATGTTATACTGACGGGTTATACCGGTAATACAGATGTAGTGTTTAAATTAAATACAAAGAGGATGTATATTGGTTCAAAAAATGATGCTGATCCATGGAAAAATGAAGACCTTGCAAAGTACTATGATGTGACAGCAGTGGCTACAGTCCCTGAGGGATTTGCAAATTATATATTGAGTCCTTCAGATAATTATGATCTTGGTGCATGGCAAATTGAATATAAACTCAATGTTACTAGTTTTATAATGGCGACGTTTGCGTTTAGGATGGAGGCCAAAAATTGGTATCAATTTTCCAATAATGTTGGGGTTGAACTAGAGCCGAACGGATCAGGTCGCACCTCGCAGATGATTAAAGATGGTGCTAAAAAGGTTAATATTTATGTAATATTTAATTCACCTGTTGCGATGGTTGATGGGCTTTGTGTAAAAGTCAGCGGTCAAGAGTATGAACAATTTACAAACACTTTTCAATATGGGGATGGTACTAGAAAGCTTAATACTTTTATTACGAGACCTCAGTACAAAAGTAGCTACATTACTTGGGTAGATATAAGCGGCTGGGAAGATGCTTCCAATGTCGGTAAAGATGTGTGGACGATTGCCGATCCATATAGGGTGAGTGGTGAATCTAGTAAGGCCTTTAGCAGTACCTATAGATTTTGTGACAAACCGGGTTACTATTTGGGAGATGCCGGAGTATCTTTTGATGGTCAGGGGCAAAGTACGACCTATATTCAACAGCCATATCCGGACGATTTTTATGGAGAGATGAGTTTCGAAGTTTCAAACGAGGCGATTGCTAATCATACAATAGTTATTAATGGTGTAAAAAAGCACTATGACGTAACTTTTAAACCGCAAGATGATTTTGCTAAAGCTGATATGACGGTAGAAGGGTCTGCTTTGAGCGATACAGGCGTGAATGTTACCGGTAATGCGAGTCTTGATGAACCTTTTAAAGCGACTCTTAAGGTGGTCAATGACCGTAAAGTTTTCAAAAGTGCGGAGGACATAAAACGTGTTTGGCAAATTGAGGATTGCGAAAAAATAAGTGATACAGAAATCAAAGTGACTATTCCGCACAAAACAGCATCAACAGTTGAAGGCGTAAAACAAACAATAAAAATTCCCGATGATATTCTCGATTGGAAAACAGCGAGTGCCAACTTTGCGATAGATATCAGTGATGTGGATGCTATGTACAAAGATGAGGCTATAGAGAGTATGGAGCTTCATAAATCAGATGTGCAGGGCACAGAAGGCGAATTGATTGCCCTAAAAAAAGGCAATGAATCTACGCTTGTGAATGTTAACGCCCAGACTGATGTGCCTTATAACGAACTTATTTACACTTTGGTTCTTAAGGACTCTGCGTATCTTGATTTATCAAATGCAAAAGTTGAAATAGAAGGCGGCATGAAAGATGAGGCCACAAAAATTAGCGGTCCAAGCGGGAAAACTAAATTTGTTTTCAGGTTAGATCCGAACCTTGCGGGTGCATCATACAAAAATTCTTTGAGGTTTAGAATTACCGGAATTGAAACCAGTTTGATACCTGTTCAGTTTACACTTTGCCCAAAAGCTAATTTATATCTCCAAAAATCTGATGGCTCCAGCATAAATATAGCCAATGCGCCGAGCGATTCTCCTACCGCCGTTGACGTTGGTGTGCCTGAAGGCGGAGCTAAGTATTTGGTTATGTATACCGACTACTCAAAAGAATTTAAAGAGGAAAATATTCAGGGAAATAATGTTGAGATTAATAATAAAAAGACGGAAAGCTTTAATAGACTCAGCTTTGAAGTAGTTCCGGGAGGTAGTGAACCACGGACGTTGATACTTAAAGATCCTGCCAAGACGGCACCACCTGTAAAGTTTACCCCTGTTGAGGGAGTTAACTACTATAACGTCAAGAATGGCGCAATTGATGAAACATCACCTATCCAGGGCACTATAAATATACCGTATGGAGAAGAATTTTCGTTTGGAGTTAAATGCAATGAAGGATATGATCCTGAAACTTTGGAAATGAAGGCAAACGATAATGTATTTGGAAAAGCCGAAGGGTTTACAAAAAATGGAGATATTTTCACAATGAGCGGCTCTAAGACAATATATCCGATAACAATTACGGGAAGTGTTCATGCTACTCAGAAGAAGGTCCATTTTGAGACAAATCTTAATAACGGCCTTGGTAAATGCGGGTATATCTATAATGGCGCAAGTGTCAGTGGAGATGTTACCGTTATTTATGGTCAAGGCATAGCTTTGGAGGTCACGCTTCCTTCCAACTGTAACCAGTCCGATGTAAAAGTGAATTTTTACCCCGATGGCGGTGGTGAAAAAAGAGAACTTTCCAAAGTCAACGGAAAGTATATACTCAACAACATTACAACTGACGGAACGATTAAAACAGAAGGTGCGTCGATTAATAAATACCCTGTGACTTTTATATCAAATTCCAGAGCGCAGTATAAGACCAAAGATGGTAAAAACCTTTCGGGCACGCAGGAGGTTGAGCACGCAAAAAGCTTTGAATTTAGAGTTGATCCTAATCCGGGTTATACAATGGGAAAAGATTCGGTTGTTTATGTAAAATACGCAGATGGTCGAACCACTACTTTGAAGCCGAATAACGATGTATATAAAATAAACAATATTCAGCAAGCATGCACGGTAAGCATTGAAAATGTAGAAGATATAGTATACACGGTTACATTAGTTCCTGCTGATGGTGTGACTTACCGCAACGATGTAGATAATGTCATCAAAGATTCCGTAAAAATAAAACACGGACGTAACTTTGAATTTTCAGTACTCCTTAGTGATGAATATGATGATTCGCTCGGCGGGATGAATATAATAGTAAATGACGGCAAAAGCTCACAAAGTTCTGCGCAAAAACTTGCATCGGGCAGATATGTCATTCCAAACGTTTCGGAAGATATTACGATAAAAGTAGGAAACGTAAGAAAAAATACGTATACAGTCAGCTTGATAGGCGCAGAGGGCATAGATTATTATGATTCTTCGGGTAAAATAATTACGGGCGATAATCAAGCTGAACACCACTCCGATTTTTCGTTCAAAGTAGAACTTTACCCGGCTTATGCGGGTTCCGATATTACGGTAATGCTTGGTGATACACCGATGAGCGCCGATTCCAACGGATTTTACACTATTCCGAAAATATCTGAAAGCAAGACGGTAACGGTAGTTGGAATTGAGCCGAGTGATTCGAGCGAACTTGTGAACAGAATTAATAATTTGCCGGATAGTCTTGGTGATTTGAGCGATGTAGATGATGTCATAGAAGCCACAAAAGCTTATGAAGCTTTGTCTGACGCCGAGAAAGCACTCATAGGTAATGCCGACAAACTTAGAGCACTTCAAGAGAAGGTAAAAGATTTTCATCATGTAAGCAACGACGTCAGAATTAGCGGTGTGGATTGGTATATTAAACTTTATGCGATCCCGATAACAGATGATACGGACGCTTGCGGCAGAATTTATAAAAAATTGGGTTCGGAGTACATTCTTTCACTTTATAATGTTTATTTGTGGAATACTTTGACAGATACAAGGTATACTCTCCCCGAAGGTCAAAGCGCAGTTGTAACGCTGCCCACTCCGGATATGAAGTATTTTGAAAAACCAACGGCAATCCACGAAAAAGATACCGGAAAACTCGAATTCATAAATGCTTCAATAAATAGTGATATAACCACGTTCCAAACGGATTCGTTCAGTCCGATGGGTATAGTCGCAAATCGTAGCTCGACTCCCGGACGTTCATCGCTTTTGGATGCGGCAGATGCAAATCTGGATGCAATATCTAATTTTGCGGCTTCGGTTTTTGGAAATGATACGAATAAAGTTACAAGGTCCGGTTCGGATAGGGATAATTATAACGACCTTGGCGGAGATTCGGGTAATGATGAAATGTCAGGAAATATTGACGAAAAATTCAGAAGCAGGAATAATAAAACCACAGCGGTGAGCAGCGCACTGAGATTGGCGCTTGTCCTTATGATTTTAATCCTTATAGGGCTTATGATATATTTCTTTATCAAAAACAGAAAAGATAAGAAAAAATCGGGCGAGGAATAAAATTATAAAAAACAAGTTGAAAAAAAATTCAAGCAGTGTTATAATGATTTAAAAACATATGGGAGGTATATTGCTATTATTTCCGGTGCAATAAAGAGTCTTAGAAAAAGACGAGGATATACACAAAAAGAGGTAGCCGAGTTACTCGGAGTTGACAGATCGACTTACTGTTATTATGAGCTTGGAAAAATCAAGCCTGATATAGGAACTATTATGAAATTGTCAAATATATTTGGTGTGCATTATTCGGGTATTTTGGAGGATGAATATAATTCCGAAAAATACAAGGGTAGAGATGATAATTCCGAAGTGCGGGACGTTGATGTCAATGTTTTGAGTTTTGGCGATTTGGACAACGAAGAAAAATGCTTGTTGCTTGCATTTAGGTTGATGTCTGAGCCTTCACGTAAAGAAATAATGGAAACCGCCCTAAGCAAAATGAAAAAATAAAGATTTTCCTCTCGGTATATTTCTGCCGAGAGGATTTTTGTTTGGTATAAAATATTTTCAAAAACAGGGGCAATATTTATAGCAAATACCAAAGAAAAACTTAAAGAATTTTTTAGCGACAAAGAAAAGGTCAGAGAGTTCCTAAAAGATGAGGAGTTTATCGGGAAGGTGTCGGGAGGCACGGCATTGGCAGAGGATCATATCAATAAATTTAATGAATTTAATATTAATCTTACAAAAAAAGAAGCTGAGGATATTTCTAAAGTAACTGATAAGCTGTTATCTCCAAGCGTAGAAAAACTGGACGATAAGGCAGTTGAAGATATTGTAGGGGGTACAAACATAGGCACTGCACTCGGAATTACGGTAGGGACAACAGGTTTCGCAGCAGCAACAGGGACGTTAGTCGCAGGCATTGTTTACCATTGCAAGTGTATAAAAGCAAACAAAAATGGGGATTATAACAAGGCCAGTAAATATATGGACCTTCGAGATAAATTATGCTATGCGGCTATTGGCTCTCTGATTGTTGCAAAAAGTGGAGGTGCCATTGCATATATGACAGGCGATCTCATTGATGATGCCATTAAAAAAAGGAGCAAAAAGTGACAACCGAGTAAACTAAAACACAGACGTTTTTAAGCGCCTGTGTCTCTTTTTATTATAGATATAGTTCCAAATTTAGATATTTCATGGGGTCTTCCTGTTTGCCGTTTACCCTGATTTCAAAGTGTAGATGTGGGCCGGTAGAATCGCCTGTGCTGCCGACTTTTGCAATTACTTGACCTTTCTTTACTTTATCACCGACCGATACGCAAAGTTCTTTACAGTGACCATAAAGCGTGGAATATCCACCATCATGTTTGATAATTATGTGGTTTCCGTACCCTTTAGAACCGTAAGAAGCTTTTTCAACAACTCCGTCCTCTGATGCCACGATATCTGTACCGAATACACCGGCATCTGCTATATCAATACCCTTGTGTATAGTTCCCCAGCGTGGGCCGAATGGACTTGTTATGTGACGTGTGTACGGAACAGGCCACATAAATCCTTCAGGTTCTTCTTTTGTGCCTTTTTCAATTACTTTATTTACGGGTTCGGATATAATGGCATGACTAAGTTCAGTTTTTCTGAGTTCTCGGCCGTTTATATCATATTCTACCTCATAAGTAAAAGTTTCTTTGCCGTTTTCGCCTTCGTTTATCACCTTGGACCACGATTTATATTTTGAATCATTTGATATTTCTTTGGTTTCAAAAGGAATTTCTTTTTCTTCGTCAAAAATTCTTGAAAATTTAAGATGTAAGATTGATTCTTTAAGAGCAATTACAAGTACATTATCTTGAGAAACCGTGTCACCTTCGATGTTATTTTTTTCTCGTATGGTTTCTTCCGGTACATCAAATTTTTCCGCTATGCTGGCGATAGTTTCGTTTTCTGCGGCGATATATTTGAATTCTTTTTCTGTTTCTTTAAAGAAATAATTTTTGAGCTGCAGATTACTTTTAACGTCTTCCGGAGCAAAATATCCTTTTTTAAATTCAATGTTTTCCGTGATGTTGATGGTTTTATCGGGATTTAGTTTTTTCTGTTCTTCGGTAACTTCATCGAACATTTTTTTGATGGCTTCCTCTGTTTCACCAACGCCGATAAGCTTGTCATCAACGTAAATACCGCAAGCTTCTACGAAAATATCTTGTGAATTTTCAATTATTTTATTTTTGATTTCGCTCGGTGATTCGCAGCATTCCGAACTTTTGACAGGTACGATTTTAATCTGAGAATATTTGCTTTCAACTTTTGATTTGCCGCTCTGAGTAAGTTGATCTACAACCATGTGGTGGGCCTTTTCGAATACATCTTCATGAGACAAAGTTGCTATTTGTTTACCATTATATTCAAGTGCAAGACCATAATTCTGATTGTTTAGATAAGAAACTGTGCCTAAGAAAAGTGTAAATGAAAGTACGGGTAAGATGCTGTTTTTAATAATTTTTTTAAGTTTTTGAGTGTTTTGACTCATTAACTGAAATTCCTCCTTGTTTAATCATTAACTTAAAAACACGTTAATGACAACTTCATTTAAAAGACCTTTCTTAAATTATTATAACAAAAAATTACAAAAAATCAACATTTAGAGGCCAAATTCGGATACATAAATGTAATTTTTATTTAACAATTCTTTTTTATGTTTATTTTGCACATTTAAAAAATGTCGATTTAAAGCAATTGAAAGATAACTTACGTTTATGATATAATCTACCATGTATGTTTATTTTTATAATAGGAAAGGAATTATGAATTATGTTTGCGGAAAACGAGTATAGAAGTTGTTACTGCGGAGATGTGACAGAAGACCTAATAGGAAAAGAAATAAAAGTTTCGGGTTGGGTGGAGAATATACGTGACCACGGAGGAATAACATTTTTAGATGTGCGTGACCACTACGGTAATGTGCAGGTTGTGCTAAATGATGATACGCTTTTAAAGAATATTTCAAAAGAAACTATAATCTCAGCTCATGGTGAGGTTATTGCGAGAACTCCCGAAAATGTAAATCCAAAACTTAAAACAGGAAAGATTGAGATTAAATGTAATGAACTCAAAATTTTAAGTAAGCCGAAAGAACTTTTGCCGTTTGAAGTGACAAGTTCGACCGATACTAAAGAAGAGTTAAGATTAAAATATAGATTTTTAGACCTCAGAAATAAAGATGTTCACAGTAGAATAGTACTGCGTTCCGAGATACTGAGCTTCTTAAGAAATAAAATGCATGAACTTGGATTTACTGAGATACAGACGCCTATTTTATCGGCATCATCGCCTGAAGGAGCGAGGGACTACTTGATTCCGAGTAGAAAACATCAAGGCAAGTTTTATGCACTTCCGCAAGCCCCTCAAATTTTTAAACAATTATTAATGGTATCCGGGTTTGATAAGTATTTTCAAGTAGCGCCGTGCTTTAGAGATGAAGACTCAAGAGCTGACCGTTCACCTGGAGAGTTCTATCAGCTTGACTATGAGATGTCGTTTGCAACTCAAGAAGATGTATTTAAAGTAACTGAAGATGTAATTTACGAAACATTTACTAAATTTTCCGATAAAGAGGTATCTCCAAAACCATTCAGACGTATTTCTTATGCTGAATCTATGCTGACATACGGTTCTGATAAGCCTGACCTTAGAAATCCGCTTAAAATAATTGACGTCAGTGATATATTCAAAGGTTCGGGATTTGGAGCGTTTGATGGTAAAACTGTACGCTCTATAACGGTTCCAAAATGTGCAGGTCAGCCGAGAAAATTCTTTGATAAAATGAATGATTATGCACTTGAAATCGGTATGAAAGGTCTTGGATATATAAAGGTTACGGAAAACGGCGAATTTAACGGACCGATAAATAAATTTATACCTGATGATAAAAGAGAAGAACTTATAAAAAGGACAAATCTTGTGCCTGAGAGCGTAATTTTCTTTATTGCGGATAGCGCAAAAGCCGCACCGAAGTTTGCGGGACAAATCCGTACTGAGCTTGCAAATAGACTTGATTTAATAGATAAGAGTAAGTTTGAGTTTTGCTTCATAGTTGATTTTCCGATGTATGAGGAAGATGAGGAAACAGGCAAGATAATCTTTACGCATAATCCATTTTCGATGCCGCAAGGTGGACTTGACGCACTTAAGAATAAAAATCCGCTGGATATTCTTGCTTATCAGTATGACTTGGTTTGTAACGGTATTGAGCTTTCTTCGGGTGCCGTACGTAATCATGACCCTGAAATAATGCTCAAAGCGTTTGAAATAGCAGGTTATGGCGAGGAAACAATAAAGGAAAAATTCGGAGCTTTATATAATGCATTTAAGTTTGGAGCGCCACCGCATGCAGGAATGGCGCCCGGCGTAGACAGAATGATAATGCTACTTACAGATGAAGAAAACATAAGGGAAATAATCGCATTCCCAATGAACAGTAACGCACAAGACGTAATGCTTGGCTCGCCAAACGAAGTTACGGAGCAACAATTAAGAGAAGTTCATATAAAAATCAGAGGTCAAAAGGAGATGTAGTTATGATAACTAGGGAAGCAGTATTAAATTTAGCAAACCTTTCAAAACTTTATCTTGAGGAATCTGAAATAGAAAATGCGCAAAAAGAAATTGAGGGAATGGTAAATTTTGCCGATGAAATCAATAAAATTAATATTGATTTTGAAGATTTACCCGAATTAGAAAGTATTAGTAATGCTTTCCACGAAGATGAGATAAAAGAATCCTTTCCGCAAGAAAAAATTTTAGAAAATGTGGATGGTGGGAAAGACGGGTACTTCCATATTAAAAAATTTAACTAGGAGGCAGATTTAATGAGCGCACAAAAAAGGGGAATCGTTAAGCATATTCATAAACTTATCTCAGAAAAAGAGATTTCGTGTACTGAGCTTACCAAAAAGTATTTGAACGAGATAGATAAAAGTTCGCTCAATGCGTATGTTACGGTTTGTCATGAAGAAGCATTGAAGCAAGCAAAAGAGGTTGATGAGAAAATAAGTTCCGGAGAGAAAATGGATGTTCTTGCCGGAATACCTATGACACTTAAGGATAATATTTCAACTTCAGGTATCGAAACAACTTGTGCATCAAAAATACTAAAAGGATATAAACCAATTTATGATGCAACAGCTTGGAGAACGCTAAAAGGTAAAGGTGCGGTGCTGTTGGGAAAGACCAACATGGACGAGTTTGCAATGGGTTCGTCGTGCGAAAATTCATGTATCGGAGGCGCAAAGAACCCACACAATACAAATTACGTTACAGGCGGAAGTTCAGGCGGAGGAGCTGCTGCGGTTTCTGGCAATATCGCCGCTTATGCGCTTGGTTCGGATACCGGCGGTTCGGTAAGACAGCCGGCAAGTTTTTGCGGTATCGTAGGATTAAAACCAACTTACGGAAGTGTTTCACGTTACGGACTTATAGCATATGGTTCGGGATTTGACCAAATAGGAGCGCTTGCACAAACTGCGGAAGATGCTTCGATTATATTTGACGCAATTGCGGGACACGACCCTATGGATTCGACTTCGAACCCGAATTATAAGTCGAATTCATATGATAATTTAAATAGTGATATAAAAGGACTCAAGATAGGTATACCGAAAGAGTATTATGACGGTGTTGATGAAGAAGTCAGAAAACCTATTGAGGAGGCCATGAAGGTATATG
The DNA here is from genome assembly GCA_030523605.1 of Clostridia bacterium. Classification (GTDB taxonomy): domain Bacteria; phylum Bacillota; class Clostridia; order Oscillospirales; family Acutalibacteraceae; genus UMGS1491. The sequence goes on along the minus strand of JAUNIE010000009.1, from coordinate 3,236 downwards.
AAAGTTTGGGAGCCAAAATAGAGCATTTTAGTTTACCGGAAGTAAAGTATACACTCCCTGTGTACTATATTTTGGTATGTGCTGAGGCTGCGTCCAATTTGGCGAGATTTGACGGAGTTAGATATGGACATCGTACAGAGCATTATAAAGATATAAATGAAATGATGTGTAAAACACGTAGTGAGGGCTTTGGAGCCGAGGTCAAGAGAAGAATTCTTCTCGGGAACTACGTTCTAAGTTCGGGATATTATGATGCATATTATAAAAAGGCTCAAAATTTGCGTAAGTTGATAATGCATGCATTTTATGAAGCATTTAAAAAATATGATGTTCTTCTCACGCCAGTTTCGCCGACTACTGCTTTCCCTGCAAATAAAGCTTATAGCAATCCGCAAGAAATATATCTTGCTGATATTTGTACGGTACCTGTGAATACGGTTGGGATACCGGGAATATCAGTTCCGTGCGGATTTGATTCAAAAGGGCTACCTGTGGGTATGCAAATTTTAGGGGATAAATTCAGTGAAAGCAAGCTTTTGAATGTGGCGCATAAATATGAAATTGCAACAGATTACGAGAACAATAAATGTTTGGCGATGGGGGTAAGGCTATGAAGTATGATTTAGTAGTGGGACTCGAAACGCATGTTGAGCTCAGTACAAAAACTAAGATATTTTGTAATTGTGCTAATAAATTTGGCTCTGAGCCGAACACAAATTGTTGCCCGATTTGTATAGGGCTTCCTGGTACGCTCCCAAAACTTAATAGGGAGGTCGTAAATTTTGCGATAAAAGCAGCACTTGCGCTCAATTGTGAAGTAAGTTTAGTATCAAAAATGGATAGAAAAAATTATGTATATCCCGATTTGCCTAAAGCCTATCAGATATCGCAGTTTTATGAGCCGATATGTAAAAATGGATACATTGAGCTTGATAGCGGTAAGAAAATCCGTATAAATCATATTCACATGGAAGAAGATGCTGCAAAGCTTGTTTACAAGGGCGGAGATACTTATGTGGATTATAACCGTGGAGGAGTGCCGCTTTTGGAAGTAGTTACTGAGCCCGACATCAGTTCTTCCGATGAAGCTGCAGAGTATCTTGAAAAACTTCAAATGATTATGCGTTATATAGGCGTTTCGGACTGTAGAATGCAAGAAGGTTCAATTAAATGCGACGTAAACGTGTCAGTAAAGCCTGAGGGTTCAGAAAAACTCGGCACTCGTACGGAAATAAAGAATATGAACTCAATTACATTTATGGCTAAAGCCATAGATTATGAGCGTGAACGTCATATAGAGCTTATTGAAAACGGCGGAAAAGTGGAACAGCAAACACTCAGATATTTGCCGGAAACCAATTCAACTGAGAGTATGCGAAGCAAAGAAGATGCACAGGATTATAGGTACTTCCGTGATCCGGATCTTGTTGATATAGTGCTTACCAAGGAGCAGATTGATGAAATTAAGAAAACTCTCCCCGAACTCCCCGGTGTACGCTTTAAGAAATATGTAAATGAATTCGGGATAGCCGAAAAAGAGGCTATGCTTTTAGTAAAATACAAGAATGTTTCCGATTATTTCGAAGAATCAATTAAAGGACTTAAGAACGCTAAGACGGTTTCGAATTTCATAATAGGGCAAATTTTCAGGAGTTTGGAAACAGAAGCCGAAAAAGAAGCATTTGAAATATTGACCACGCCAAGTCAAATGAATGAATTGGTTAAGCTCATAGAATCAGGAAAACTCAATATGAATTTGGCAAAGAAAGCGCTTATGAAGATGCTTGAGAGCGGAAAACCTGTGACGGAATTTGTTTCTGAAAAAGATATGCAGGGAATTCCTCCCGAAGAGATGAAAAAGCTGTGTGAAGACGCTATCAAAGCGAATGAAAATGCAGTAAATGATTATCTCAGTGGCAAAGAAAAGGCACTCAAAGCTTTACTTGGTAGTGTTATGAAGCAAACTAGGGGTAGGGGTAATGCACAGGATATTGAAACCATGCTCAAAGATATGATTTCAAAATAATTATCGAAAAAGTCTAAAATGAAGTTGATTTTAAACGATTAATAGTGTATAATGACAGCAGAGAGCGTTTTTGCTCTTTGCTATTTGATTTTTAGGAAGGAATGATTAATATGACAAAAGAAAAAATTAGTAGTGAGAGGCTTGAAAAAGTGGTCGGGGGTTCTATTGTCGATGAAATAATGTGAAAACGTAGAAAAGTTTGTAGGGAGTGCGGAAAAAAGTATATAGTACCGGATATGGTGATACCTGAAGATTACGGAGATTCTTCTTTGTGCTCCGAATGCAACGAGAAGAAGAAACAGTTGATGAGAGAACGACTGATGAAGTTGATATAAAAATAAAATTGCTTGATTAAATTTGAAAGGAATGATCAAAATGTCAGAAAACAAAAAAATAAACGATATGGAAGCAGAAAAGGTATCAGGCGGTGGATTTGGTGATTTTACTCCCTATGAAATAATGCATATGGGTGAAGAAGCTAAGAAACGAGGGACGTGCCTACGTTGCGGAAGATCGTTTAAGGATTCTAAAATACAAAATCGCAAATTATCTATTATACCTATTATGGATATAGGTGACCAAACTTATCTAGAGACAAACCTATGTGGGGACTGTTTAAGCCAATACGGGTCAGAATCTTGGTGGGATTGGTCGGCAGCTAAAAAGGAGGTGGAGGATAGTTCAAAACCATAAATGTAGAAATATTTTGGTATAATATTTTAAAATTTAAAATTTTAAAATAAAAAATAGTTGACATGTCAAAAAAATCAGTATATAATGAACTCGAAGTGTAGTTTTACTCTTCATAAAATTAATTTGAAAGGATTGATGTAAAATGTTAGAAAATGAAAAACAAAAGCTAAACGAAGTGGAGACCGAAAAAGTATCAGGGGGAGAAAATGAAAACATAAAGGTCCCCTACGATATGGGAATGGATGTTGATATACCCGGGATTGATAGGAATCCAAAGCATAAATATAAGTGCTCAGATTGTGGGTACAAATTTTGGTTTAGACAACCGGGCAGCCCTGACAGCTGTAGTGCTATTATGGTGAGATGCCCTAACTGTGACTCAACAAACGTCGATGTAGTGAAGAATTAAATACCCAAAATAAATTAGCCGACGATAAGCGACATGTTTAATTGTGGAGTGGGCCACTCCCAAAAAATTTAACTTTAGAAAGGAATGATTAAAATGGCGGAAAATAAA
>JAUNIE010000048.1 GCA_030523605.1 Clostridia bacterium | reverse complement strand
TCACAACTCTTTTCAACCCACTCCCCTCATCTTTGGTTTCTTAAACACAATTTTGACGCTATATTTTATTTACTTATTACAAATGCATATTTAAAAAGCCACGCTGTAAAAAACGTGGCTTAAATTTAACCGCTTATTTATCCCACTATTCCTCTGAATTCTTCTTCCGAAGCACCATATATATTCTCACCTTTCGGTTTTGCATCGGGCTCCTGCGGGAAACCGTGATGTTTACAATCTATACTGGCTTCGCCTACTTTGGTTTTTGCTCCGAAAACCACCGGAACTTCCACTCTTATCTTCTGACTTACAGTAAATTTGCACACTTGACCCGGTCTACCTTCACAGTTCGTTGTTCCTCGGCGCACAGTAGGCTTACCCATGCACTCGGTTTTTACTTTTCCAACCTCTGCAAATGGCTTTATTTCTACAGGAACGCCTACCGTAACATCTTGAAACCCCAAAACAGGGCATGTTTCCTCTTCGGGTCTGTATGGTTTCTCATATGGACATGACATATTTTTTATTTCCTCCTTTTTATATTACAAAATCTTTCCATATCCTTTGAAATAACTCTTAAACTGGTTATTTCACTACCAATATATTCCGTCTTTTAAATTTGTGTGAAGCCTATTGCCATAGCCTAAAAATTGGTATATAATTGAACTCACCGGAAAATTCTTTTAAAATAATTTTTGATTTTGGAGGAAAAGTGATGCACAAAATATTTAAAATAGTGATGGGAGCAGTTTTGGTGAGCGGATTATTATTCACAGTTGCAGGTTGCAAAAATATAGGCAAAAACAGTAAGAAACAGAAACAAGAGCAGACTACGAAAATAGGATACCAACTTGAAAAACCTTCCGAAAATGAAGAAATAGCCGTGGTAAAAACTAACAAAGGCTCTTTTAAGATAAGATTTTTTCCACAAGAGGCGCCCAAAACAGTTGAAAATTTTAAAGGGCTTGCAAAAAAGGGGTATTATAACGGAATAATTTTCCATAGAGTTATTAAGGATTTTATGATACAAGGCGGCGACCCGACCGGCACAGGTACGGGCGGAGAAAGCATTTGGGGAAAAGATTTTGAAGATGAATTCAGCCCGAATTTATTCAACATCACCGGTGCGCTATCAATGGCAAACAGAGGTCCCAACACCAACTCCAGCCAATTCTTTATAAATAATCAAAATCCCGAAGCTTTCGGAGGTTGGGAAAACTTTGAAAATGCATATAATGTCTACAAATCACACCCGAAAGAATTTACAAAGCGATATGGCGGCACTTTGGATATGTCAAAGATAAACGATGACATTAAAAACCTCTATGAAAAAAATGGCGGCAGTCCGTATCTGGATGGATATTACAACACCGCTAAACGTGGGCATACCGTTTTTGGTCAAATATTTGAAGGTATGGATACGATAAATGCTATATCCGATTCCGAAACCGACAACATGGACAAACCTATCGAAGAAATTAAAATCGAAAGCATCGAGTTTGAAAATTATAAACAGAATTAAGTCCAAAAGGAGGTAAGCATAAAACATGATAATTTCGGGGTATAGCTTCAATAAATTAGGTCCATATTTAGTTTTTTGCGATATCAAAAATGGAGCATATCAAAGTTTTAGTTTTGAAAATAAAAATTTGAATATTGTAAAAAAAACTGAAAGGCACTGCATAGGTACTTATGATTTGAGTTCTTTATCTTACAAACCCTGTCCACATAAAACTAAAATTGATTTAACAAGTAAAATTAACAACTGCTCGGAATGTTTCCGTAAAATAGGATTTAATCCAGCTTTCTACAATGCTAAATCAATTTCCTTAAAACAACTTAGATACAATGAGCTCGAACACTGTGTGTATATGGCTTATTTTTCAAGCTCACATATAAAGGTAGGAATAGCATCTAAAAAAAGAGTTTATTTGAGATTACTAGAACAAGGCGCAAGGGCTGCATATATTTTAAAGACATTTTCCGATGCCTACTTGGCAAGAGATTTAGAAGCAAATCTCTGCTACGGCGGTTTTGGATTTTTGGAAAAGCTGACTTCAAATCAAAAAGCAAATATCCTTTGTAGTGTAAACTTTAATGAGGATGAAGCATTTACATGCCTCAACGGAATGCTTCAAAAAGTAAACATCATGCCCGAAAGCAAATTTTTAAATTTAAATTCCAGATATTTTTATAATCATAATCCGGAAAACTTTTCAGATTATATCTCATACATAAAAGATACAGATTATATATCGGGTAAAGCGGTAGGAATGGTTGGAGATATTATTATTTTAAAACAAAATTCTGATTTCTTCGCCGTATCAATTAAAAATTTTATATCTCACAAAATTGAATTAAATCAGAATGACAGCTTTAAGAGCTATGAAGTGCAAAACAAGCAGCTCTCTCTATTTTAAAATGGTATTTAAAAATTAGACCAAAGAGGTGAAATTTATAAAAATTGCTTCAGGAAAATCCAAAGGGTTAAATCTTATTTCCGAAAAAAACGATAATCTAAGACCGACTAAAGACAGAGTTAAGGAAGCATTATTTAATATTATACAGTTCGACATAAACGGTAAAAACTTTCTTGATTTATTCGGCGGAACAGGTCAAATAGGCATCGAAGCGTTTAGCAGACATGCCGGAAAAGTTACCATAGTAGACAATAATAGCGAATCCATAAAGCTGATAAAAGCTAATGTTTCAAAAATTAAAGCGCCGCACGAAAATATAAAAATTGTAAAATCCGACGCCCTGTACTTCTTAAAGAGTACAAATGAAATTTTTGACATAGTTTTTTTGGACCCCCCATACAGCGACACAGATTTACTGGTTTCTTGTTTGAATATGCTTCCAAATCTGGTTGCAAAAAATGCGATAATAATCACCGAAACTATTATTGGCGAAAGTCCACAAAATTTTTCTACATATTATTCTTTGAAAAAAACTTATAAATATGGTAAAATGTGTCTGAATTTATATAAAAACATTGGAATTTAGATAAAAATTTATCAATTGGATAGGTGATAATCATGAGTATAGAAAACTTAATAAACGAAATGGAAGATATGCTGGAAAATTCTTGGGGATTACCTATGTCCGGCGGAAGAGTCGTTCTGAACTCCAAAAATATAAGAAAAATTCTTGAAGATATACGTCTTGCGCTGCCTCAAGAAATTGTTCAAGCACAAAAAATAATAAACGAGAGAAACAGAATTATAGAAGGCGCAAAAAGTGATGCCGAAACAATGATTAAACTTTCAGAAGAAAAAATAAAAGTCATGGTAAGCCAGAGCGAAATAGTTAAAGCCGCTCAAGCTTCAGCAGACGAAATATTAAACGATGCACAAACAAAAGCAAAGGAAATTAAAAAATCCGCAAGCGAATATGCCGGCGAAATGATGAAAAGAATGGACGAAAGCGTAACTCAAGGTCTTTTGGAAATCAGAAAAGCACGTCAAGCCTTGGAAACAGGTCACGAACAAGCTGAATAATAGAAGCAAAGTTAAGAATTTAATTACAATAACCCGACAAGTTCGGGTTATTTTTATGCTGTCTGCAAATACATGCTAAATTTTGAATATAAAAGCGTTGACAAACATTAAATGTATGTTATACTAATAGGAAAGAATTATATAAGGAGATTAGAAATGATTTCCCAAAAATTAGAGCATAAAATTATCCTATCAACAATATTGTTTTCATTGATGATAGGACGTGGTGGAGTGTTAGCTAATCCTCCGGGCACCTCGCCTATCAGCTTTCAAAATAGCGCCGGTTACACTATCAAAAGTAGTATGTACTATAACTTTAAAACCTACGCTATGAGAGAATTGCAGGAGGCATGCGGATTTATATTTAATAGGGGGCGTGTTGTCCAAGTCGGCTGTATAACATCCCAGCAGAAAAGAAACTTGCAAAGAATTGTAAACGAAGCATATAGAAATGGAAAAATAAATGCCCCGTATTTTCGTGGAAACACATTATTACACTATGCCGCAATGTTTGATTGCCCATATCTCATAGATCTATTGGTGCAAGCCGGCGCAGACATAAATGTTATAAGCGCAAATAGGTACAAAAACACACCTATTCATATTGCAGTACTCTATAAGAACATCTCCGCAATAATGGCACTTCTAAAATACAACGCTCGCCTTAATATTCCAAATGCGCAGGGTAATATTCCCATGGTGACAGCTGCTTACAAAAGCCTTTCCGCCAACTTTATTCGCAGCAATCTAATCCCTCCGGAATACACTGTGGAACGTGACGGAGAATTTATGAATAAAAACGGTAGAACACCACTCGATATACTCCATAGGCTTCGCCACTATACAATTATAGCTTCGTTAAGAGAGTATTCGCAGCAAAAGAATTCAGGAATCACCGAAGACCCAAAAACGACATATGTCAACCCCGAACAATCTCCTGAAACAATCAGCCCTTATGGCACGGGTGCTTTTTTGATGTCATCGCCCTATGAGGGACGAGCCGAAAGCAGCGCAAAAGTGTTTGCGCCGGAACCGGACTATGAAGATGCTGTAGCCGAACCCGCAGAAGACGACCAAGATGCAGAAATAGAATTTGAAAGAGACAGCGGATTTTATACCAAAGCTCAAGCGCCTTGCGATGAGAATCCAAGCGCCGTAACGAGTGCAGAAGATATGACATTGGAATCATATACACCTCGCATTGACCCCACCCCCTGTCCGATATCCGCCACTCCCTTTGAGCCTAAAGATAAACGCCAAAAAATATGTGAACAGAGCGACACATCCCACTCAACAAATCCTGCGTCCCCTCGTACATTACACAACGTAGGAGAATCTCGAAATCGTATCATAAACGAGTTGCAAATGGCGTGTGGACTGACATTTAAAGATGGAGCAACCCTCAGCAGAGGATGGAATTTAACATCAGAGCATGTGACTATATTAGATAAAATAGTTAATTCAACCAAACGATGCCATCTACTCGATGTTCCACATATAGGAGGGCACACACTTCTATATTATGCAGCTATGTTTAATTGCCCGTACCTTATACAAAGGCTATATGTTGAAGGCGCAAATCTTACGCAAATAGACCCTGTGACGGGCTGCAGTGCTTTACAAATTGCCAAAAATCATAATTCCATAGAAGCATTTGAATGGCTTTACACTCTTATTAGAAATATGGGATTAGACGCCGATGTACTATACGAACAATAAACTCAATCCGAAAGGTAACTGAAAAATGAATTTTAAAATAAAACTAAAAACTAAAATCGTACCGGCAATAATGTGTTTATCGATGGTGCCGGGATTTGTCAATGTGTCAGCTATTACCCCCACTGAACTGATAGCTGAACTGGTCACTATTTATAAAATTAAATTTAACGATGACGGAACGGTAAAAAAATATGCATGCCCCACAGATGAATTGACGGATAAGCAACTTGACAGACTAGACGAATTGTCGTGCGTTGCGGTCAGACTTGGTATTGACAAAATAATTTATAACGGATACTCACTGCGTGATTATGCAGAACGATGGGGATGCATATACTTTTTAGTAAACATAATCTTAAAGGCTCCTCACACCACCGAAGAAATTCCTTATGACACAACCGGAACTGAAACAGATTTCACACCGCCGCCCAACCCAAATTACAGACTTCGTAAAAGAATTTCATGTTCAGCGTATGATGAATTGTATCAATTGCAACAAGCATGTGGTCTTAGATTTGACCATAGGTTTGCTATTAACAACTCAGATTATGCTCCTGTTTTGACAACAAAGCAAAAGGAGATATTGCAAACAATTGTTAAAAATGCCTCTCGCCAAAAAAGAATAAATTTTGAATACTGTAACGGAAACACACTGCTACATTATGCAGCGATGTTCAATTGTCCATACCTTATAGACCTTCTTAAAAATGCCGGCGCTAAGATGGACATCAAAGGTTCTAACTGGCAGGGAAACACTCCTCTCCACACCGCATGCTATTACGGCAATAAGGATGCCATAGCAATGCTTATTCAATGTGGAGCCCTTATCGATGTTCAAAATAAACATGGGAATATACCTTTGGTACTGTATACACGGAATAGTGGCACCTCACGTGACACCGCTAAATTGCTAATACCACATAACTATGATGGTTCGAATTTTGCAAATAGCAAGGGAGAAACACCGATAGATATTGCAAAAAAATACAAACGTTCCGGTATTATTTCACTATTAGAGCAATCAGCTAAGAAGGCAGAAGCGGAGGCAGAAGCAGAAGCAGA
>JAUNIE010000047.1 GCA_030523605.1 Clostridia bacterium | reverse complement strand
CTTTCTTGCCGTATGTAATCTTTTGTATCTCGCTAAATGTATAATCTTCATATCTGAATAATTCTTTGTATTTTTTGCGATCTTGTGCGGGCAAATCATATAAGGAATAACCACATGACCAATTATGTATAAAACTTCTTGTACTTGTTTTAAATGTCAGTTCGTGTCCATTCTTTAGTATTGTTACATTTACGGTTTTTTTATCTTTTAAAGCTTCTTTTATAACTTTTTTCTTGTTGATTACGTTTGACTCGTCATTAATTATTTCATCAAATTTTTTGCTATAAAGCTTATAATTTTCATATTGTAAAAATAAGATGTTGCGCCTTTTTTCAAAAATTTCTTTTGTGTACTCTTGAATAAGCTTTTGCGGATTATCTAAGTAATCAAGAATGTTTTCAACTTCAACACAATCAATTTTTTCACAGTCTAAATAACATCCGGCATAATCTATGAAAATAGTATCTTTTAATTCTTGTTTACAACCTTTAAAAATATCAGAGTTAACCTTTTCCAATAGATCATTCTCCGTTGTTTTGTTTTCTTCTGGTACTGTCAAACCCTCAAAGTATTTACTACTGTTTTCGTACATTTCTTTTGCTACATTGATATTTATTTCATCAAGTACTTTACGTCTTAATTCTTTAAAATTCGGCGGCTCTTTGTCTACATATAGATTTAAGGGATAATGCAGATCAAAAAAATTGTTTGTTGTAATATTGTAAACTCCGGCATAGTCATATTTTGTCTCAACTGTGTACTGTAAACTATTAGGGTAAAAACTTTTGCTATATAGAAAAATGCTGTTGTTGTGCTTATACTTTATAAAAATTTTATCGTTTATATTTAGCTCAAATAAATTGTCATCCTTTGAAAAATTTCTTATTTTTTCTAATACGTTTAATTTATCCATTATTTTTTATCTCCTTAAAATGTTTTACTTTTTAAGGCGGTTAGTGTATTATTAAATTGTAACCGCCTTTTTAACTCTTGGGTGTTGTTACTTGTCGTTTGCTTTCGCGCCTGATAGCATACGGCAATTTTTATTATTTACAATCATAAAGCATCGCCTCCCTCAATTAATTAAGCTTAAAGTGCTTTTATTTCCTCGATTAGATTATTCAATATTTCATCCGTTAAAGTGGTTTCATCATTCCAGTATTTATCGGCCGTGTCGCACCTTGAAATTAAATAATTTGCCACTTCAAGGACTATAACCACTATAAAGCGATCGGGATTATCAAAAACATCAAGTAAAATTTTATTTGCATAGTCAGAGTCAAATTGAAATTTTATTTCTTCCGCTACTTCTCCGATATACTCAAAATTTTTATTTACCCATTTTTTAGCGGTGTAATTGCTGCAAAAATATGCGCCGTTTACGTTTTCGGATTCAAAAAGTGTATAACCTAAATCGCATAAATAATGGCTTCCTTCATATCCCTTCAGGTCCTCCAGCCTTTCGATTATTTCCCCTTTCACAAAATTTTTAATCGGATTGTTTTCTAAATAGTTCATCTTTTGAACTCCTTTTATAATGATATTTGTAAGAAATTCTTACTATTATATTATATACTAACGTTAGTATATAATCAAGACTTTTTGTGTAAAATAATATACTAACGTTAGTATATTATTTGTGCAAATTGCCCACTCTTGACATAAATTTAAAATGTATGATAATATACTAATGTTAGTATATGGAGGTGAAAAAATGATAGATAATAAAACAGATCCAAGAACAAAAGCCAAAAGAAAATACAATGAGAAATCATATAAAAGAGTATCTCTATATTTGAAAAATGAAGAAATGTCAATTATTGAAGATTTTTGTAAAAATAAAAATTATAGTAAAAATAATTTGTTTGTTGAATCAGTAAGGGAAAAGATCGAAAAGGAAACAGGGAAAAATTTTGATGATCTGATGCCGGAAATGCGGACGGCGGGCGAAGTCGGATCAGCCGAAACGGCAGAAGATCCAGACACCGAAAGCGGCGAAGAATAAGCCGAAAAAATCAAAAAAATAAATGCCGACTAATTGCATAAGTCAGCATTCAAGCGGTTTTCATGGGGGATGGTTTACATCAGGTAGGGAGAAAAAAGTAAGAAAAAAACAAATAGTTACCTCCCAACAATCTCACCAAAAAATAACAAAACACAATCAAAAAAGCTTCAGTATAATGAGCCAAAATCAGCTCAAAATATTGAAGCTTTGCTTTTTTATTGTCTAAGGACACGGTAATATGTTAGTACATATCGGTTTTTTGTAGAGCTATTGAAATTTTGAAATTTAAAAAATCGAGATTCGTATTATAAATACTAATCATTTGGCAAGTTAGTACAGACCGCATTTATGGTTTACTTTTTGTTTTTTCCAAAACATCAATATTTACTTTATAAATAACAGGCTGAAAAAACTCACTTTTTCTATCAAGTATATCTTGCTTATTAATGATATGACATTTAGGATGTTTATTTTTTATGTCAAACAAATAGTATATATAGTAGTTTTCATCTTGCATTAAATGATCCAATTCGTTTTGCGTTATATAAAAATCCAAGTATTTCTTGTTACTGCTATTTGTTTTTACTTCTATATGGATTTCATTCCCTTTTTCGTCAAAGGAACGTATATCATATCCACAAGCATCGTTTTCGGGAATACATACTTGATCGGCATAATCGTCCAATCCCGACGATTTTAGTTTATTTATTTCGTTTCTCAATACTGCATTTTCTCCACGATTACCGATATTCTTTTTGTTTCTATTTATCTTTTCGTAATCGGTTTCTCTTGACCTATAATTATTTTTACTATTTTTGTCAGGATGCCTCTGTATATAATCGAAATCGACAAATTGAATATCATAATCAATTTCTCCGGCAACCGTATTCTTTGTTTCCAATTCTTTTTTGAATGTTCTATATAGAAATATAACAAAATAGTAGTCTGAAAACTCCTTTAAAAGCGTATTTTCATCTTTATACTTCTTCAGCAACTCTTTTTTCTTTTCCAATGTATCTATTTTATGTAGGTCATATTTTATATCCAAAACATTTAAAAACTTATCAATATCTTCCTCTTTAAAGATACACAGATATTTTTCCGGGAAATATGTGGATAAAATTTTCCCTTTGAAAACACTTGCAATTTTGCAGTTTTCTATTCCTTCATAGTCATTATTGTTTGCACTAATTAGTAAAAATACGATTTCCTGTTTTATCTTTTCAAAACATTCCTCCACGCTGCTCCCAAATTTGTCAGTATGGTCATAGCATCGTTTGTCAGGCACATACCACACTCCAAATTTCTTGGAAGTGCTGCCCCTCATACCGCCTAAATTTTCCATGCGCCTTTCAATCAAGTAGCAAAAAGTATCTTTGCCATAATCTAAATCAATATCAGCTCTACCTATAGCATAGTCATCTATTCTCATATTCGCTATTTTTTCTACCGTAAATTTATTAACAAAGTGTTCTCTTACCTCAAGATCTTTTTTAATATCTTCGCAAAATCGGTCGTAAGGGTAATCTTTAATAAACTGTTTGATTTTTTCGTCTAAAGTTTTTTCTTTAGGGATGAGGTCGTACTTTTCTTCCAGAGCCTCGATTAATTCTTCTCTTAATTTCCATGTAAAAACGCTTTCGCTGTTAAGTTCGGGAACAGTTTCAAATGGTATATTCCATCTTCTGCCTGATCCATTTTTTCTCACTTGTTCTTCTAAATCTAATAAATCGATAACACGTTTTCCAAACGCTTGAATATAACTATTTATTGCATAGTGAGTTGTATTAAAGTATTTTGCTATATTTTTACCATTGGAAGTATAATTTTTGCAATCGTATAGATATAGTAAAATATCTAAAGCTTTATTATCTTCTTGCTTCTCATTTTCTAATACTTTTAACCACATTCTTTTGTTCGAAACTCTTTTTTGATTAAGCATATTGTAGTTGGTATCTATATTTTCAATATACTGCACCAATCTTTCATCAGCACTTGCTTGGCCTTGAACATTAGTCAATCCATATTGAAGCAGGTTTTCGTTTCCGAGCAATCGATTTTTAGAATATTCTTTAATAGGCTCTATTTCCATATATCTTTTATAATTTCCGTAATTGTTTGGATCACTCCAAAACTTTCGATCGTCTATTGTTGCGTGTTCTAAATTAACTTTATTTATTCTGCATTTGTATAGTATTTGCGAATAAGGCTTACCTGCGTATATGTACACAATATCATTCACACATACGCTACTTAATACTTGTTTCCATTCAACAGCTTTTAGTTCTTTAAAAGCACTTATAACATCATAATCGTTAATATTGCATGGTATAGTCCAATAATTAATTCTTTGTTCCATAAGTATTCCTCCTTACCGTAAGTACCAAATGTGGCGGCTTTTGTTCTGATTAAAATTTGAGTTTTACATTATTGTATCTATTATACTAAATTTTGATATTTTTTGCATCTTATATTTAATGTGGCTATTTCTTACAATTCATGCGGTTTTTGTTGATTTGATGCTATAATATAAACATACAAAACTACACAAAAAGCGAGAAATAAAACCTATGCAAGCACAAATTTCTTTTTATGATTTAAATTATGAAACTACTAAGCGAATCCCCGATAGTATTATCAAATTTCCGGTAGAAAAAGTTTCCGAAAAATCGGAAATCAAAAGCACAAACAAGCCAAAGCCACAAGCAGCAGATTCAGTTAAAACTTTAGAAGAAATCGAAAAGATAAAGAAATACTTTTTGGATAGAAAAGAATACAGAAACTATTGCTTGTTTATTATCGGAATTACAACAGGTTATCGCATAAGCGATTTACTTAGATTAAAGTTTTCAGATATTCTTAAGGATTATGGCACTTGGAAACGTGAAATTGATATTATTGAGCAAAAAACGAAAAAGCGAAGAACGATGCCGATAAGCGAAAATATGAAAACTGCCATAAGTTTATACGTAAAAAATAAAGGTGGTTTTTTACTAAGTGAATACATTTTCAAAAGTCAGAAAGGAAAAAACTCTCCAATAGATAAATCAAGTGCAAGAAAAATATTTAACAATATGGCAATAGATTTGAATCTTCCGTACCATTGTTCCACGCACTTTTTAAGAAAAACTTTTGCCTATTGGTTTTTGCAAATTCACAAAAACGATATGTCGGCTTTGGCGACACTTCAAGATATTTTAAATCACAGCTCCGAAAAGATGACGTTAAAGTATTGCGGTATTGAGAAAGAAAAGAAAGAAACCATGCTAAAAAGTTTGTCAGAATTATGGTAGAATTAAATAGTAGGATTAATAAATGAGCGAAAAAAGAAAGTAGCATTTTTAGATAGAGACGGAACAAGAATAAAGCCATGAAACATATAGCCAATTACATATCCGTTAGCAGAATAATAATGTCACTTCTAATTATAGGTACAGAAACATTTTCCGTACCTTTCTTCATAATTTACTCGTACTGTGGCTTATCAGATATGGTGGACGGATTTTTCGCACGAAAATATAATGCTGAAAGCAAATTAGGAGAAAAAATAGATAGTTTAGCAGATATAGTTTTTGTCTTAGCAGCGATGGTTAAAATCATTCCATCTCTAAATCTACCAAAAGAAATACTTATATGGATTATTGTTATTGCTACAATAAAATTTTTTGGTATTATGTATGGCTTTATTTGTTACAAGAAAATAATGTTTTTGCACACTATGGCAAACAAAATCACAGGTTTTGCATTGTTTATAACGCCTTTTTTGATAGTGAACATTAGTTCGGTAATTGTTTACTCATCTTTATGCGCACTATCAACCTTTGCTGCCGTTGATGAGTGTTATCATATAATCAAAGGTAAGCAAAAATTTTTATGATTTGGCAATCATTTTTAAATTCAGATTTTTATTTAGATCGGGGTGTTTTGTTATTGTTTAAAATCAATTCAGATGAAAAAGAAACTTATCAAGAACTGATAGGGCTTGGAAAATCTAAGGATAATTCAGATGCTATAATTCCAAAGGTAGCAAAATATTTGGATTTCCCCTCAAATAAAATCAAAGCTAAAGTTCTATGGATGTTGGGTGAACTGGGATTAAAAAATCCTCAAATTATTGAACCTTATGTAAACAACATAGCTAAAGAACTTGAAAATGAAAAACCAAAAATACGGGAGCGTGCGGTCGGTGCATTAGGTAGAATAGGGCGAGAAAAATTTGACCTTATAAAGCCATATCTTCCTATCATTTTAAGTAAAGCTAAAGATTCACATCCAGATGTAAGAATGAATTTTATTTGGGCGTGTGAAAATATCGCCACAAATACTTCTGAAATATTTGATACTTCAATGGATATTTTTGCTAAGCTCTTAGACGATGAAGGGATACGAGTTCGGAG
>JAUNIE010000008.1 GCA_030523605.1 Clostridia bacterium | reverse complement strand
CATGGTTATTTGGTAGGTTCCAGGGGTTCGGTTGGTTCATCTTTTGTTGCCACAATGTCAGGTATTTCCGAAGTTAATCCGCTCTGCCCACATTATCTCTGCCCGAAATGCCATTACAGCGAGTTTATTACGGACGGAAGTTATGGCTCGGGCTTTGATTTGCCCGAAAAAAAGTGCCCCGAATGCGGCGAAAAATTGGGTCGTGATGGACACGATATACCTTTTGAAACGTTTTTGGGATTTGACGGTGATAAAACACCTGATATAGACCTTAACTTTTCGGGAGAATACCAGAACGATGCGCATAGATACACCGAAACACTTTTTGGAAAAGATAACGTTTTTAAAGCTGGTACGATAGGTACGGTCGCTACAAAAACAGGCATAGGATTTACCAAAAAGTTTGCGGAAGAACGTGGTATGAAGATAGGGAAAGCAGAAACTATGCGCCTTGCTACAGGTTGCACGGGCGTTAAACGTACAACAGGTCAGCACCCAGGAGGAATGGTCGTAGTGCCTCAAGGGAAAGAAATATATGATTTTTGCCCCGTACAGCGACCTGCAAATGACCAGAATTCCGATAATATCACAACGCATTTCGACTTCCATGCAATACATGATACAATTTGTAAGCTCGACGAACTCGGGCACGATGTGCCGTCAATATATAAATATCTTGAGGATTATACGGGTATCAAAGTAACAGATGTTTCCATGAGCGACAAAAAAGTTATGTCGCTGTTTACGTCTACTGAGGCACTGGGTATTTCGCCTTCTGATATAGATTCGCAGACGGGTACGTTTTCTATGCCCGAAGTGGGCACTTCATTCGTAAGGCAGATGCTTGTGGAATGTAAACCTAAGACGTTTTCGGACTTATTGCAAGTTTCGGGGCTTTCTCACGGTACAGACGTTTGGCACGGTAACGCACATGACCTTATTCAAAAAGGCATTTGTACGATATCTGATGTTATTGGAACACGTGATAACATTATGGTTTACCTCATGCACAAGGGTGTGGAGCCTAAAACTGCATTTAAAATTATGGAGATTGTGCGTAAAGGCAAGGCAACAAAATTACTCACTCCGGAACACTTTGAAACTATGCGTTCCCATGGCGTCCCCGAATGGTATATAGATTCCTGCATGAAGATAAAGTATATGTTCCCGAAAGCTCACGCTGCGGCATATATGATTTCAACACTCAGGCTCGGCTGGTATAAGGTTTATTATCCAACGGAATACTATGCAGCTTATTTTACCGTTCGTGGCGAAGATTTTGATGGGTTAACGGTAATGAAGGGAAAAACGGCAGTAAAAAAGAAAATGGCAGATATTTTGGCAAAAGGTAAAGAGGCAAGCGCCAAAGAAAACGCTGCATTTGCTACGTTCCAAATAATTAACGAAATGCTGGCGAGAGGAATAGAAGTATTGCCTGTTGATTTGTATAAGTCGGATTCATATCGTTATCTTGTTGAGGACGGAAAAATAAGGTTACCGTTTGCGTCATTGGCAGGAGTAGGAGAATCGGCAGCGAAAAGTTTGCAAGAAGCTGCAAAAGACGGAGAGTATATTTCAATAGATGATTTACAGATACGCTCAAAAGTTACAAAAGCGGTAGTTGAAACACTTCAGGAGGCGAATGTGTTAAAAAATTTACCACAAAGTAATCAAATGTCGTTCTTTTGATTATAGCTTTTTGCATAAAACATAAAAAATTTGTACATATTTAATATTGACTAATTAATTTCATTGCGTTATACTCAAGAAAAATATAATTAGGAGGTATTATTTATGAAAAATCAGGAAAAGTTTAAAAATCTTATGCAAGACGAGGAATTCGTCACCAGCTTACTCGAAATGCAAACACCCGAAGAAGTTCAGGAAGAATTCAAAAAGCATGATATTGAAATGAGTCTGGACGAGGTCGGACAGCTAGGAAGCGCAATAAACTACATGATTAAAGAGGAAAAAACCGAGCTCACTGAAGATGATCTCGCTAAAATAGGCGGAGGGCTCACCGAAGAAAACAAAAAAGATTTCCAGAAAGGATTTTTCGGAGAAGCCGGCAAACAAGCTCTTTTGTTCGTGGGTATTCCGATAATCGTCGGCGGTGCTGTGTTTGCAAAATGGGGATTTGAAAAACTGACGAAAAAAATTGACAAAAAACTTGATGCCCCAAAAGTTAAAAAATCTTAATTTGAATCTTTGATTTCAAACTCTGAATAAAACTCTTTAGTGTCGTTGTTTCGTATGACGGCACTTTTATTTTTTTCAAGAAGTTTTGTTATGGCGTATAAATCAATCCAAATTTCGTTGTCGCACTCCTTTTGCGATTCGTCAAAAATAAGCTCCAATCCCCAATGTAAATGGCTTTTATCGATATTATTCACGTTTTCTTTTGTGCTATATCCCGTACGCCCTACGTACCCTATGACATCACCTGCTTTAACCGTTGCTCCCTCTTTTAAGTCCACATGGAAAGGACGATTTTGCCTCAGATGTGCGTAATAATAATACCGCTTTTTATCAAAACTCCGTATTCCTACTCTCCAACCGCCATACTGGTTCCAGCCCATAATTTCAACCGTACCCGATTCAACCGCAATAACCGGCGTTCCGACCGCTGCCATCATATCATGCCCCAAATGCGGCCTGGAATATCCATAGGAACGTGATGCACCAAAATCATCGTAATGCGCAAAAGGAAATGTTTTTGCTATGGGCGAAAAAGCTTTTAAGCCGTAAACTTCTTGCCATTCATCGTTTTTATCACCATCTTTTGCTCGCTTCCTGACTTGGTATTTCCCCAAAAATTCACACAAGACCGCACCATATACCTCTTTATAATAATTAAAATTTTTACCTCCGTTTGCAATTTTTTCCGCACATTCCCCTTCCTTCAGACGTTCCACCACTTCATTCATATCATTTATTTTATACTTTTTGAAATCGCCGCCGTATTTAACCGCTAAAACCGCTAAAATATCAATCCAGCTTATGGGTCTGTCTTCGCTGTGTGATTTTATATCTTCAAACATAGCTTTTTCTAGGACTTCATATGTAGGTGTAAATTTTGCATATTTAATAAATCCGTTTTTGTCTCCCTGAGCGCCTGCATAAAATGAATTTTTAAGTAAAAACGCAAAAAATGTACAGATAAGCGCACTAAACAGACCGATGAAAATAGATTTTTTTCTTATCCTCACAACAAACACAAAAATATCCCCTTTAAAATTTCATTCTAATAATTATGCAAAAAAATAAAAAATTACTCCTCCGAAAACGGAAAAGCAATTTTAAAATCAATAAATTCTATTCGCACTCCTAAAATTCCACGTTTTTAAAATCCATACTGCTACTAAAGTTTCTGTCCGTCAGCTCGATTTCGTCCATAACACGCTGCCAACCATATGGGTTTCCTTCCCAGTTTGATGAACTGTCGTTAAAACTGTACTGTATAATTCTCAGTTTTCTGCGTCTCTTTTTAATCTCCTTTTTGCGGTGTTTTGGCGCTTGTTTTTTTAATTTCTTTTTATCCGAATTTGTGTTTTGCTCCATATTCTGCGCATCTGTTGCGGTTTCTTTATTTTTTAATTCTCTGCGCTTGGTTTTTATTTTTTTCTTGGGTTTCTTCTTGTGAGTAGTTGCAGCAAATGTTTCATAAAGCACATCTCGTGTGAAATTACCGCCGTTATTTCGGATATTTATAAGAGCGATATTCCTGTCGGGATAAAGCCTACTAAAATTATGCAAAAACCTCTTGAAATCATCGAACGAATCTTTTTGCCTGTTACAAATTAGAATAATCGATCGTGAATTTTTAAGAATCCTGTCAACCTCTCGGGCACGCCTGAGCATTTTGCCTCGGAAATCCCATTTTGCGCTTTCCAGGGAAACATTTTTATTAAAGTGGTGCATAGAAACAATGCCATTCCTATTATCTCTCACAACCCTATTACTACCTATAATCTCACCCGTTGCACGAACATCTTCGAAGAAATCCGAAAACTTATTTCTAAAAAAATGCATGGCCGTATCCAAAGAATACTGCATCATCCAGTCGAGCGGGCAGGACTGAAAACGTTTATGCGTTTTGCGAAGCCATTGTGCGGGTCTGCAAGCGGGGCCTACGGAAAATATCGAATCACACCTAATAGCAAAAGCGCTCATATTAAAAGATAAGGATAAAGCGAATAAAACCGATGCCAAAAGAAAAGAAAATGCTTTTTTAATTTTAAATAACATTAGAACTCACCGTAACCTTTCATATGATGAGTCCTATTTTATGACATTTTGTTTTATTTTTCAACAAAATTGTACGTTAAGATGGCTTTATCTTAAGTTTGCACCACTGTTTAGCAAAGCCTTGTTTCGCTTTACCGATACCGCTTGTTTTTTCATCAGATACATGGACTAAACCACTTATATGCTTATTATTTTCCTTATCTTTCTCAGATTTAATAGTATACCCACGTTTGGCCGCAGTAGTGTAGTGATCCCACTTTTCCGCTTGAACCTTCAGAAAATCTTCTATAATTTTAATTATATTTTCGTTTAATTCCACTTTTTTGGCGTCTTGTTTAATCTTTTTCGAAATTTCTGTTTCCAAATAGTCTTCCAAATCATTCAGATATTTAATCGCTTTTTCGTAATTCTCCTGCAGTTTTATAATAGCACGCTTATTTTTAATAGCCCCCAGCGATTCTTTTTTATGGTTCAAGATAGCAAACGTTACTGCCATAACAATGCCAATAAAAGCACCCGCTCCCATCGCTGCAGCCCCCACTATAGTCAAAGGCACCAAAGAAGTACCTAACCCTGGCACCAAAAATACAGGACCTGAGAGGCCCAAACTTGCTGCGGTTACTCCTCCAACTAGTTTTGCTTGATAACCATCGCCATATTTAAGTATATCCTCACCCTCCTCTAGGTTTTGATCCGGGGTATAGACTATATGTTTACTAAGGCCGGAATTATGCAAACTATCAAAAGCTTTTTTTATTTTATCTATCTGCTGCAATCGACTGCATTTCACAAAATCATGTATCTCCAGCTCAAATTTTGCATGCAGATCCCAATACATACTTTTAAACTGCTTATAAATTTTTCTTATTATGGGAGCTGCGCCATTTGCTATCTCTTTGCGTGACTCTTCATCAAGATCCTTCCAACCTTTACGATCAGAATTTTGAGCCATTATCTCATTTTTGATTTTTTCCTTGGATTCAGCAAAAGCCAAAGACGATGATGCTTGAAGTGACGAGAAATCATGTTCTTTATGACCGGTACTGCGGGTAAAAATAGAATCCTTTAAGAGCTTCCCTGCTTGGTTCATTTTTTCAAAAATATTATTTTTGTTGCCTTCTACAATATCTTTCAGTTTATCGGCATCTAGAGTAAACTCTTTGGCATCGCCTTTTTCAATTTCAGTAGTATTAAAACCCGCTTCCTTTAATAAGTTTAATGCTTTTCTTTTGTTTGTAATTGCAATTGCCATAAATAACATCTCCTTAAAATTAGTAATATGGTAATGACATCATGTTACTTTAATTTACAGACATTGCCGCCCACGTTTTAGAAATGCCTTCCTTCATCTTGCCGATAGTGCTAGTTTTTGCATCTTTTACTGTTCTCGAACCGCTCTTATGCGTACCTTTTGCTTCATCTTCCTCGGATTTAATATATCCACGCTTTGCGGCATCCGTATATGGATCCCATAATTTTTTTTGATCTTCTACAAACGATTTTAGAATATTTTTCTGTTCGTCGGTTGGGGTTGGTTCTGATTCACTTTTTTCTTTCGTTGCACATTTACGCACCAAATAAGCAGCTTTATTAAGGCATTTAAGCGCATTCGTAAATTCATCGTTTATTTTTATCACTGCTCTTTTCAGAGCTATTGTTCCAAATCTTTCTTTGTTGCAGTGAACGACCAATGCGGCGATTAAAAATCCTGCGGCAACCACAACAGAAACCGCCAAACCGGCTGCAAGAGCTGCCGGCCCAATAATAGCAGCTCCAAGTATAATTGGCGCCATACTTTCAGCTAAATATCCAAGGCCAACCATACCCCCAGCGGTAACTAAACCGGTTGCAACACCCACAATGGTGCCAATACCAACAGATTTCAAAGATTTTTTAAGGTTTTGTTTTTCTACTCTTTCGCTTATTTTTATCTTGTTTTTATCAATAAATGCCACATTATTAGGCATTAATGCATCTAATTTTCCTAAAGTTTCTTGGGTAACAGTATCAATTTTGAGTTGCCCTTGAACATATTCCGCTATTTCGTTATTGGCAATAATAATCTTTCTTATTTTTTCTATTGATTTACTTAACTTCTTGTTCAGTACTTGGATTTCTTTTTCAACTTTTGGATCTATTTTTATATCCCTTTCCTTAAAAACTTCGCTCGGAATGTTATTAAAAATCTTTTTATAGAATTTTTGTAACCCAAGTGATGACTCGGCTTGAATAGACGAAAAATCATATTTTTTGTGAGAAGTGCTCCTTGTAAGCCATGACTCTTTCAGTAGACGCCCGGCCTCATCCAATGCTTCAAATAACCTATATTCACCATTTTTTAAAATTTCTTTCAGCGCTTCCTCAGCTTTGATAGAAAGCTTTGCGCTATTACCATTGACAATTGCCTTATCAAAATTCACCTTTTTTAGTATGCTCTTTGCCTTCCCTGTGTTAGTAATTGAAAATGCCATAATAATACCTCCAATAATATAAAATTTTTAATGCTGAATTTATTAATGTATATATTGTACACACATAAATAAAATTTGTCAAT
This sequence comes from Clostridia bacterium, assembly GCA_030523605.1. Taxonomy (GTDB): domain Bacteria; phylum Bacillota; class Clostridia; order Oscillospirales; family Acutalibacteraceae; genus UMGS1491. The sequence goes on along the minus strand of JAUNIE010000008.1, from coordinate 29,771 downwards.
TTCTTTTTGTAAACTATTTTTAAAATTTATTCAGACTTCTCCTACAGTTGCCAAATTCATCAAAAAACTGTAAAATATTAATTGAATAACTATTTATACGAGGTGGATTTTAATGTCAGGACATTCAAAATGGAATAACATAAAACGCAAAAAAGAAAAAACCGACGCTCAAAGAGCAAAAATATTCACAAAAATCGGCAGAGAACTTGCCGTGGCAGTAAAAGAGGGCGGTGCAGACCCGAACGTCAACTCAAAACTAAAAGACGCCATAGCAAAAGCAAAATCAAATAACGTTCCGAACGATAACATCGAAAGAATAATCAAAAAAGCAGCAGGCGGCGACGGTAACGACTACGAAGAAATAACTTACGAGGGCTATGGTCCTTCAGGCGTTGCGATAATTATCGAAACCTTGACCGATAATCGCAATCGTACGGCCGGGAATATCCGTCATTATTTCAGTAAATACGGCGGAAACATGGGTTCAACGGGCTGCGTTTCGTTTATGTTTAAAGAAAAAGGTATAATCGTAATTGATGCCGAAGATGTAGACGAATCCAAAATCGAGGAGGATGCTATCGAAGCAGGCGCGGGAGATTTCATTGTGGACGACGACTGCTATGTCATTTACACCGACAAAGAAGATTATTCGTCCGTACATAATTATCTGGAAGAAAAGGGTTATACTTTCGTTTCTTCCGAAATCGGCATGGCGCCCGATAATTACGTAACACTCCCCGATGAAGAGGCGGAAAAAGTTAATGTTCTCTTGGATATTTTGGACGAAGATGAAGATATTAAAAATGTATGGCATAACTTAAAATAAAAATTAAGTGAGGAAATTTCTTTGAAGTATCTTGTTTTAGACGGAAACAGTATATTAAATCGTGCATTTTACGGGATAAAAATGCTCTCAAACAAAAAAGGCCAAATGACAAACGCTATATATGGGTTTTTATCGACGTTCCAAAAACTCAAAACCGAACTTTGTCCCGATGCGGTCGCAGTGGCGTTTGATTTGCCGAAACCTACTTTCAGACATAAAATGTTTGACGGCTACAAAGCAAACCGCAAAGGCATGCCCGAAGAACTTGCGAGCCAGCTCCCGATTTTGAAAGAATTACTCACTTCTTTGGGGTACAAAATCGTAACACTGGAGGGTTACGAGGCCGACGATATTTTGGGGACTTTTGCAAAGTACTGCGAGAATAAAAATTACGAGTGTTTCATCGCCACAGGAGACAGAGACAGCTTACAACTAATCTCAAAAAATGTTTCCGTCAGGATTGCCAAAACGAAATTCGGTAAACCTGAAGCTGTATTTTATAATTCGGAAAAAGTACTTGAAGAATACGGCGTAACACCCCAAAAACTTATTGATATCAAAGCACTTCAAGGCGATGCCTCCGATAACATTCCTGGAGTGCGTGGGATTGGCGAAAAAACCGCTAAAGATTTAGTACAAAAATTCGGCAGCATTCGTGAAATATATGAAAAGCTCGAAAATCTTGATATAAAATCAGGCACAAAAGAAAAGCTTGCGAGCGGTAAAGATAGTGCTTTTATGAGTTACGAACTCGGAAAGATAAATAAAGACATACCGCTTGAAATTGACGATAAGGATTTTATGCCAAACGAACCTGACGTTAAAAGCGCAAAAAAAATACTCACCGATTTGGAATTTTTCTCGTTTATGGGGAAACTGGGACTCGAAAGCGCCCAAAACACAGAAATAACCGCTAATATGACAGAAATTAAAAATGAAAGTGAAATATCTAAACTTCTTGAAAAATTAAGCACTACTCCCTACTTTGCTGTTTCTTTGAACGTTGAGGATAAAAACGTAGTAGAAATAATTATCTCCGAGAAAGACGACGTTTACATTTTAAAAAGTGATTATTTAAACAATACTCTTGAAAAAATACTACAAATACCGCAGAAAAAAGTTATTTATGATTTCAAGAGCTTACTGAAAAAAACCTATGAAATAGGCATATCACCTGACAAAAACGTTTTTGATATCATGCTTGCGGCTTATCTTCTCAGCCCCTCGGACAAAGACTACGCCATTAAAAAAACAGCTGAAGAATATGATGTTGCCGCCCCAAACTTCAATATATTAGACGGTGAAACGGAAACAAGATTAGAAGAAACATTCCTCTTAAACAAGCTTTTTGAACCGATAAAAAATGAGCTTGAAAAAAGAAATCAAACCAAGCTCCTCGAAAAAATAGAACAGCCTCTCGCCGAAGTACTTGCCGACATGGAAATAACAGGATTTTTGGCAGACAAAAACGGCATAGAAGCCTACGGTTCACAGCTTGCGAGAGAGCTCTCCGACATACAAGAAAAAATATACGCCTTGGCCGGAATGGAATTTAATATAAATTCTCCGAAACAACTCGGAAACGTGCTTTTTGAAAAATTAAACCTTCCAAAAGGCAAAAAGGGCAAAACAGGATATTCAACAAGCGCAGCAACGCTCGAAAAACTAAAAGGTATGCATGAAATCGTAGATTTGATTTTGGAATTCAGAGCGCTATCAAAATTGAAATCTACCTATTGTGACGGAATGTCTGGCTTAATAACAAGCGAAAATCGCATACATTCGTCTTTCAACCAAACCGAAACTCGCACGGGAAGAATAAGCTCGACCGAACCGAATTTACAGAATATTCCGGTGCGTACGGAACGTGGTCGAGAGCTTAGAAAATATTTTGGTGCAAAGGACGGCTGTGTGCTGATTGACGCCGACTATTCTCAAATCGAACTGAGAGTCATGGCTCACATTTCAAACGACAAAAACATGGTCGATGCTTTCAAAAACGGCAAAGATATCCATGCGATCACCGCATCACAGATAATGGGCGTACCGCTGAATATGGTAACCCCCGAAATGCGTTTTCGCTCAAAAGCTGTGAATTTCGGCATACTTTACGGTATGGGTGCGTTTTCTCTCGCTCAAGACTTAAAAATCAGCCGTTTTGAAGCGCAAAATTACATTAACAGATATCTGGAACACTACAGCGGCGTGGATAATTATATGCAAAGCGCGATTAAGTCCGCCAAAGAAAAAGGCTATGCGGAAACAATCTTTCACCGCAGGAGATATTTACCCGAGCTTGAATCCACAAACCACAATCTACGCTCTTTCGGTGAGCGTGTGGCACGGAATATGCCAATTCAAGGCAGTGCGGCAGACATCATAAAGATAGCCATGATAAACGTATTTCACGCGCTGAAAAAACAAAATCTGAAATCAAAACTTATTCTGCAAGTGCACGACGAACTTATAATCGAAGCTCCTACCGAAGAGGCTGAAACCGTTAAAATGCTTCTAAAAACCGAAATGGAAAACGCCGTAAAAATGAATGTACCGCTTGAAGTGCATATAGCCTCAGGAAAGACGTGGTTCGATGCAAAAGATTAAAACCGAAAAAATGAGGCCGTCTGATATTCCATCTGTTGCCGAACTTGATAAAAAATCGTTACCCGAAAGCTGGAGCGAAGAAAATTATAAAGAGTCGCTCGAAAATCCAAATTACAATATTTTGGTGGCAAAATTTAGTGGTAAAATCGTTGGATTTATAAGCATGTACCACGCTTTAGACGAGGGATATATTTGTAATATAGCTGTTGATAAATCCCATAGAATGTGCGGCATAGGGACGTATTTGATAAACGAAACTATTAAGTACTCAAAAAATCAAAACTTGAGATTTCTCACTTTGGAAGTTCGGGAGTCGAATACAGGCGCAATAAAATTTTATGAGAAGTTAGGTTTTACAAACGTCGGAATTCGTAAAAATTTCTACAGCAATCCTACTGAAAATGCTGTGATAATGACTTTATATTTTTAAAAAAGGAGGGCAAAACAAAAATTGAAAATACTTGCAATTGAATCTTCGTGCGATGATACGGCCGTTGCCATCGTAGAAAACGGAAGAAAAGTTCTAAGCTCTACCGCCTCATCGCAAATTGATATACATAAAATTTATGGCGGCGTTGTGCCTGAAATCGCCTCCAGAGCGCATATAGAATCAATCACTCCGCTGACAAAGCTCGCTTTAAAAGAGGCAAATCTTGGTCTTGAAAACATCGATGCCATCGCCGTAACATATGCTCCAGGCTTGATAGGCTCATTACTTGTCGGGCTCGGATTTGCCAAAGGGCTTGCGATTTCTACAGGTTTACCGCTCATACCCGTACATCATATAAAGTCGCATATTGCGTCGCTTTATATAAGTAATCCCGAACTAAAACCGCCGTTTTTGTGCCTGGTTGTTTCGGGCGGACATTCTCATATCTTGGAAGTAAAAGACTACACTAAAATAGATATCATCGCCAAAACCCGAGACGATGCCGCAGGTGAGGCTTTTGACAAAATCGGAAGAAGGCTCGGATTTGATTATCCGGGCGGAATAACTCTTGATAAAATCGCAGAAAACGGTAACTCGGACGCTTTTGAACTGCCGATTCCACTAAAAAACGAAGAAAATACGCTTGATTTCAGTTTTTCAGGGCTGAAAACGGCTATGATAAATATTATAAATAAATTTGAGCAAAAAAACGTTCCTCTGCCCATCGAAGATATGTGTGCGACGTTCAGGAAATCTGTAGTAGACTGCTTGACAAATAATTTTATATGTGCAGCGAAACAGCTCGGATATAAAACTTTAGCGATTGCCGGCGGAGTTTCTGCAAATTCGCTTTTACGGCGTGAACTCCAAAAAAAATGCGGCAAAAATAGCTACTCATTCTTTATGCCCGAAAAAAAATATTGCGGCGATAATGCCGCAATGGTAGGTTCTCAGGCTTACTATGAATTTTTAAGCGAAAAAACGGCCCCGCTGAGCATTAACGCCTTGGCCAGCAAAATCATCAGCGAAGACTGAGTTTTTTGTTAAATTCTATTCTTTTACTCCAAGATAAGCTCTTAACGTTTTACCAAACTCAGTTGTCGTCATGAAACAGCCATCAAAGCCAGTAGTTTCTATTGACAGTTGATTACCCGAACGTGTAATTCTTATACTAATATCACTGGAACTGCTGCCTAAAGCAATGTTTTTAACATCATAATACAAGCCGGGAGTTGTTGCGGTCGGTGTTGGTAAAGAGCGTACAAGCTTCAATTCAAATTCATTTATCACTGTACCATCTTTCAATTCTACCTTATTTACGTGGCTGTCACTAAGGCGATGTGACCTTGCCGCTGGCCCTATAATACTATTAACAAACAGATGCGCTGCTTTCTCAAAGCTGACTTTTAATCTGCCTCTGTAAGGATACGTCTTTTCGGTATACTCCTCCCCGAAACCGGTTATTTTTAAATTTGCCATAAACAAAACCTCCTAAAATAAATTTTTTGAACGCTGACCAAAGCTCGAGTAAACTATATATATGGTTTGTCAACACTATTTTTAAAAAATAATGCAATTTTAACAAAAGTTTTATTTGCTGTACTGCACAAAATTAAAACAGCCCCCACCCACAGTGAGGGGCTACCATGTTTACTCACAAAATAATATCATGGATTAAACGAAGTACAATTATTCTCATCAAATATAACATTAAGCGCAACCGCTATAACGCAAATGCAAAGCGATGTATAGCTTTCATCTAAAATTTCTGCGGTGTAATCGCCTCTAAGCCAGTTTCTGATAAGAGTTTTACATTTTAGGTTCATTATCAACTTGTCGCCGTCGTAAAACATCATTTTCCTATCCCGTATACTGCGTGTTAAGTACATATCTTTATTTTCTCCAAAAAATATTTTTTTGGATATTTCCGCTCTGGCTCTGATTTGCGCATTCCCTTCAAAATCATGAATAACATAATTATTAACCATTAAAAATTTGTTATTTAAATTTTCTTTATAAAGCACTTCGCCAACAGGCCGACCATGTTTACCGCTAATTTTCATTCTAAAATGCTCGTTATCCTCCGTTTCAACGTTAACCGTATATGCCGGAGTGCTCATATCGTTTTCTTCATAAATTTTCAATCTGCCTGTGATAATTTGCGCTTCAAATTTGAGTTTCATAAAATTTCATCCTTCGCCGTCCAAAAGCTATACCAAAAACAACCGTTTATAAAATACAAACAGCCACACGGATTTTACATCTGTGCGGCATCATATGGTGGACTTAAGGGGATTCGAACCCCTGGCCTCTGCATTGCGAACGCAGCGCTCTACCAACTGAGCTATAAGCCCAAACTACATTTATAGTTTACTATATTTTGCGCTGTTTGTAAAGTATGAATTTATTATAAACAAAAAATGATTTTATATATTTATATTTGACATTTTATATTGTAAAGATATAAACTCAAAATATAGCGCATTACTATGGGAGGAATTTATGCCAAATTTACTTATAAATTCGAATGAAACAGAATGGGCAAAAATAAATATAAATTTTTTAGGTTCTACATACGTTGCCAAAAAAGAACCTGGCGCCGGCAATCCATACAGTGGAAATGAAAATATATACGTAGAACAAACATCGAAAAACGAAAAAGCCGAAATTAACTTAACATTTTCGGGTCCAAATATACTTGATATAGGTACGCTAAGCATAAAAAATATCACAAATTCCGCCAAGAAAATTCTTAAAGATATGATTTCCGTAATGATAGACCTTAAAATCGAAATCACAGTCGCCATCCGTGGACACAGCCGTGGAGGAATTATCGCAAAAAATATTTATGATTTTTTGAAGAAAAAATTCGGAAATAGAATAAAACTTGAAGAAGTAATATACGCCGACCCATACGCAGGACCAATCAACAGACTCGAAAAATTAGTTGATAATTTTGAAATAGAGCAAAAACTCAGCAATGATATGGTAATTTACAGTCTTGTGGAAAAAGTGTTCGCTTCGCCTTCTCTGATTTTGAATGCTGAAGTTGTAATTTTCAGCAACACCACACACAGCAGCACAAGGTATGTTCTTGAATATGTTAACAACAACAAAAATCAATTCAGAAAAAAAGCCACTTATTATATAAAAGATGATGGTAATATATCCAACCTATGCAAAAAAGCAGACAGAGAAAGGGATTTTGAAAAACGTGAAAAACTCGAAAATTCCATCTATAAAAGTATAGAAAATGGTCTTAATATAATTGATGACGAAAAATCATGCGACGAGGCGATTAAATACTTTAAAAATTACAAAACCCAGCGCAGAAGCGAAATTCTTTACCGCCGTCTTGCGTCGATAAATAAACAGTGCAAAGATGTGGTCATAAAGCATCTCAAAAAACACCATAATATAATTTTGCTGAGAAAAATAGAACCCCAAACCTAAAAATTTCAACTTGTAATAAAATAAATACTGTGTTAAAATATACTTGTGATTTTGCGGATATGGCGGAATTGGCAGACGCGCATGGTTCAGGTCCATGTGAACGCAAGTTCTTGCAGGTTCAACTCCTGTTATCCGCACCAACTTTATAATTAACTATCTGAAAATGTATTGTCCAAGGCAATACATTCTTTTTTATACAAAACTTGTCGGGATATTTTAATATTTAAATAGTATTGACAATAATCCGAAAAGTTGATATAATGTTACAAAATCATAAAAATATGTTTAATGTTCAATTTTGAAAGGATATAAAGTTATGAATAAAAAATTTATTACCACGGCGCTGTCAGCCTTGCTTTTATCTAGCAGCGCACACGCTTCGGCAACCACAAAATCGGATACACAAAAATTAATCAAGTATTCTCTTTTGGGCGCAGGAGTAGGAATTATAGCAATCGTGCCACCCGTCGCAATTCTGATAAGCAAAGCCATTAAAAACCCAGACAGCGCTAACACAACCACAAAAGCAACCACACCTGAAAGCGAGTGCAATATTAAAAGCTGGAAAGACGTCGCCGATTTATATCTTAAAGCAGCAGAAAAAGAAAAAAATTCAAAGGGCGAAACCGCAGAATACTACGAACATTTAGGTGATTATTACAGATGCCTTTTCAAATTTGATGAAAAAAACGAAATATTGCCTACTCATAATGATGGAAAAGCTGCTGATAATTTTTATAATGCGTCAAAAGCATATAGCGAACGAGCCAAACAATTTGAAAGCGATAAAACAAGTTATGGTTATCAAATAAACAGCGCCAAAGCGGCAGAAATGAATGCCAAATATAATGAATATTTAATTCCAATGAGTATGTGTTATGACCCCAGCACTCACAGAATTTATAACGCTGATAACAAGAACAAGCGGTGTGCGGAAGCATGGGCCGATCTTATAGGCAAAAAGCCATCGTATGATGCATATGCTAACGCCAAACGTCTTGAGTACTGTTCATACAGCAATCCGGAAATTGTCGCTGAAGCCTGGGAAAAAGTAAAAAACGACCAAGCATTAAAAGATAGTTTTTTTTACACTAATTCATGGGAAGCTTATCAAGCATTCGCCGAAGCTAATCGTCAGGAATGGCTATTTAAATGTGATAAATGCAACAAACAAGCTGTTTACGAAGCATGGATAGAAACATATAAAAAAGATAAAATTTGCGCAAAAAGTGGCGCCATTATCTATGAAGCCTTTGCTGCAGAAGCATATCAAAATGCTCAGGATGCACTCCAAATGGAAAAATAACAAAATCAAGCGCCAAACCTGGGATACTTTCCTAGATTCGGCGCTGTTCCATTTTCTTTTATAAAATTCAAAATATGGCAGAAATTACTTTCTTGATGTCTGCCCTAATATGGCTATTTTCTCATAATCTTCAAGCTTTCTGAAGTGGTCATACACTTCGCACGCACGCTGCATTAGCAACTCAGGGTGAGCATCTACGTCTAACATAACGAACGGTTTATCGGCTACTCCAACATAACTGCGATCAGGTGAACACTTCGTTATTGCAGAAGAGTGGTCAACATAGAATCTTATATATTCTTCCAGAGGGACCCTTGCAAAACGCATCATATCGGTATATCCGCAATTGATAAGCTTCGCCTCTTCTTGGACTTTTTCTCTGCCGTATTTGTATCTGAGAGACATAATAACCGCCTGAGTAAAATCGCAAACAAATTTACCTGTATCAGTACTGTATATCACAACATCATGGGGTTCAGTCGGCTGATTTTTTTTAATAGCTTTTTTAATTATTTCAATATTTTCGGTAGTTTTTTTCATCCTACGTGCACTCAGCATCGCATCCATATAAGCAGGATTACTAAACTTGGAATTGAAACTGATTTTTGCATAGCAGCACTCAATTCCACGATTTTTAAGTTCTTGGAAAACATATGAAGCAAAACCACGATAACAAAGCGGGGAACCTTTTGCAATATAATCGTGATACATCTGAAGCGCTTCTCCAAACGTTTTCATACCCGTACGGCCGGCGTCTTCCCACGGCTCACCGGAGCCAAGGCATTCCACTTCTCCAAATAAACCGCTGTGGCCGTCCCAACCGGCGATATCAGAAATCACTTCCGCTTCTAAATTTTTTGGCGAAAATCCAGATCTGAGAGGCTCATACTTTTTTAAAGCATAATCGTCTACCCACTTTTTTAGCTCTGCGACAAATGCATCCTGCTCCGGTGAAGTCATAGGGCGCCCCGCAGCAAATACGGCACCGCTACCCATAATTGAAACCGAAACTATGATAAAAATTCTAAGTAGCCAATTTTTCATAACACTTTACCTCTTTTAATAATTTTTTAGTGTTTCAATAATACCATTTTTACTTATATAAGTCAAATAATTTTTTAAAAATTTCTATTTTTCTTGACTTTACATTAAATAAATGTTATAATGTAATTACAATAATCTATGGAGGCAAAAATGAAAAAACTCAGATTTTTGAATTTATCAATAATTTTTGCTTTAGTTGCGACAATGTTTGCGGGTATCGCCAAAGCAGATGCTATACTCATCACATCAAAAAGTCCCAAAAGTCCCGGACACAACTCCATAATATCACAAGATGAGTATGGTAAATGGCATTACTTTTTCTGGGGGCACAGCGCCTCCTATGAACAGGAAGTCCCGAGCAAATATATGAAAAATATAAACACTTTTAATGAATGGCTTTACAAACAGAAAAAAGACGGCACAAAACCCAAAAAAAGCTATAGTTTTTACACCCGAGCAACATATATAAGGGGCGATTTTTCGGAAACCACCAAATATTATAAGAAAAAAATTCGCAGCCACAGTACTCTTAGGTATTATTTGGGACTTAATTTCTGTTCTGTAATTTCCAGAAAAGCGCTTGAAAAAGGCACACTCGGAGATGGCACATCTTTCAAAGATTTGCTCGAGAGCAACGAGGATTTTTGCGACTACATTCCTTTTTATGATTATTTCCCCGTAAACCTACATAATTTAGTCGATAAAAGTGTGAAAGACACCGTTTATGAAGGCCTGCCGTATTGGGGAATAGTTACCAACCCGCAAATAATAGAAAAAATGAAAGGCAGCAATACCAGCAGCAGTTGATATTTGGTATTGACTTAAATTTAAAACCACCGTAAAATATATTATTGGGGGTTTTAATAATGGAAGTCAAAAAAGTTTTAGCATATATAAACTCATTTATAATTGCAAGTTCTTTATGTTTAACAGGTGTATTTGCGCAAAGCAACGAATTAAACACAAATGTAAGTAACGAAATTAACTATCAAATACCTAAAGTTAGCGTTGTTGTACCTGTTTATAATGGTGAAAAATATCTTGATAAATGTCTTGACAGTCTAACAAGCCAAACACTTAATGACATAGAAATTATATGCGTAAATGATGGTTCTAAAGATAATTCACTTAATAAATTGAAAGAACATCAGGAAAAAGACCCTCGTATAATAATAATAGACCAAAAAAATTCGGGAGAAGCAGGAGCTAGACAACGTGGTCTTGACGAAGCCAAAGGGGAGTACGTTGCGTTCGTAGACCAAGATGACTATGTAGATAAAAATGCGTACGAAACGGCATACAACAGTATAATTGAAAACGATGCAGATATTGTCGTGTATGGCTGGCGCAACTTTACCGAAGGCAATAATAAAATTATTAGAAACGACTGCAAATTTAATAACAAGATAATTTTTGAAGACTGGTTCGAAGCCAAAACAGAGCGTGCCAGTATATATGTCTGGAATAAGTTATACAAAAGATCATTAATTACAGATAATAATATTAGATTCGATATAGAACTTAAGGTTTGCGGTGACGAGTGTTTTAATATGTGCGTATATCCTTTTGCCAAGAAAATCGTACATATACCCTATACTTTTTATAATTACAGAATGAATAACAACAGCTCACTGTTCAACTTCTCGTTCAGAAAAGTTATCACCAATTACAGCAAAATGTGGTATTATGTAAATACATATTATAAAGACAGAAAAATAAGATTGCCATTTTACAAAAAAATTATATATTTTAAAATTTATAAAGATGAATTTTTCCCTATAATAAAAACATGGCTTGGTTTTTCAAAGTAATTTTAAAACCTCCGGAGCATTATAACACTCCGGAGGCTATTTTTATTTTAAAAATTAAACTTTAAGAACTCTGCAAAACTATATTTATAAAATTGCTCACAAAATTTTCATCTAAACTTATATCTTTGCTTTCTCCGCTGCGCATATCTTTAATCTGGGCTTTGCGGTTTTCAAATTCATCGCTACCCACAACCAAAACATAATGCGCCCCTATTTTATCCGCATATTTCATCTGATGTTTAACACGTTTTTCGGAAATATCAACCAGCGTATTTATGGAATTCTGGCGCAGTTTCTGGGCAAGTTCCAGAGAAAAACTACGAGCCGTACTATCTGCACAAGCTATGAACAACGCAGGGAAATTATTTTTGGCGGGGTTCAGTTTTTGTTTTTCCATAACCATTAAAATTCTTTCAATACCTATACCAAACCCTAGAGCAGGTAAACTCGTGCCGCTAAGGTCTTGCGCAAGGCCGTCATACCTGCCGCCGCCACAAACTGTAATTGGAGTTTCACCATCACTATACACAAACTCAAAAACCGTGCGTGAATAATAATCGAGGCCTCTAACTATACTGGGGTTTACAGAAAATGGAATCTTCGCATCTGAAAGATATTTCTTTAAATTTTCAAAATGCTCTTTGCAGTCGGCACATATATAATCGAGAATTATAGGCGCATCTTTACAGATTTGCTGACATTCGGGACTTTTACAGTCAAATATCCTCATCGGGTTTTTATAAAGCCTTTCTCTGCAGGTTTCGCACAAATCAGACTTATGAATTTCAAAATATTTCTTAATTGCATCTGTATATTTCTTGCGGCATTCGGGGCATCCTATCGAATTAATCTGCAAACTGATACCTTGCAATTTCAGGCGACTAAAAATAGAATTACCCAGCATAATAAGTTCCGCATCGGCAAGTGCGGATTCCGTACCGAAAATTTCGGCTCCGAACTGGAAAAACTCTCTCAAACGCCCCGCTTGAGGTTTTTCGTATCTATAACAAGAAGTTATATACATGAGCTTAAGCGGCAAAGTACCATTATGAAGCCCGTTTTCCAGTACTGCACGGACCACCCCCGCTGTGCCCTCAGGCCTAAGCGAAACACTTCTTCCGCCTTTATCATCAAAAGTATACATCTCTTTTTGTACAACGTCCGACTCATCGCCCGCAGAACGCTCGAAAAGCTCAGTATTTTCAAGAACCGGCGTACGAATCAGATTAAACCCATAAACTGACGCCTCGCTCTTAAAAACTTCTTCCACAGCCTCCCAGATAGCACTTGACGGCGGCAACAAATCTTGCATGCCTCTTATTCTCTTTGAAATCAAATTCATGTTAATTCACATCCTTAACAAAAGCAAAAATTATATCCTAAAAAATACAGCTCCAAAAAAATACGGCCTCCCTGAAAACACTAAGTCCCGAGAAGCCTAAAAAATTTATCAAAAATTAGTTTTCAAGAACGGGTTTTCCGACGTTACGCCAATCTAAATCGCCACGTTCAAGGCCATGAATCAAAACTTCCGCAGTTGCTATATTTGTGGCAACAGGGACAACGTGTATATCACAAAGTCTTAAGAGATCATCTTCGCCACGAGATGCAAATTCCGGATGAACCGAATCTCTTAAAAGTATAACCATATCTATTTCTCCGCACGAAACACGAGAAGCAATCTGTTGACATCCTCCTTGAGGACCGCTAAGAAAGTTTATTACATGAAGTCCTGTCGCATCCGAAACCATTTTCCCTGTCGATGCGGTTGCGCAAAGCTTATGGTTTTTAAGCACACCACAGTAAGCTATGCAAAATCTGACCATTAATTCTTTTTTTGGATCTTGAGCGATAAGTGCAATATTCATAATAAGGTATCCTCCACAAAACTATATAATTTCTATCTAAAACTCTACCTGACTTCGGTAAAATTTTCAGCCAACTGTTTTTCAAACTCAGATTACGAACAATTAAGCCTACTGTTACAATGATATCACATCAGAAATGATTTTTCAATATTTATTGCTCACTTTAACAATAAATTTAAAATATAGCCCGTTTTTTTAAGAAATGCTACTACCGTATTAAAAACAAGTTAAAGCTATCCCAATTTTTTAACCATATTTTTGTGAGTATCTGCTAATTTATCTCATTTTTCCTTTTGCTCCAAATTAAAATAGCTATTCATTATATCTCGTGCCACGTTTTTGGAAAGCGCTCCGCTTTTTCCGTGTGCAATCACCACAGCAATAGCAATTTCGGGATTCTCATACGGTGCGAAACAAACAAACGTAGTGTGATCCGAGCCGGCATTTTGTGCCGTACCCGTCTTTGCCGCTATTTTTATCGGGTAATTCGCAAAATCTCTGGCCGTACCGCTGACGGCAACTTCACGCATTCCACGTTTAACCACATCTAAATCTTCCGGAGAAATATTTATATTCTCCACAGGCTCAAATCCAAAATTCCGAATAACGTTGTTCCTACTGTAATCGGTTATCGTCTTTACAAGATGCGTCCGGCCACGTCTACCGCCGTTTGCAATAGTCGCCACGTACGTAGCCAGCTGAATCGGCGTTATCATATTATCCGACTGCCCTATCGCCGCCTGCGACGAACCTGATTCATACCATTTTGCCCCTACTTTTTCGGAGTGTTCGGGTCCTGCAACAATTCCGCTGCTTTCCCCGACTTCCACACCTGTCTTGACGCCTACACCGAATTTGTTCGCCCAGAGTTTTAAGGCTTCTGCACCGAGTCTACGTCCAAGCTCCGCAAAAAACACGTTACAGGATTTTGCAAGCGCTGTAATAATATTTATAGAACCATGTACACCCATACATTTTAATCTATAGCCGTGATAATAATTGAAACTTCCGCCGCAATGAATTTTTTCTTCGGGAGTAATATTTCCGGTTGCAAGCGCAGCACAGGCCACAAGCGGTTTATAGACGGAACCAGGAGCATATGCGCCCGAAAACGCACGGTTTAGCATCGGCTTTGATACATCGGCGTAAAGTTCTGAATAATAAGATTTATCGTGGGTAAATTTATCTAGGTCGTAACTGGGATATGTTGACGCCGCCAAAACTGAAAAATCTCTGACATCGAGCGCCACTACCGCTCCCGATGTGCAATCACGCACACCGCTTTTCTTGACATTTGCCGCCAAAGACTCATTTGCAACCTTTTGGAGCTTTGAAGAAATCGTTAAAAACAAAGTATTACCCGAAACCGCAGGCTCTTTCTCAGAAACATCTACTATTCCGCCGTCCTTGGAAATCTGTATCATCCTCTTTCCGCCTATGCCCCTGAGAAAATTCTCAAAAACACCTTCTATACCGGTTTTTCCGATAATTGCATCAAGCGGATAATCGCTCTTATGAGTTTCGTATTCCTCTGCTGACATCAGCCCCGTATACCCCAAAATATGCGGTGCAAGTTCGCCGTCAACGCACTTTCTGACAATTGAAGTTTGTATCCTAACTCCTCTAAATTCTTCCGTACGCTCCGAAAGAAATACCACCGTTTCTTTACTTATTCCGTCAGCTAAAATGTACGGCGTCGACCTTGAAAAATATATACCGTTTTTTTCCATGTTATATTTTACGCTACAAATAATTCGTCTGTCTTCGGGCGAAAATGCATCCAATTTATATTTTGACACCATTTTTCCCATACACTCCGAAGCGGTGCAATCTTCCGGAAATTTCATCACTTTTTTAAATGTATTTATTTCGCTCTCCTGTCCATCGAAAAACGTAAATTCTCCGTTTTCGTATTTTATTGGCAAGATATCCGTCCAGTCATTTCCGAATTTTTCAAGAGCTTTTACAAGTCTTAGTATTAAACCGTTTTCGTCATCTTTGGCAATAAGAAGCCTATCCAGAACTACTTTATATCCCGTATCGTTAATCACGAGTCCGTTTCCGTCACGGTCAAGAATCTCGCCTCGTACGGGGTCTGTCATCACGAAATAAATATTACTGCTGTTTGCACGTATTTTATAATAATTGTAATTTATTATCTGCCAATCCGCCAAACGTGCAACAAACAGCCCGAAAATCACGAAAATAAACGCAAATACTATTCCCGTTCGTTTTTTATCAGTCCACAACTTCTTCATCACCGCCAAACCGATATGAAATCACACGATTAAAGTAAAATGCAGGCACAAACACAGAAACCGATGCCAACAAATCTTTCCAAAAATTTTCTTTCCAAATTATACCGAATGAATTAAAATCCCACACCGAAAAAAATGTGCCGAAACTATAGACAACCAGAATTAAAAATGCTGAAACCACAATCTCCGTCAAAATATTTGCTCTCAAAATATAATTTGAAATCATTCCGAGAAAATATCCCACTACGCAAAAAAGCACCGCCGATATTCCTATTCCGGAGCCGGAGCCGTAATCAATCAAAACGCCAGTAAGTATGCCAAAAATCATACCTGTATTTTCACGCTCGAAAAGCGATATACTCACAAATACCGGTATCAAAAGAAACATATAAAGCCCGCAAAAACTAAGCCTTGAAGCCAAAACTTGTTCCAAAGCGAATACAAACAGAAGTTCGATTATGTATATTACATATCTTGTGAAAATTTTTTTTCTGCTTCTTTGCATTTCGAATACCGCCAATTTATTTTTCTGTGTCTTCCGAATTCAAAATCTCAATTTTGCCCTTATTTCTAAAATTGTTTATAACATAAACGTTTTTCACATCTTTAACGCTCTGGAACGGCTCTACAACAGCGTAATAAAACGAATCATGGTCATCATATGAGGTTTTTGTAACTTTGCCTATTTTGAGATTTTTCGGGTACATTCCGCCAATACCTTCGGTTACAATCATTTCACCGATTTTAATCGGGCTTTGTGCAGATATGAATGCCATGCGTGTAAGCCCATCTTTGGCAAAATTTAAGTTTCCGCTTAAAACTCCGTTTTCCCTAGATTCCACACCTATAACTCCGACTTTGCAATCGGCTGACAAAACCGTCCTAACGCAGCTCGAGCAAGCGCTTACTTTACACACGCTTCCCACAAAACCTTTTTCGGTTATAACGGCATCCCCTACAGAAATACCATCATCAGCGCCTCGGTCAACAACAAAATTACCGCTATCAAGGCTGTCGCTTTTACCGATAACAGTCGCTTTGACAAAGCTCAGCCCATCATCGGGATCTTTCATATCATAAAGCTTTTTAAGGCTTTCGTTTTCCTCTTTAAGGTCGTAATAATCAGCTGTTTTATCACGAAGTCTGCTTATTTCACTTTGTAATCTTTCGTTTTCGTTTTGAAGCTCTTCTTTTTCTTGAAATTCATGCGTATAATCGCCGGATTTATCGAAAACCCACGCAATTCCCCTCTGAAAATGCACAGTAAGATAAGAAATCCCTCTTTCAATAAAATTATCATCGGGGAAAATTTTTGTATACGCAAAAACTATGAACAAAATCGTAACAACGCTCAAAATAAGTTTAAATGGCGCACTTTTAAAAAAGCTTTTCAATTTTCAAACACCTCAAAAGAGATTTTCAGCGCTTATTTTTAGATTTATTTTTTTCTTTTGGAACACGAACACCCAAACATTTACCGGTACCGTCAACAACGCAGTCAAGCGGACGCTCGGCTATATAAACAGGAATATGTGTATTCTCGGCAATAAGCTTATCAATGCCACGGAGTAGAGCTCCGCCGCCGGTGAGCATAATTCCTCTGTCGATTATATCCGCTGAAAGTTCGGGCGGTGTGTTTTCAAGCGTCAATTTTACCGCATTTACTATGCAGTTCAGAGGATCCGAAAGCGCCTCTCTGACTTCTTCTGCCGTGATTTTAATATTTTTCGGCAAACCGTCAAGCAAGTTGCGCCCTTTTATCTCCATTTCGCCTTCATCTTCATACGGAACCGCCGAACCTATACTAATCTTAACGTTTTCCGCCGTTCTTTCGCCGATTAGAAGATTATATTTACGCTTAACGTATGAAACTATAGCTTCATCGAATTTATCGCCCGCAACACGCTCTGACGTGGCTGTAACAATATCACCGAGCGAAATTACCGCAACTTCTGAAGTACCTCCACCGATGTCCACTACCATACTGCCGGTAGGTTCAGAAACAGGCAATCCAGCACCTATCGCAGCTGCCATGGGTTCTTCGATGAGCTGGACAATCCCTGCTCCGGCTTGCTTTGCGGAATCTTCAACCGCCCTACGTTCAACCTCCGTAACGCCCGAAGGAATGCATATTACAACCTTTGGTTTGCTGAAAAACAAACTTCTGACAGATTTTTTAATAAAGTATTTTAACATAGCTGCGGTGATATCGAAATCCGCAATAACTCCGTCTTTAAGCGGCCTTACGGCAACGATTGAACCAGGTGTGCGCCCGACCATTTCTTTGGCTTGTTCCCCCACAGCCAGAACCGCATCGTTCTTTGTATCAATCGCAACCACGGAAGGCTCTCTTGCTATAATTCCTTTCCCTTTTAGAAATACAAGTGTATTTGCTGTGCCAAGGTCTATCCCTATTTCTTTTGAAAACATATATTAATCTCCTCCTAAAATTTATTAATCAAAAATTTATTTTCCCGTTGACCCAAATCCGCCACTCCCACGAACGGTTTCATCAAGCGTGGCAACTTCAGTAGGCGTCGGGGTTTCAACACGCATAATAACCAGCTGAGCAATTCTTTCGCCAGGGGTGATGGTATAGTCCTCAGAGCCCAAATTACAAAGCCCAACACAAATTTCTCCTCTGTAATCGCTGTCTATAACTCCGACACTGTTCGAAAGGGTAATGCCATGCTTGATTGCAAGCCCGCTTCTGGCGAATACTAGCGCAACAAACTCATGACTCGGCAAACCCACCGCAAGTCCTGTGTGAATAAGCGTTCTTTCACCCGCTTTTAACAATACATCTTCTTTTATGCACGCACACAAATCAAGTCCTGCAGAGCCATTTGTCGCACGTTTCGGGATAATTGCGTCCTCCGAGAGTTTAACAAAATTTAATGTTTTTAAATACTGATTTTCATTTTCCACTTTATCACCTTTTTTATCCACAAAAATAATGTTTAATTTCAAAAAACTCAAAAATAAAAGTGTTCATGCCGTTTATAAAAATTATTTTTCAAAAAGTTTTCCTCATTTTCCACATGGTTTTCAACATTTTGGGTGGAAAACTCTCTTAACAAACAGACTTTTACATAAAAATTATGTTATACGACATTTTTTATAGTGAATTTTTCACGTTTGAGAAGGTAAATGCAAAATTCGATAACCTTTCCTTATAATCATACCATAAGATGAGCGTAAATCGAACAATTTTTTTATTAATTTTTCAAGAAAAAATGCACATAAAACTATGTGCAATTCAATTTGTGTTTATTATACTAATTTATTTATCTGTTTTTTCAATTTTTGGAGCTCCGTATCTAATTGCAATCTGATTACATTTATCTTTTTCGTTCATTTTTTTGGCAAGCTTTTCGGCACCTACCGAATTCATAAGAACCTCAACAACATCACTATCAGCACCTTTTGGAGGCTTGTTCTCATCGTCAGACTTGCCGCCGGCAACAAGTTCCAGATCGTAATCGTTTGCAAATGCCGCTTCGCCCTCGATACCGTAAACCGAACACAGTATCACATTGGCATCTTCATCGGTAACATTGATCCCCATTTCCTCAAAGTACCCTTGAACCTCCTCAGGACTGATACAATCCAAAATTTTTTCCGCAAATTCATTGTCCTCCAATGCTGTTAAAATCTCCTTATCCATATAAAACACTCCTTGGTTTAATTTTTAAACAAACTATACTATGTTGTTTTTAATTTGTCAAGTTTTTTATTTAATGCTATAAACATAAACTTTTTTCCGAAAAAGTGTTGACAAAAGTATTTAAATACTGTAGAATTAATATTGTTGGTGTCGATGACGCCGAGGGTACACCCGTTCCCATCTCGAACACGGTAGTTAAGCTCGGTGGTGCCAAAGATACTTAGCTGGTGACGGCTTGGGAAAATAGGGAGATGCCAACGTCATAAATTACCACTCCTTTAAATAAATTATATTATGAAAAACCTACTCTGCAAAGGGTAGATTTTTTGTTTTTAAAAATATAAATAAAAATTAAAAGGCCCCGTGCAAAAGCACGGGGGTTATATTTATGGGCAAAAGTTTTAATATGCACTACTCTTAATTTTCCATTCACGAGTTGACGTATCGCATACAATAGTTGACCAGCCAGTATTTCCTGCCCATTGACCATAATAACTATCATCGCTATTTGCGTATGCTATATGGCAAACATCTTTGCCCCCATCCAACAACGAAACATATTGCGATTTTCCATCCGCTGCATACTTTAGCTCAGCTTCATACATTTTGCCGTTAAATTCCACAAAGCGTTTTAGTATTCCCTGTAAATCAAGGGAATTAGTAGGTTCGCTAAACCTATATCCGTTATTTTTTGGATTTTTCTGGCTATATTGATGCCAAATATAGTTATTACTATTCCTCCACGTGAGGGGTTTGTAGGCGTTCGCCGCATCTTCAATGAAAGACTTTATAGCCCCCGCACCGTAGTAGCAAGCAGCAACATTTTTGCCTGTGGTTTTACCGGGCTGAACATGCTTTACAATAGCACTCAAATCAACTCTAACACCACCCACATCGACAGTGCTATCAAGCAACACGTCCAAGGTATTCGCTGTCCTGTGGCCACTAGAAAGGAGTTTTTCTTCTTCTGCAGACTTAGCAAATACCATTTTGCTTACTGCTTTCTTCAACGGGTCAGCATCTCTTATAACATCCTTTTTAGCTTGTGCTATAGTTTCTTGCACTTTCTCTAAACCAGCTACGTCCGTCCCCGGTACTTGTTTTTGATTTTCAATCACTTGCGTAAGATTATCTAAGTATGCCGTAGCATCCTCAAGCGTTGCATCGTATCTTTCGGGAGTATCCAAAACAATAACATGTATTTCAGGAGCATACTTTTTCCAGGTTTGCTCAAACAGTCCACCCTTATTAAACCATTCCGGTTTAAATGATCTAAATGCACCAACTCCAACTTGTGTAACTACTATACCATCAATACCCAATTCTTTGGCTGCAAGAGCTTGCTGTTTCACCCACTTTTTGAAAGTAGTTTCATCCACAGTATTTTTACCCGATTGAGCTCCATCCGGGGCTGCAGTTACAAAAACATCTGCAAAAATATCACCACTTTCGGGAGAAACTATAAAGTTTGCACAATTTAACAACACAGGATGAACTCCTTGTCTGCGGTTATAACCTTTTACCAGCTGCCTGCTACCATAGAAAAACACATTCCTGGCAACGAGCAAATTGTGGGGATCGTAATTACTACTATCATACTGCTGATAATATGGGCGGCATAAACTACTTGCTATAATTGTGTGTAACGTAGATTCACCACAAATTGTTTCTTCAAGTGTTAAAGCACCTCCGGGTGCGCCTCCGGGATCATGAGCATTCGCCGGATCAATAATTGCCAGATGCTTACATCCTTGGGCCCTTAATTTTTCCAACTTTTCAACAACATTGGCACCATCTTCTTTTTCGAATGTACCCGCTGCTTTTTCTGAAGTTAGAGCCGAAGAAGCTGGTATTTCACCTTTATATATACGCACGCTACGTTTTCTAAGTTCAGGATTTGCCTTAAGCAATCTATTGTTAATTTCATCGGCGACATACGCAAATATATGCGCTATACCATGTCCATAACCCGTCATATTTGTTGCACATTGGCCGTTACGCTGTGTCATATACCTAAACTTCTGCATGTATCCGCCTCCAATGTCCGCTTTTCTCATAAACGAACATATCTCAGGGTGCTTGACGGGATCTATGTCGTCAAGTGTTAAGGTATCCTCATAATCATCATAATAAGCTTCCGGAGCTACCGGCTCATGAGTTACCACATCAGGTCCAGAGACAACACCCGAACCTGTGCTACCGCCTTGCGTACCGGTACTTACATCAACAGGTTTTACCTGAGGCCCTGATTTATCAGACTGGCTCTGAAAACGCCCCGGAAAAGCGTTATTTACGGCATCAGCATACCCAATATTAATTAATTCATTTAAAAAGTCGCCTTTAATATCATCATGATGCTCACGCAAAAATTGGGTTAATCCACCATGGCCACTTATTTCAGACCATAACAGCGAATGCAGTTGTCTATAACTTATATTTTCTTCTGCTTTGTTGCCTACCTGGATAAATATACGATCAGGCACATCATCGCCAAGATCCTGGCTATGGACCCAACCTTGACCGCTAGTTTTTTTTACCAAAAATCCTCGACGAATGTCTTTCCAAGCTTTGGGCGAATTGCCTAATGGTTTTTTAGGGTCATTCTTACAATGACAAGACAAAAACAGACCGACTCGAGTACCTAGTTCATGTTCTCCACTTTTATACCAATCATAGTCCTCAAAAAATGTATCTCTTGTGGGATTTTTCTTCTTATAATCCGCCTGAGCGTCACTTATTGGTTTTCCAACCGGAACTTTCTTTGGTGGTACCACAGGTTCAACAGGCTTATGTAGTGTCACGGGCGAAACATTTGTTTTTGGTGTACCTTTTGGGTCCGAATTTACTGTAGTATTTCCGGAGTTGTCTGTTACAGCACCGCCATTATCCGAAACAGAATTATCCTCCTGATTTTTGTTTTCGGAATTATCTTTTGAAAGCCCCCAATAAAGAAGTGGCACTCCGAGCAATACAGCCAATCCGGCAACTCCAATGCCAACACCCATAGCCACTTTAGCTGCTGTGTTTACGCCTTGATTTGAATCACTCTTTGCGGAATAAGCATCTGAACCTTGAAGTGGTGAACAAAGCATTGCCACACTTAAAAAACTTGCTAAAAATCTTTTTTTATTCATAGTTTTCCCCCATTCAGTCTATTATATTCACATTATAACATATCCTTCACAATTTTGCAATATCTTCTTTTTATATTTATAAAGCGTATATTTTTAAAATATTATCAAAAACTATCAATAATTAATTTTTTTTATAAGACAAGAGGTAAATCATGACCGTAATACTAATAAGAACAGTAATTATTTATTTGATAATGATATTTTCAATAAAAATAATGGGCAAGCGACAAATAAGCGACCTACAAACTTCAGAACTCGTTATAACGATAATGATTTCAAATATTGCTACCCTTCCTATGGAAGACCCCGCAGAACCGCTGCTTTCGAGTTTACTACCTATAATAATCCTTATTTGTTGCGAAATTTCGGTTTCGTGTTTAATGCTAAAAAGCAGAAAAATCCGTGAAATAGTATGTGGGAAACCCGTTATCGTAATAAAAAAAGGAGAAATTCAGCAAAAGGCCATGAAATATCTTAGACTCAGCACTCAGGATCTTGTGGAACAACTGCGCCAATTGGATATTTTCGACATAAATGATGTATGGTACGCAATTATGGAAACAAACGGGCAAATGAGCGTGATGAAAAAATCCGAAAGCCAGCCACCCTCTGCAAAAGACAGCGGTCTAAAACTGCCGAACCCAAAAATTAATGCCGTAATTATAAGCGATGGTATTATTTCTGAAGAATCCATGAAATTCTGCGGCATTGATACAAAGTGGCTCGACAAAATTCTCAAAGAAAAAAATATGGAAAGAAAAGATGTATTTATGATGACAGCAAATGAAGCAAAAGAATTTAATATAATCAAAAAGGAGATTTCGACATGAAAAAAATAAGATATGTCATAATTTTGCTTTTGGCATCTTTAACTCTTTGCGGGCTTTGTCTTTACTACACTTCAGAGGTCTGCGCAAACACAAAAAATCAAATTGAAGAAGTGCGTTCCATGGTGATTTCCGGGCGTAAAAATCACACTAAAGAAAGTATTAATGCTCTCGATGAATACTGGCAAAAACATCAATTCTTACTTTCGATGGTAATTCATCACAGCGAACTCTCGGAAATTGAAAAATCCATAAAACTTATGCAAATTAATATAATCACAAACCCGGAAGACGATTCGGACTTCTGGACAAACAGCTCCATTGCCCTCACCGAAACCGAAAACCTCGAAAAAATAGAAATTCCCTCAGTCGAGAATATATTATAAAAATTATGCCTTACCAAAACGGCAAGGCATATAAATTTTAGATATTACACAGAAGTTGCGGAGAATTTATTTACCAGATAACTACCAAAATCATATGCGTTAAAAATAATTTTAGTAAAACGATTACACATCTCTTCTCCATTTTTCATATCTGCAGATTGATGATAGCACCTTACCGTAGCTAGCAAATGGGCAAGAGGGGTTTTGCCAGAGCAATCATAAGCATTGATATCTGCGCCACAAGACACTAAAAAATCAACGGAATCTCTAAGATCGCTTTTTTCTTTTTCTGCAAAACAGCTATAAACCAAGCCATGCAGTGGGGTACACCCCATATTATCACGTGCATTAACATCTGCACCCAATTCTACCAAGCGCTTTATAACCGCATAGTCCTTTGCTTTGTGGAGTGCAGTTTTACCGTTATGGTCTCCCATACCTACATAGCACCCGTTTTTAACTAAAGTGTTTAATACCTCTACTCTATTTACGCAATGAATCGGTAACCAACCGTTACCGTCCTCTTCATACCTCCACTCAGGATGTTGGCGCCATAAAACGGCCACTTTCTCGCAGTCCCCGGCTCTTACTGCATCGTGAATTGGATTAGCATTTGCACCCATAATTGAAGTAAACATACCTGCTACAATTGCAGCAACTCCAAGTATTGCTTTAAATTTCAGCTTCATAATAAAAAAACTTCCCTTCATTTAATAATTTCTAGTTTTTAAAGCGTAACTTTATTGTAACATAAATTTCATTTTACGTCAACCAGTTTTTATTATTTTCAAAAATATATGATAAAAAGAGCCTCGCCAAGACGGCAAGGCGTCTAAACTATCTGCGCTAAATACAAATTTTACCATCAGGCTCTCTCAATGATTCGATATACATTTTCAGCCGTAATGTAGTATCCGAATGCGCATCACGCTCAAGGTGATGTCTATATAAACTCTCCAACAAATCCAACGGCGTCATGTTTTTACCATCTCGAATATTAATATCTGCACCGTTTTTCAACAAATAATTAATTGCATCCGCATATTCACGATCAGCACTATTGGCAGCGTAAATCATAAACCGGTGTAATACAGTGCGACCGCCACTGCCTTGTGCGTTAACATCAGCCCCATTTTTAATAAGGCATTTTAGCGCACCAAATGTAGTAGCGCAGTGGATAGGCAAATCACCATACTCATTTTTCCGGTGAATCCAATCTCCATTTAGCTTACATAATTCCTCGATTCTTTCGACATTTCCTGTATTTACCACATCGTGTAGAGGATTAGTAGCGCTCGCACCAAACGTCGAAACAACCATACTTGCTAGAATTGAAACGGTTCCAAACAATACTTTAAATTTTAGTTTCATAATAAAAAACTTCCTTCAATATAACGCTTTTCAATTTTAAAAATCACCTAAAAATATGCCCTGCAAAAACAGCAAGGCATACAATACTTTTTTAATTTTAGAAATTAAAACTGTGCGCCATAACGTTCCTGCAGATATTCCATCAATTTATCTGCCTTACCCGGCAATTCTCGAACTTCGTCCGAAAAATTAACGTCGGCAAACAAAGGTTTTTTGAGCATTTGCTCTATACTTTCTCTCAGATGTTTTAAACGACCGAGAGGGGTTTGCCCGTCACGATTACGAGCGTTAATATTTGCCCCATGCCTCACTAACAAATCAATGGCTTCTCTGAGGCGAATTTTATCTTCTTGAGCAAATTCCATAATCCACTCGTGCAGAGGCGTATTGTTCACTTTATCCACCGCACAAACATTTCCGTTGTTTCTTACTAAATATTCTAAAATTTCATAGCTTCTCACTTTATGAAGCGCAGTAGCTCCGTCATTTTTTCTCCGTTCGTTTACATCCGCACCATTTTCAACCAAAACTTTTAATACATCCAATCGTTCTGTACATTCAATGGGCAATCTGCCATCACTGGGGTCCTGTTCAGAAAGCCACTCAGGATGTTGGCGGCATAAAATTTTAATCCGCTCGCAGTTCGAACCTCTTACTGCATCGTGCAAAGGAGTTCTGACAGCATTGACGCTGAAAACCGAAGCGGTCATACTCCCAATAACCGCAAATAATCCCAATAATACTTTAATTCTTAATTTCATAGTAAAAATTTCCCTTCATAGTGTTTTTAACTTCTAAAATCGCAGTTTGATTATAACATAAATTTTATTTTTTGCCAATATTATTTTCGCAATTTTTGAAATAAATTCACTATGCAGTGCTAAGCATTGATAATCAAAACGTAGCTCCCATCGCTATTAGCTTATCTCTGAATTTGTATAATTCCATAAGATATTCGCTCCCCTTAACGTTTCGAAACCGCTCAACCGAAAACACATTTCTAGGTACAAGAATATCCATATAAAAAGCTGTTACAATCCTAATTGAACGCTCCAAATGCGCCAGCGGAGTTTCGTTATAACAATTGCGTGCGTTAATATCTGCACCTTTCTCAAGCAAAAGCTCGACCACACGCTCATCACACAAATCTACCAAATGGTGAAGCGGAGTAGACCTAAAAAAATTTCTTGCGTGAATATCTGCGCCTTTTTTAACTAAATATTCTACAATTTCAAAACTTCCGGCGTAGAACAGCGGAGAATTATACGCTGCTGTACAGTCTTTTTCCGACACCCACTCAGGGTGCGCATCCAAATACATTTTTATATCTTTGAGATTTCCGTCCTTTACGGCATCATGCAAAGGTGTATGAAAAGCGTTTGCACAAAACCCCGGTGCAAACATAGCTACCATTAACGCAAATACCGCAAACAATGCTTTAAATCTAATTTTCATGATAAAAACCCCTTCGTATAATTTATAATATCGTAAATCGGTTGTAACATAAATTCCATTTTTTGTCAATAACATTTCCACGCTTACAATACGACCAAATCATAAAAAAGATGTCCCACAAAAAATGATAGGACATCCTGAAACTATATTACAAATTATTCTTGTGCACCAATTGATACCAGATAGCCTATAACAGGAGGTAATTTTTCACTCAAGCGTCTTTGCATTGGGTCATTGGAGTTTCTAAAAAACTCATAATAAGACCTTAGAGTGCCCAGTGGAGTAAGGCCGTCATTATCTCTGGCGTTAATATCTGCACCATTCGCTACCAGACTTTCGGCAATCGTCTTATCAAAAGCTAAATGTAACGGAGTGCAGCCCTCGTTATCCCGAGCATTTACATCCAAACCATAATCATTAATTAAAGTACGCACAACCCTTCTCAATAAAGGTACACGGAAAAATCCATTATCTATTAAACATGAACCAAATTTATTACCATAAGCAAACAGGTGCAGAGGTGTAGATCCCTTATCCGTGAGAGCATCAGGTTCTGCCCCTGAATCTAAAGCTTGAATAATATCTATCGCACAGCGGTTTTGGCATGAATATTGCAAATATTCATTCAAATATTCTTGATCAACCTCTGTAAGCGAATCCCTCGCCCGAACGATTACCCTGCGCATATTAGCTATGGTAGAGTACATTATGGTTTCAAACTTGTTAGGCTTACCAAGTAACAAAGCTAAATCCGAAGGGCTACATCCTGCATCATTAAGTTCATCAAGTATGCTTCCTGCACGGAAAATACGATTGTAGTCTTTTTTTGTTACCGTATCGCCCTCTTCCGCAACAAAATTATGTAGCCAATTGTGTTCGGCTCTCGCACCCATACCCTGAGCAAATACTAACGAAAAAGCCACCACTATTCCAATTAAAGACTTGAGCTTTAAATTCACTATAAATTCCCCTTAAAAATGTTGTTGTAATTAGATGCTAGCAAAACAATTATAATATAAATTTTATCCTTTGTCAATGTCCTTTTCATGTTTTTAAAATAAATTCATTATAAAAAATATGTCCTACCAAAAATGATAGGACATGATAAGAAATCAACTTATAAATTATTCTTGTGCGCCTTGTGAGCGGAGATATTCGATTTCAGAATTTAAATCTTCAGATGGATATGTTTCTAAACAGTCTTTGAGCTGTTTAAGCAAGGTGTTACCGTTTTCGTCTTTTGCATTAACATCTGCGCCGTGCTCTATCAAATATTTCACTACTTCAATGTCTTTTGCCTCAAATAAAGGAGTCCTACCTAAGTCATCCTTCGCATTAACATCTGCGCCATGTTCTACCAAGTATTTTACTACTTCCAAGTTGTATGCTTTATGAAGCGGAGTTTCACCACAATAGCCGTCTTTTGCATTAATATCTGCGCCGTGCTCTATCAAATATTTCACTACTTCAATGTCTCTTGCCCAAAACAAAGGAGTCCTACCTAAGTCGTCCTTTGCATTAACATCCGCACCGTACTCTACCAGGTATTTTGCCACTTCTACATCATATGCACCATGAAGCGGAGTGTAACCATAGTCGTCCTTTGCATTAACATCCGCACCATGCTCTACCAAATATTTTACCACTTCTGCATCATACGCACCATGAAGCACAGTAACACCGTGGTTATCCTTTGTATTAACGTCTGCTCCATGTTCGACTAAATATTTTATTAGTTCCACATCTTCATCATCGTAAAGTTGCGTGGCACCACCTAATACTTTGAGCCTTGCATCTACTGCTACATGTAGCGGAGTCCGACCTACAACATCTTTTGAATTAACGTCAGCACCATGTTCAACCAAAAATTTTATTTCTTCTAAATTTTTAACTTTTTCTTCTTTGCTTAAACTTGCATTATAAAAAATACTTGTCAAACGTTGAAGTAAAGTTTCGCCTCCATACTTCGCATTAACGTCAGCTCCATGTTCGATTAAACATTTTACCACATCAAAATCTTTTGCATGGAAAATTGGAAATGATCCCGAATCGTCAACATCCTTCTGCTCATTAATCCATTCGGGATGTTCTTCACAGAGAGTTTTGATTTCCTCAAGATCTCCTTTTGAAGCTGCATCGTGAAGCGGATTGGCATTTGCGCTAAACACAGAAGTGAACATACCTGCCATAATTACCGCTGTACCAAGTACTGCTTTAATTTTTCCATTCATAATCATTTCCCCTTTAAAAATATTATTTTTCAATTCCACGCTTATTGCTGATTTAATTATAACATAAATTTTATTTTATGTCAATGTTTATTTAAAAATCAACAAATAAAAGCAAAATAAAATCACCGACATTACATCGGTGAAAATTTTTAAATCAGCTAAACTACTTAGTCATTTCAATCTCCGGTTTCTGCAATTGCTTTCTTAAGGTCGGCCACATTTTCTACATTCATTTGCCGAAATGCCATCCGCAAATTACTGCACAACCGCCCATATGATGAAATTTAGCATCCGCTTCGTCATTCCACGAAATACCAAGCTGTTCATCCAAAGCACAAATTTTCTTATATAGGGATTTGGTTATATTAGATTGTTCTTTTTTCGAAAGATTGGTGGCATTGATCATATCTATATATTCTTGATCTTTCAACGTAACTCCCACAGATTTATAAAAAGAATCTGCAAGTCCACCTACCTTTTCATTAAAATCTTTCTTGTTAAAATTTTCAAAATTGGTTTCATTCATCAGCTTATCAAGTTTTGCTTTGTATTCTGTTACATCAACACCATAGTCAAAATTATAATAATCTGCCTCATATTTATAGTGTTCGATAATAGAGAAAGCATACAACTTCCAATCCACGGCCGAATATACAGACTTTCCTTGTTTTTCGGTTTCTTTAACACGTTCATTTACTAATAATTCCGCATAAATAGCCACCCAGTCATTAGTCAATATATCTGCAAAACGTAAAAGTTTCTCGTGTTCCTCTTTTTTCAGTTCTTTGGCACTTTTGGGTTTTATCTCCTTTGAGCCGGTCTTTATTCCAAGCTTCTCGGCGAGTTGTGAAAGTTTCTTGCGTACTTTATCTCCAAAAGATTGTTTACTGACTACGCTGGTAACAGACGTTTCCGTACCCTTCGCACCGGCGTAGCTATTAATTCCAAGCATGTCTGTACCCACACCTGTCAGTATCATCAAACCCATACATGCGGACAGTGCTTGCCTACCTGATATTCCTCCGGATATATCTGCTAAATCATCATCTGTCAACGCTCTAAACGGCACTGAGCTTTTAAAAAGTTTTTCTTTGAGTTCA
>JAUNIE010000046.1 GCA_030523605.1 Clostridia bacterium | reverse complement strand
TGTAATTGTAAATTTTGGTGCTAGGCTTCCACCATTATGCCAGAAGCCTCATAAATATTTTCTTTATGTTGTCTTGTTACATTATTCATAAAAGAAAGATGGGTGGCATTTTTAATAGAGGGCAGAAGATAGATTTTTAATTTTCTTTTCGAGATATAATCTTCCTGTACGTTGGATATGGTGAAAAGTTCTTCTTGATATCGCTTCAAATGTTCATTGATATAGCAAAGGTATCTTTCCAAATCTTCGGCACTGTTGATGGGATACATTTTCTTTGTGGAATCCGGCTCAAAGTCACAATGGTCACATCGATATACTGTCGCAAAATCAGGTAATGCATAATTGTGTTCATGAAAACGATTTTCCATGGTTTTGTTAAATTCCGCATTTTTTTCTTTGGCTAGATGATTTGGATTCTTTAAAGACCATAAAGCAGTCTCTAACTGTTCTTTTTCCTCCTCTGTCAGGTGAAGCCCTAATTGAAGTTTGTCGATAATTTCATTGCTGCGTGGGATTCGTTCTCCCTTGCGATAACGTCTCAAAAGAGAGGAATCAATGCCAGATTCTTTGGCTGCTTTATTGTTAGAAATCATTTTTTTTAAGATGATTTTGTCAAGTTCTTGTGCAAATATGTTCATTTTATTAACCTCTGGAAGAATATGGGAGAGAAAAACAGACCAATAACTATGCTTTCTTTAAAATTATATCATAGTATGGTCAAAAATACTAATATATCGTCAAATGAATTGGCCCATATTGAAATTGATAAATATTGCATTAAAATACTATAATAGTTGCGAAAAATATAATTTTAACAATGTTAGTAATACGTGTGTATATCGTGTGTAACACGTTGGTATATAGATTATGAATCATAGAAAGAATAAAAATAATACACCAAATTTCACTAAAGTCATTCCGGCACTTCTGCTTTTTGTCATTCTTATGGCAGGAGGATTATTTGCTTTCCATCAGCTGGATCAGAAGTCTCCATCTCCTGCAGCTGAATCCACAGAAGAATCCGATTATGTTGAGATAAATGGAGTAAAATGCCGACCAAAATCGAATTTAGAAACCTATCTGTTTTTAGGAACGGATATCCAAGGAAAATTTTCTGATTATCAAGGATATCAGATGGATCAAAGCCAGGGACAGAGTGACATGATCGAACTTCTCGTCATTGATAAAACCAAAGATACCTATGCCACATTGATCATCAATCGAAACACCATTACAGATATGGATATTTATGACGAAAAAACCTTAGAAAAAACAGGCGAGTTTTATGGTCAGATCTGTTTAGCCTACGCATTTGGATGTGATGGCAAGGAAAAAAGTTGTGATAATACAGCTAAAGCCGTTTCCCAGCTTTTATATGGACAAAAGATTGACGGATGCCTGGCCTTAGGGCTCGATTCCATTGAAGGGATCAATCATCAGCTTGGCGGGGTAACCGTTACCATTGAAGATGATTTTACACAGAGCGATCCAAGCCTTCTTTTGGGGCAAACGGTTCATTTGACAGACCAACAAGCCATGCATTTTTGCCATGATCGTATGAATGTGGCAGACGGAACTGTGGAAAACAGAATCAAACGCCAAAAGGCATACATGTCCGCTGCGAAAGATATCATCATGGAAAAATGCAAAGAAGATGAAACATTTGTTTTAGATTTATACGACTCCCTCGGTGATTATATGTACACCAATATCCGAAAAAACCAGATCAGTAAAATCGCAAAAGCGGTTTTAAAAAATGAAGATCTTGGTGAATTTGAAATTGAGGGAGAAAATGAATACAACGAAGAGACAGAATATGTCGAGTTCTACCCAGATGAAGATCATCTGGCAGAGACAGTGATTCGTTTATTCTATGAAGTGGATAATTGATTGGACTATTTATAATAGTGCAAGTTTCAATTATATAGTTACATGGAAATGTAGTGTGGTATGCATTCCGTTGTAGAAAGGAGTGAATAGACCAATGGGAAAACGTTTTAGAGTGTTAGGAATCACATTAATCATGGCTATCATGTTAATGCTTCCAGCATCTGTTTTTGCTGCAACATCTCCAGTAAAACCTGCTGCAAAACCAGCTTGCCCAACACAGTCAGTTACAATCAGAACTACTAAAACTAAAAAAACTTACAAGAAGAAAACTAATAAGACTATCGTTCTTACAAAGAAGAAAAATGCTGTTAGATACTTCTATATTAAAGTAGTTAAAGGTGCTAAAGTTGTTAAATCTACAAAGAAATTAACAGTTAAAAAAGCATCCTCTACAAAGACATACACAAAATATAAAGTAGTTCTTAAGAAAAACACAAAAATTAATGGTAAACTTACTATTAAGAAATCTGGCTACAAAACAACTAAAGTTATCATCAAGCAGAAATAATGTAGTATTACGCTTTTTGTTATAAGATGTTTTGAGATCCGGTACAGATTTTTTAACAATGGATGACCACACATCATTGTTGGGAAATCTGTATTTGGAGAT
This sequence comes from Clostridia bacterium, assembly GCA_030523605.1. Lineage (GTDB taxonomy): Bacteria > Bacillota > Clostridia > Oscillospirales > Acutalibacteraceae > UMGS1491. The sequence goes on along the minus strand of JAUNIE010000046.1, from coordinate 4,335 downwards.
TTAAACGATGCCTTTAGAGATTTTTGCAATGTTTTCATATACATTTGCTTTTAGAGATTTTTGCAAATGTTTCGTATACATTTGCATATAGATACTAAAAATATGATTATGAAGAATCATATCAAAATGTGGAGAGTTAGAAAAATGGCTGAAAAGAGAAATATTATTGACATTCATACCCATATTCTTCCTGGAATTGATGATGGATCCAAAAACTGGGATATGACCATTGAAATGGCCCGTATATCCTGGCAAAAAGGGGTCAGGAAGATCATTGCAACTCCACATTATCTTCCATGGAGACCAGAAACGAATCCGAATCAGATCAAAACATTGTGCAAAGATGCTGAGAAAAAGATCCAGGAAGCGTTAGGAATCCAGATGGGAATCTACTCAGGTCAGGAGATTTATTATCATCTTGACATGCTGGATAATTTAAAAAAGCAAAAAATTCAAACCATGAACGACAGCAATTATCTTCTAATAGAATTTGACACATCTATATCATGGCGTGAATTAAAACATGCGGCACAAACCACGATTAATGCAGGCTACAAACCAATCCTGGCACACGTGGAACGTTATGATTGCTTAAGAGAAAAAGGACGAGTCGATGAACTCTCCGCAACCGGAGCACATTTACAAATCAATGTAAGATCCTTATCCGGCGGAATCTTTGACTCAGATACAAACTGGAGCCGCAAACAAGTAAAAGCAGGAAAGATTGCATTCTTGGCTTCCGATATGCATAATCTTACAAGCCGTCGTCCATATAACAGTAAAGGACTTGAGTGGTTCGAGAAGAAGATGCCGGAAGCAACAGTAGAGAATCTACTGTGTAGGAATGCAAACAAATATTTTGGAATATAATGAGCTCTTTTGGTAAAAGGTTTTAAAAAATGGAATTTTTTGAAGAAGATTTTATAAAAAATGTAACCTTTTACTAAAAGATGTTTATAATATATAGATTCGTTTTGCAAAAAAAGTCAAATTAATTTTATTAAAAAACAAAATTAACATTAACATACAGTATGTAAAGGAAAAGGAAATAATCATGGCGCCAAAAACTAACATAGAATTATCCGAAACCATCAATGACATGAGTCCAATGGTTTCCCCACATATCGATAATCACAATCTTTACAATGAAGAAGATACAATCGATCTTTATGCCCTGTTCTTAGAGTTATTAGATCATATCTGGCCAATTGTGGGGGTAACTCTCCTCATGGCATTTATCGCTGAAGCAATCTCATTCTTTTTAATTGCTCCAAAATATGAATCCACCGCAAAATTATATGTGGTATCTGCTTCTAGCGATTCTGTAGTAAATCTTACGGACTTAAATATTGGATCTTCTCTTACTGCAGATTATGAAGAACTTCTTACTAGTTATCCAGTTGTAAATTCGGTCCTTGAAGAAATGAATTTAGAATATACTCGTGAAGAATTATTAAAAATGACAAAAATTTCCAATCCACAAAATACTCGAATTTTGGATATAACAATAACTTCAAAAGACCCAAAAGAAGCTCGCGATATCGCTAATAAATTCGCAAGTGTTGCAATCAGATATTTGCCTGAAACTATGAGTACTAATGCTCCAAATATTGCACAAAAGGCAATTCTTCCAGAAAAAAAAGTTGGACCAAGCAATAGCAAAAATACAATCATTGGCGCTGTCTTAGGATTCGTTATCATCTGCGGTTTCTACACCGTCAGATTCTTACTCGACGATACCTTCCACACATCCGAAGACATCGAAAATTATCTGGGAATCGTTCCACTGGCTGTAATTCCAGAAGCAGCTGGAATGGGTGATGATGACAATAAGAAAAAAACATTTCCTTTGGGAAAATTAATCGCTAGAGGCAGAAAAAGATAGAGAAAGGAAGTAAAGGAAAGATGAAACAATTACATTTTGATATCCCTGCGCTTCCATATACTACACAGGAAGCCATGAACCGCTTAAGAATCAATATGAAATTCTGCGGAAAAGCAACCAAAAAGATTCTGATCACCAGCAGCCTTCCAAACGAAGGAAAAAGTACCGTATCCATCCACCTTTGGAAGATGCTGGCAGAAGCTGGATTCAAAACAGCCTATGTCGATCTCGATTTCAGAAATTCCGTCATCAAAAGAGACTTCAATGTAACTTTAGATGAAAACGAAGAAGAAATCGGCTTCGAAAACTACATTTCTGGACTCGCTGAGTACGAAGACATCATCTACAAAACCAATATTGAAAACGGTGATTTCATCCCATGTTTCAACTTATTGGAAAACCCTGCCGCATTATTATCGGATAGTCGATTAAAAGAGGCACTTAACCGCCTGGCGGAAGAATACCGCTACGTTATCATCGACACCCCACCAATCGGAATCGTATCCGATGCTCTCCAGATCGCACCATATTGCGATGGAAATATTCTGGTAATCCATGCGGGACAGACTAGTAGAAAAATCGTAACGGAATCAATTCGCCATCTGGAAAGAACAAGAACAAAACTGCTTGGCGTTGTCTTAAACCGAGTTGAAAATAATAAAGGCCACCATGGATATGGTAAGTATTATGGAAAATACTATGGCAAATATTATGGGGAAAAATAGAGAAAGATATGACCCATAAAAGGCTGTTGGATGAATTAATTAAAATATGAGGAAATAGCCTGCATGGATACATGTGGGCTGTTTTTAGAAAGAAGACTATTTGGAATTAAATGTAAAAATAGTAAAATTGGAATATATTAGCATAGAAAACTATTAGAAATATTATTAAAAAGAGGGACATCATGTACAAACGTAGTGCTAAAGGATGGGCTAAGCACTTGGATTTTATTCTGTTAGATTGCTTCTGCCTGGGAATTTCATTTATAATTGCATATTGTGTTAGACATGGATGGGTAAATCCATTTTATAACAATTTATATAGAGGAATGTTCCTTGTTATTATCTTGCTTGACTTCTTTGTCATCCTCTTTTTAGATACCATGAAAAACGTTCTCAAGAGAGGACGTTATAGAGATTTTGTTGCAACATTATTACAAAGTCTTGCTTTACTTTTCAGTATTGCAACCTACATGTTTTTCACAAAAGTAGCAGATGAGTATTCCAGAGTTGCACTGTTCTTGATGATTGGGATTTACATGGTACTAACTTATCTTGTTCGTCTCCTTTGGAAAAATAATCTGCTCAGAAGAATGAACAATAGTACTGACAATGCTCTTTTAATTATGGCAAATGAAAATAAAGTGTCAAGACTCATTGATGATGTGTTAGAAAATAATTTTAAGCATCATACAATTGTTGGAGTTGTTCTTGGAGATGATAGTAAAATTGGTCAGGATATTAAAGATATACCCGTTGTAGCTTCTTATGAAAATATCGTGGAATATGTTACGAATCATTGGGTTGACGAAATCCTGATTTCTGTCGATATGGATTTTGAAATACCAGAAGAAACCCTAGAAGAACTCACGTTAATGGGTGTAACAGTACATTTCAATCTCACAGATAGTGCAAAACGAGTTGGAGTAAAACAAGTAGTTGGAAATGTTGGAGAATTACTTGTCATATCCACTTCTATGAATTACATGAGACCTAGACAGTATTTTGCAAAACGTGCCATGGACATTGCCGGAGGTTTGATTGGATGTCTCATGACAGGCATTCTTTATCTAATTTTGGCTCCACTGATTAAAATGGAATCACCAGGGCCTGTATTCTTCACTCAAGAAAGAATCGGCAAGAATGGAAAACCATTTAAAATCTATAAATTCCGAAGCATGTATTTGGATGCAGAAGAACGAAAAGCCGAATTGATGGAACAAAATCGATTAAATAACAATCTTATGTTCAAAATGGAATTCGATCCACGTGTAATTGGAAATAAGATTGATAAAGATGGAAATCAGAAAACTGGCATTGGAGAATTTATTAGAAAATATTCTTTAGATGAGTTTCCACAGTTTTTTAATGTATTAAAAGGTGAAATGTCAATGGTTGGAACAAGACCACCATTGAGTGATGAGTATGCGGAATATTCCTCTCACCACAAGGCAAGACTTGCGACAAGACCGGGAATTACAGGGCTTTGGCAGGTAAGCGGCCGAAGTGATATTCTTGATTTTGAAGAAGTGGTGCAACTGGATACAGAGTATATTAATAATTGGAATATTGGGTTAGATTTGAAAATTTTATTAAAAACAATAATGGTAGTAATAAAAAAAGATGGATCTATGTAAAGATATTTTGTATTTTGATAAGAATAATTAAAAGTAAAAAAAATTGGCTCTTCAGGGGTAATGGTGGGTTAAAAACCGCCACAACCCCAGT
>JAUNIE010000045.1 GCA_030523605.1 Clostridia bacterium | reverse complement strand
GCACGAAGATAATTGCTAACTTAAAAGCCGGATACAAAGGACTCGAAACATGGCAGAGAAAGGTCAAAACCAATGCTTCTATTCGTGGTTATTCGGAAACGTATCTCGGCAGAAGGCGTTATTTACCGGGAATCAATTCGGCTGATTGGGGTAAAAAGAGCTTTGCACAAAGATGTGCGTTAAATACCCCTATTCAAGGTACCGCCGCAGATATTTTAAAGATTGCTATTACTAAGATTTTGAAAGGGATTAATGAACGAATGTGGCTCAGACCCATACTGCAAGTACATGACGAGTTGGTTTTCGAATTACCAACAGAGCGAATAAATGAAGCAGTTAATTTTATTCAAGATTGTATGGAACAACAACCATTCCCTGATTTTGATGTGCCTTTAGTTGCGGAAGGAGCAGTCGGAAAAACATTCGGAACACTTAAAGACATATTGTGTTCCGGCGATAAAATAATTTTAGAAAAGGAAGTAAGGTAAATATGGATTTAGGATTAAAAAACGCCGAAGGATACTACGATTTAACGGCCTATGAAGCGATAAAAAATGTAAGTAATGAAGAGAGGGTAAAACCTAAAAATATTATTTATGTGTGTTCGCCGCTTAAAGGCGACGTCCAGAAAAATCAGGAAAAAGCGTGTGAATATTGCAAATTTGTGATTTCAAAAGGGCATATTCCTGTGGCAGTACATCTGATGTTTCCGTGCTTTATGGATGATGCGGACGAGGATGAGAGAAGTCGGGCTATGCGGATGAGCTTGGATATCCTTGCAAGGTGCGATGAAATTTGGTGTTTTGGAGATGAGGTGAGCGAAGGAATGTTCAAAGAACTCGACTTTGCACAGAAACACATGATCAAAATCAAGTATTTTACGAAAAACGGTACGGTACTTAGTGTCAAGGGGGTGTGCTGATGCATACCGAAGAATTTTTAAGCGAGATTTATAAAGGTTGCCATGACGGATTTCTGACACTTACGATGCTTCCCGAACGGAAAACCTTGTGGTTTGAGGTGTCGGAAATAGAAAAAGCATCACTCCTTGCCGGTAAATATGGGGCGAAAACTAACACTTTCTTTGGTGTTGGACTTAGGAAAAAAGCCCTCAAAAATGGCTTTCGTGGTAGTGAAAAAGATATTTTGTGTGTAACTACGTTGTACGCTGATATCGACATTAAAGGTAATGCTCACGCACAGACATCTTTGCCAGCGAATGTCGATGAAGCAAGGGACTTTTTGCATGGTTTGAAGATTAAGCCTAGTATAGTTGTAAATTCGGGGAACGGAATACATGGTTATTGGTTATTAGACAAGCCGTTCATTATCGAAACCGAGGAGGACAGAAAACACATATCTTCAATATTTAAGGGGTTCGGAAAATATGTAAATGGCGAAGCGAAAAAGCATGGGTGGAAAATTGATAGTGTGTATGACTTAGCGAGGATTCTGCGAGTCCCCGGAACTATAAACCACAAACTCGGCACAGGTGCAAAGTGCGAAGTCATAGAAAGCCACGATGAACAACACAGTATCAGCGATTTTATGCAGTTTATACACTCGCACGATAAGGTTTCAAGTGTTGGTAAAACTGCACAAGGGGTAGGAAAAGTTGTCGAGAAATGCGAGTTTATAAAATACTGCAAAGATAATGCCGAGAATCTTCCCGAACCTCTGTGGCACGCTATGATAACTAATTTAGCACCTCTTAAGAACTCATCGAATGTGATTCATGAGTTTAGCAGAAGTTATCCGAAGTACAGTTTTGATGAGACCGAACGAAAAGTTCAGCGTGCAATTCAGGAAAATAAGCCTCATACTTGTGAGTACATTCGTGAGAATTTGAACTTTGATTGTGGCAAGAACTGTCCTGTGAAGGCTCCCATTGTGTATGGCTTACCGAGTTTTGAGGAGAGAATATCGGAGATAATTTCGAGCGATAAGATTAGTGCCGATGAGATTTTGTCAAAAGAAAATCTAAAGTTATGTGCTTGGGCAAAGCTGAATTTACCGTCAGAGTACGCAAGACTTAAGTCAAAACTTAAGGGCAAAGTGAATCTCCGAGATTTTGAAAAAGCGGTGCGGTTTGAAAGCAAGAAAAAAGATGAAAATGATTCTCAGGGCAATTTAACACCACTTGACCTCAAAGGCATGAGTTTAAATGGTGCGGTCGTTCCTTTAGGGTGGAAAGTGTCGATGAAACAAGGCATACAAAAAGTTGTTCGTGGTACAAACTCTGACGAATTGCTGGTTGTGTGTATTTGCCCTATTGTAATTACAAAAAGACTTGAAAATTTTGATGACGGAACCGAAAAAATAGAACTTAGCTTTTTTAGAGATGGCCATTGGAAGAAACTGATAGCTCCTCGTTCAAGTGTGTTTAACAGAACTTCGATAATTAAATACGCTGATTCAGGACTCCCGGTGTCGTCTAAAAATGCTGCGGATATAGTGGCATATTTAAGCGATTATGAGAATGCAAATTTGAATGTTATCCCCCTCGTAAAGTCGATTTCAAGGGTCGGTTGGCTTGATAGTTCTTCGTTCTTTCCGTATATAAAAAACAAAAACATTATATTTGAGTCCGAACACAAAGAGGCTATGCGAATAGCTGAAAGCATGACACCTAAAGGCGACTTTGAAACTTGGTTAAAAAGTGCCAAATTACTCCGGGATAATCTTTTCGGAAGGTTTTTATTGGCGTCATCGTTCGCATCCCCTATGCTCGAAATTCTAAAACACAGAGTGTTTTTCGTTCATATATGGAACGACTCCAAATCGGGTAAAACTGCAGCGATAAAAATGGCGATAAGTGTGTGGGGTGATCCGGCAAGGCTCATGGGCAGTTTTAATGCCACAAATGTCGGACTTGAGAGGATGGCGTGTATTTTAAAGCATATTCCGTTTGCAATTGATGAGCTTCAAGTTTTAAACAGTCGCAAATTATCTGTTGAAAATATCATTTATAGCTTGGCAAACGGGTTCGGCAGACTTCGTGGGAGTAAAGATGGGACGATTCAAGAGACACTCAGTTGGCGAAACAACGTGATTACTTCGGGTGAGCAGCCAATGACCAAAGAAAATAGTAATGACGGAGCTATGACGAGGGTTTTGGAACTCTATGGGAAACCCTGCGATAACGCCGAGTATGCACATCAGTTTCACTTGATCAGTGAGAATAACTACGGTTTTGCGGGCAGGATATTTGTCGAGTATTTGATAAATGATGTAATAAAAAACAAGAATCAAGCCGATAGACAATTTGAAAAGATGTGTAAAGATATCAAGCAAAAATGTACGGAAAACGATGACTATTCCCATCTTGATAATATTGCGATTGTGTGTCTCGGAGATTATTATTCTTCGGTTTCGGTTTTTGAAGAAAATGAACGTGATGCGTGGGACGAAGCTGTGGATATGGGAGTAAAAATCTCGGAAAACAGTAAAGAACTACAGTTGTCGAGTACAATCGAGAGAGCGTGGGACTTTGTTGTGAGCTGGGTGGCGAGCAACAAAAACAGATTTTCGCCGGACAGTACACCCTGTTACGGAAAAATTGAGGCTAATGCCGTGTATATAATTCCGAGTGTGCTCCGGCAAGCACTAGAAGAAAACGGATTTAACTACTTGAAAGTTACGAGAGGTTTTAAAGATTATGGATTCATTGAAACACGAAAAGATAATAAGGGGCACAGTAAAATGCAAATTTCAAAATCAATTAATGGTATTATTCAGAAATGTTTTTGTATAAGAGAGGTTTGTATAAGGGAAAATTCTGAGCAAACAAATCCCTTAAATTAGCCATTTGTAAGATGTTAACCTCTTGACCTTACTTTTGCACACATACACCCCACATATAGAGTGTATATTAAACAACTGATTGTTTTTTGTTTTTTTTAATATAAATAAAACTCCATGCGTAGTGTATATCTTTTTTAAAGGTTAAAGAGGTTATATATGTTTTATAAATGGCTTGAAATATGGGATTGTTGGTATAACCTCTTCAAAAAAATCGGAGGTTAATGGAGGTTAAAGAGGTTAACATGAAAGAAAAAGCAATAACAAATCAAATATTAAAATATTTAAAAAGTCTGCCTGAGTGCTTCGCATTCAAGGAGCATGGTGGATTATATAGCACATCTGGTATTCCCGATATTATCGTTTGCTACAAGGGAAAATTCGTGGCTTTCGAAGTAAAGAACGAGAGAGGAAAACTATCAAAACTGCAAGAAATCACCATCGATAAGATACGAAATGCAAAAGGCATGGCATTTAAGGTAACAAGCCTTGAAGAAGTCAAAGAGATACTGAAAGGAGTGATGCCGGAATAAAATATCTCAAAGCGCAAAATACGAAGTTACACAGTACAAATTACAAAATCGCAAGAAACAAAACAAATTTTAAAATTGTAATTTTTACGGAGGATAACTTTATGACTATAAAGGAATACTTATCGCAAGCATATCGAATCGACCAAAGAATAAACAGTAAACTTGAGCAAGTAAGGAGCTTAAGAGAACTGGCAGTAAAAGCGACATCAACTTTGAGTGATACTTACAGTTCAGGAAACGGAAATAAACAAAAGATGGAAGGTGTCATTGTTAAGATAATCGATTTAGAAAACGAGATTGACGAAGAAATCGATAGACTGGTTGATTTAAAGCAAGAAATAGTGTCGATGATAAAACAAGTTAAAAATCCCGAATACCAAACTTTACTGGAACTTAGATATTTAAATTTCAAAACATGGGAGCAAATCGCATCAGAAATGCACTATAGCATTCAGCATACATTTCGAATTCATGACAAAGCATTGAGTCTATTAAGAATTTTCAAAAGATGAGAGTAAATGAGAGTAAATGTTATAGAATGAGAGTATGATAATGTGATATAGTTATAATAGCGAAAAATAATCAAATGCTCTTGGAGAAATCCGAGGGCATTTTTGTATGCTAAAAAATAAGGAGTAGATAATATGCCAAAGAAACCCAAGAGTCCGTGTAGATTCAGCGGTTGCCCGGAACTTACGGAGAACCCTTACTGTGAGAAACATGGCAAAGAAGTAACCAAACGCTACAACAAATACCAGCGTGATCCAAACACCTACAAGAGATACAGTAACCGGTGGAGAAGGATACGGCAGCTTTACATCAAAGAACACCCGGTGTGTGAGCTTTGTGAAAGAAAGAATATCCTGAAACCCGTGGAGGAAGTACATCACATCGTTCCCCTCTCAAAAGGCGGTACGCACAACGAAGAAAACCTGATGAGCCTTTGTAAGAGTTGTCACTCAAGGCTTACCGCAACCGAAGGTGGACGTTGGGGATAAAAGCTTTTGAACGGTACTGGGGCGACCTATGGAAAAATATTCAATTTAATCAATAAAATGGAACTTAAATTTTCTCTCTTCTTTCTTGTGTATTAGTGCTTTAAAGTCTAGTGAATATGCGGAGTTGTTCTACCTATAAAAGTACAGTATTAACTTGCTAGTGTGCGGTATCAGAGGTAATATATGACTACTGCAAAGGTACAAAATCAAACAAAGGAGTTTTGAAATGATAGGACTTTTTTCAAGAAAGGCTGCGGATAGGGCTGAACTTCTGGAGAACGAGAGAAGACACTTCGCAGCAAAACTAAACTTTAAGGTTGTCGGGATGTGTGTGCTACACCACGAGGACTACGAACACCTAATCGAACACCTCCTCGAAGACAATGACCTGATAAAAGCAATCACAGACCGGTGTGGCACGGAAGAAGACGGAACCGCAAGATGCTTTTTGTTTCGTGATGAAACGAGAAACGATGAGGCGTTGGCGATAAACTCGGAAGGCTACGACTACGCACGGTACACGTCACTAATTAGACTTTAAAAAAGAAGGAGAAAAACGAATGACAAACTCAGAGAAATTGAAACAATTAAGAGACACATACAAAGCCGGAGTCAGAGTTCGGCTGATACATATGTACGATGAACCGCAGATGGCTAAGGGTTTGGAAGGAACAGTTGAGGATGTTGATGACATAGGTCAGATACACGTTAAGTGGGACAGCGGTAGCAGATTAGCCCTTATTGTTGGTGCGGATTTGTTTGAGATAATAAAATAGCAAGACTAAACACACAAGCTCCTAAGGAAACTTAGGAGTTGTTTTCTTGGGTGGGGGGAGTCAAAATCTCTATGGCTAGGGCACAAAACAACGGGCGTGGGGCGACGCACGAAAAAAGTTCAATTCAAACGGGGTATTAACCCCCTAGAATTAAAAGGAGGAAAAAATAGTGGCGAAAGACGGGACAAATCGAGGTGGTAGACGAGTAAGAGCAGGCACAAAACCTGATGCTTTAGCTGACAAAATAACGTCAGGAAGAGAAGCAAAAGTGTTTGAACCACTTGATTTTGATATAGATGACAGTTTTGAAACAGATGATTTGATGGATATGTGTGACTTGGAAGGTGAGAATATCCCGAAACCAAGTGAATATTTAAGTGCAGAGCAAAAAGACGGAACGTACCTTAAGGCGGATAAAATTTTCAAAGAAACATGGATATGGCTTAAAAAACGAAAGTGTGAAAGTTTTGTGAATCCAAGGTTGGTTGAGGCATATTCTCAGGCATTTGCACGATATGTTCAATGCGAGGAAGCAATCAGTAAATTCGGATTTTTAGGTAAACACCCGACAACAGGTGCAGCGATAGCAAATCCATTTGTGCAAATGAGTGTGTCATTCGGCAAGCAAGCAAACTTACTGTGGTATGAGATTTTCGATATAGTTAAGCAAAACTGTACCACCGAGTTTACCGACACTCCTCACGATGATGTGATGGAGTTATTATTAACCGCAAGGAGGAAAAAATAAGAAAGTGAATATGGATGTAACGTGGTTTCTGACGGCGATT
>JAUNIE010000044.1 GCA_030523605.1 Clostridia bacterium | reverse complement strand
GACTTAAGTGTTGCAGGGAAACGGCAAGGACTTTGTGGCAAAAAATCAAATTTGTTCATGGAAATGATAAGAATCATAAAGGAAGTTAGAAAAAATGAAAAAAATAAAGGACGTAAAAACGAAGAAATCAAACCTCGAATACTATTTTGGGAAAATGTTCCCGGAGTTTTCAGTTCAAATCATGGAGAGGATTTTAGAATTATCCTCGAAGAAATCTGCAAAATCGCCGATGAAAACTTTATTGTTCCTAAACCTGAAAAATGGACCCCTTCAGGAGTTATTATGGGAGAAAATTTTTCTCTCGCATGGCGAATATTCGATGCTCGGTATTGGGGAGTCGCCCAAAGACGTAAAAGAATCTACCTTATCGCAGATTTTGGAGGAAAATCCGCACCCGAAATACTCTTTGAGTGCGGTTGCCTGCGGAGGAATACTTCGCAGAGCAAAAGCGAATGGAAAAATTCTACCGAAAGAACTGGAAACGGCACTGAAAATCCAAGCGGGAATAACCTGAAAATCTTGCCTTTTAACACTTCTTTCCTGATGTTTGCCGGAAGCGGACATAATCCAAAGTTTGACGATCCTTGCTACTCTTTATCGGCTCAAGGCCACGTTCCGAAAGTAGTTATTCAAAATAATTGCTATTGCATAAGTGGAAATGCCATTAATCGCAAGCTTGAAAATGGGCCAAACGGAAAAGGTGTTTCTGAAAACACGAGTTATACACTAAATGCAACTGATCGCCATGCGGTTTACTGTATGGGTTCAAGTCAAGGAAAAGCTGAAATACTCAAAGACTTATCGCCAACAGTAACGGCAAGTGCAGGAACCAGCGGAAACAATAAGCCACTCGTTTTAGACATGACACATCCAAAAGAAGTAATTAGAAATTGTGGCGAACTTTCGCCCACGCTTAAAACCAGAATGGGTACCGGAGGTAATCAAGTACCGCTCGTCATGAACGAACCTCGTCGTAACGGCAAGGATGTTACATATACCATAGGTTATCCGGCATTTAACTGTGGTTTCAATGCAAAGTATGGGTTTGATGCAGGAGAAAATGATACCACAACGACACTCGTCGCAAAGGGGCCGAATGCGGTTTATAATATCAAAAACTTTTCACACATAAGACGTTTAACCCCTCTTGAATGCGAAAGATTGCAAGGCTTTCCTGACTATTGGACGATTCTAACTCCACAAGATGATTTTAGCGATGAAGAATTTGAATTTTGGAAAAAGATTTATCTTAATTCCCATAAAAAAGAGCCTTCAAAAAGTCAGTTACTAACTTGGAAAAACAAGCTTGATAGCGACTGTGCAAGATACAAGGCATTAGGAAATAGTGTGGCTATTCCTTGCGTAAAATACGTCATGAAGCGAATTAAAGAGGTTTTGTATGACAAATAAGAATCAAGACTGGATAGGAAACGGGGAAAGTGTTTTCAGAGCCATTGCAGCAAGTAATCATTCGAATTATGAAAGAGAACCAACAGACTTCTATGCAACTGACCCTAAAGCACTAGAAATTTTTCTTGCCGCAATAAAACGTGATGGCTTTATATTGCCGCATAAAATTTGTGAACCTGCTTGTGGTATGGGACATTTGTCGGAAGTTTTAAATAAACATGGATATGACGTGCAATCTTATGACTTACATGATCATGGCTATGGGAAAACTGGAATCGACTTTCTTACCAGTGATGTGAAAGCGGAATGTTTTCTCACCAATCCGCCATACAAATACGCACTCAGATTTGTACAAAAAGCACTTGAAAATGTCTTGCCGAACGGATATGTAATTATGTTTCTTAAAATTCAATTCTTAGAGGGCAAAGAGCGGTTTAATTTTTTTCAAAAAAGCCCTCCAAAGTTTGTGTACGTTAATGCAAGTAGACAAAATTGTGCAAGAAATGCTGATTTCGATAAGTTTTCAAGTTCGGCAGTTTGCTATGCGTGGTTTATATGGCAAAAGGGATTCAGCGGTGAACCTATTATCCGCTGGATTCCTTAATTTTATGAATGGAGATAATAGAACATGAATCAAGAAGATGAACTGACTAGAACTGCCGAAGTATCGGTCATCGGAGCGATTTTGATTGATGAAAAAGCGCTACCAAACATCTCAGAAAAGCTAGTTATTAATGATTTTTATCATGAGGATTTAAAAGAGATTTATGGAGTTATATTGGATTTATCGGGGAATGGTAAGCCTGTTGATTTTCTAACTGTTCTTAACGAATTTCCGAATGAACGAAAAATCGAAATGAAAAAGTTACTTCTTTTCTGTGCCGATTCTACTCCCAGTGTCAGCAATGCTTCTTATTATGCTGAAATCGTGCATAAATTAGCTATGTCAAGAAAAATTAAAGAATATTTGGTGGATACTCTATCGGATGTAACGAGTGAAAACATTTTGGAAAAATCCGAAAATCTCATTGAAAACATTTCATCCGCAATAATGCCTATACAAGCAAAGAAAATGAAAAGCTTAGAAAAATCAGTACAAACACTCTTTGACTTCTATACAGGTAAAACCTTAAGCGTAGAAAATCGAGTAGAAACAGGGTTTAAAAAAATTGACAGTATACTTCAAGGAATGTCGGGAGGAAATTTAATCGTGTTGGCTGCTCGCCCAAAAGTAGGTAAAACTGCTTTTGCTTTGTCAGTTGCCGAAAATGTTGCAAAGTCGGGTAAAAAAGTAGTCTTTTTCAGCCAAGAGATGCTTTCTTGTGAACTTTGCGAAAGAATACTTTCAAAAAATTCAGGTGTTTCAATGACTAAACTCATAAACAAAAATCTTAGTCAAGACGAGATTAAACTGCTTGAAAAAACATTAGAAATCTTGAAAAATAGAGAATTAATAATCAATGACAGCTCTGGTGTTTCGGTTAACGACATTCGGATGAGCTGCAAGATGCTAAAAAATTTAGGTTTAATTGTGGTTGATTATCTTCAGCTCATGCACTCCGGAAGCGGAAAATGTGAAAACAGAAATCAAGAAATTGGGAAAATAAGTCGTGATCTCAAAAGGCTGGCTACGGATTTAAATGTTCCTATTTTATGCCTTTCACAGCTTAATCGTACTTCGGGAGAAAATCAAAAACCTTCGCCGTCTGAAATACGGGATTCGGGCGAAGTAGAGCAAAATTGCAATAAACTTATGCTTATGTGGTGCGTATCAAAGAATGAAGGTTCCAAAACTATCGGTCTTGACGTTGCTCTTAACCGCAGAGGTGGCACAGGAACCGTTTTACTTAACTTTTGCGGTGAACGGATGAAATTTACCGAGCTTGAAACTAAATACAAAGAAAATAAAGAATCCTCCGGTCAATATTCTGACTGGAGGCAAAAGTATTATTCTAAAAGTTAAATAGTTTTACAACCATCCTACAAATAGGGTCTAATTAATGGATACTTGTAAAAAAATAGAGCATTAATTAGGCTTTGACACCGCTGTTTTTGAATAAAATAGCTCTTGTTTTCCACTTTATCATTGGATGTTCGGTAATTCTTGAAAGTATTTCTTTATCTTCAAAAAGTAAATTCGGAGTATAATTCCCTTCATAAAAGTTACTTAAGAAACTCTTTTCATCTTCTGATAAATCAAGCAGCTTACCAATAAAGCTTTTAACATTTTCTTTTGCTAGTTCAAGATTAAAAACTTCTTTTTTGCGTATAACCGGATTTAAGTCTGTACGTATTTTGTACTTTGTTATGTTATCAATCGTCTTTAAAGATAAATCTTCAAGCCTTGTATCGCACGACACAACACTATAAAAAATCATACATTTTTTAAGAAGGTTTATCTCTTTATCTCCGAAGATATTGTATGAAATTAGATTATTCATATCGTATAAATCTCTTGCAGCTGCACGAGTTAAAAGTGCAATTACTTTTGTCGCGAATATTTCTTCAGGTGATAAAACGTTTATATTTACGGCATTAAAAGCGTTTTTGGTGTAGATTTGTTTTTGTATTATCGGCAAAATATGGGCTCTTAAAGAATAATTGATTTCTATTTTTATATTGTCTTTTATTCCTGCAGAGTTGGTATATGTAAAAACAAAAGAATCAAGCGAATGATATGATTTGCTTTTGCTACTAAGTTCGTATTTTTCGGAGAACATATATTTTTTTATTTTTTCGGAAACAATTTTTCTGTTTTCGATCATATCTTCTTTACTTTCGTTTACTGTGTAATCAAGGTCAATATCAACCGATAATCTGGGCAAGTCAAAAATTGTTAAGTTAATTGCTGTTCCGCCTTTGAGTGCCAAAGACTTTTTTAAGAGTGGGTCTTTATTTAAAAAATCAAGTGTTTCTGATAATCTAAGCACTTTTTCAAAAGTATCTCTCACAAATGAAAGTTCTTTTGCCTTACTGCTTAAATATCCTTTATCATAGGTCGGCAAGTTTTACTGCTCCTTTCGATAGCATATCTTCAAAATTATTTGGTACTATTAAATTCCATTCTCTATTGGCGCATGATTTTTGAGGATTGGAAATAAGTTCCTTAGATAAGTAATGCCTTTTTTTAGAAACGTAAGTTTTACAGAAGTCGAAAAAATCTTTATTCAGGCTAAGACTGTCTTTAAAATTATAGAGTATATATCCGGCTTTTTGAAATAGAAAACGATTGTTATAATTTTTTAAGTAAGCAACCATTTTTTGCTGATCTAAGTATGGTATAGAATCTATACACTTTAAAAGTTCCTCTAAACCACCTATTTTTTCAAAATCTTTTATGCTATCAAGTAGCGTTCTTTCTAAATCCGTTACTCTTAAAAATTTAGTTGGAGAAGATATTCCAAAGGTATTTGGAACATTTATATGTCTGTAAGTTATATCTTCAAACTCGAATGTGTTAAATCGTGTCCCGCCAACATAAACTTCATAATAAACTTGATTTGAATATCCGTAATACTCAAAAGCCGAATGGTGTGTTATATATGAGTTTTTAGTTATATGTGAAGCTATTTCGAATTTGTTTGCTATCGGCTGATGTGTTTCCAAATCTAAAACTACATATAGATTTCTTTTTACGCTTGCAATATAACCTTTGTTTTTATATTGCCTTAGTGTGAACTTTGCGGTGCTTTCATTTCCGCATATTTTCCTTGCTTCCTCAAGAGAAAAACATTTTAGTTTTATTAGCTTGTCATAATACTTCATTGTCTCACGCTCCTAACTTTCATACTTAAAATAACACATAAGTATAGAAAAAGCAATACTTATGTGTATTTTTAGGTAAGGCAATGTCATTTTTTGGAAATTATCAAGTCATCAATATCAATATTGTAAATGCTTATAAGTTTAATTAATGTGAATATGGTGGGGGTGTTTCGTCCGTTTTCATAGTAGCTTAAACTTGAGCGGTTAAGGTGCGTTAATTTGGATGCAATATCTTGACTTAGTCCTGATTTGATCCGTGCCACTTTTAAATTTTTTCCAAGTTCGTTGCTGTTTTTTATGTATTTTTGATTTTTCAATTCAAATCACCCGACCTAAAATAATGTTCCGTTTTCTAAAAATTCATAACCCATAGCATTGCAATATTCTTGTAGTTCGTCACTTGTTATGCCATAGAAAAAATCATAGCCTTGTTTTTCATACTTGTCACATAAATCTAAGTACCACTCCTTTATGTTCTTTATTAGCTTGTCAGCAACTTTTCTATGATTTTCATAGCTTTTAGGGATTAAATTTCCGTCAATGTAAATATCAATATCAACTGAGTGTTTGTGATAATATCTTCCGATGTGATTAAAACTTATTTGGCTGTAATCTTTCAAGTTTTTGATTATTCTGTAATCTGATAACCTCAAATCTTTGTAGAAAATATCTTTTAGTTCTCCGGTTATTTCTTTAAACTCTATACTTCCATAAAGACATAAACCATCACCCTGACAACAACTTAAACTATAAAGTGGTCGTAAATTTTCAAGTCCTTTTTCTCTTAAATCTTCCATGATCTGTTCTGTGAAAATATCTGCATCTAAATTTTCTATGTAGTTATTTCTAACTCTTTCTTTAGCATTTTGGCTTAATTCTGCATATTTATATATTCTAAATTCTTTTGATACCGTTCTCATTACGTTATACCTTTCTTTACTTAGTTTTATTTTCGGCAAGCTATGAACTCAAACTCATAACTTGCCGTTTTGTTTTGCTTATCAATATTCGTCAGCAAATAAGATTGTAGTGGCGCTTCTGTCGTGTTCTGTGATTATATAAACTTTACCTTCGGACGTATCATAAGCTGCTAAAATTCTGTCATTGCCGTTTCTGAGTGCATTATCATTCATTTCTTTGTCCTCATTGCACAAATCTCCCCAATCACAGGTGATATACTTTTCCATACAAATCTTTATTTCTCTTGCAAATTTTTCGCTCTCCGCTATCTTATTATTGACTCCACTGGTCATTACTGTTTTTCCTAAAAAGTGATTTATCATCTTATATATTCTCCTTTGATTTAATTATTCCATTGATTGTGTTTCTTCTTGTGATCGATAATCTAATTCGCTTTTTAAATGGTTTAGTTTTAAGGTTGAATCTTCATTAATACATAAATAATACCAATCTCCGGCAATGTATATGTAAAGATACTCTACCCAGCTATCTTTTAATTTTTCATATAGCTGTATTATGCTTTCATATGTTTTTGGTTTTGTTTGCTCCCATTGTTCGTCTCTATCTCGGTGATAATAAATGCAAACATCTTCTTGCGGATTTTCAAAGCTATGTTCTCCGGCAGGCTTAATTTTTTGACGCAATGAACTTAAATCGCCGCCACTTATTAATTCTTTGACTTTTTCTACTTCTTGATAATGTTCGGATAATATTCGGCCATTGTATTCTACATATCCGTCCCAATGGCAATAAATTGCCGTTACTGTTCCATCATTATTTAAAACCCCTATATTACTTCTTGTACTCATTGTTATTTCTCCTTAAATTTTTTTACTTCGTATTTTGGTGTTTTTCCTGTAATCCGAGTTATAATTTTTAAAAACTCTTTTAATTCTTTTTCGTTTTTAAACTCTCGTGTGATTTTTTCTGTTTCGAATTTTACTATCATTTCTGTATATCCCTTTATAAATTTGTCTTTGTGGGCAAGCGCTCCGGCTCGCCCTAATTCTCTATTCACTATTCTTGGCCCTTGATATAAATATCTTTCTTGACGTATGTAATTTTTTTTATATCGGTAAATGTGTAATC
>JAUNIE010000043.1 GCA_030523605.1 Clostridia bacterium | reverse complement strand
TGACAGCGGATTTGGAAAAATCTTTGGAACTTGCTAAAGATTTTATGATTGCTCATTGGCTTAATATAGATTCTTTTGAAAAATCCAAGGATATACTGGATAGTGAACCTATAGAAGGTGTATTACACCCAAAAGTAAAAGAATATTTGCTTAGCGACCCTGAATTGCTAGAGTTTTGCGAAAAAGAAAACGATGACGAGAATGTTGTAGACTTCTTGAAAGTTCTTATGTATATGTATAAAGCGGCTGGTAAAGATGTATCAAAAATTTCGGAATTGTTGAAGAAAAAGCAAAAATCTGCACCCGCACAACCTGCGCAACCCGCACCCGCACCAACATCCACAACTCCTGCGCAACCCGCAAAACCCGCACAACCTGCGCAGCCCGAGACTAAAGTTACTTCTCTCTCAGACGATGAGTTGGGAAAACTACTAAGTAAAAGTGCAGGTGATGTTATAGAATACCTTAATAGTTTACCTGGCAAAAAGGTGGAAACAGATCTGTTCGGAACGATTGACGTACAAACCGTGAGAGATATCCAAGATTTGCAAAGGAAAACTGATGTATTGAAGTGGAAGTTACCTGTTAATGACAAGTTTAATGGGTATAAATTCAAACAAGATGATTTTGAAGTGGATTTTACCAATTCGTTCTTTAAATCGATGTATTATTCCTTTGTATTGGCCCAAGCAGCTTATGCCACATCTGAACAGAGAGCACGAGTGGGGTTAGATGAAGTCGATCAAGAAGCTATAGATTATCTTACAAAAATTTATCTGCCCTTTATGGAGGCTCATAAAGATTTATACCCTATTGGTTATGACAAACAAGGAAAAGAAAGGTTTATAACTTTGGTTAGGGGGAAATTGGGAAAACCTGCGCAACCCGCACAACCCGCACAACATGAAGCGGCGCCCCAAGACCCGAGAGTGGGTAAAATAAATGCCTATCTAGGCGATACAACACATAACAATGACGAGCTTTTTAAAGCGTTTAAATCTAAAAACGATCCATTAACCATCATTCCGGCAAAAATCCCGGCAGAGCTCCAAGGACGTTGGGATAAAGCACCGCAAATAGAAGCTAAAAATAAGATCGTAGCTATGGCGAGTTATTTGATAAACAGTGTATATGGCGGTTTGGGTGAAAAAGCGTGGGAAGGCTTTGATAAGACGTCTGCATTTGGCAAAGCCATCAAAGATAAAATTGAAAGCGTAAAAAAAAAGAGGTCGGGAAAGAAGAAAAAATAACGGATGAACATAAGACAGATGAGTACAGTACTGTACTAAATAGATTAGCTGATTATTGTTTCAGTACAACTATTTTCCCAACTGCAAAGAAACTCGTATCCTCTGCGAAAACTGTATTTGAAAGTATGAAGCTTGCGGACAAAACAGCAGTTGAAAATTATGAAAACCCCGAGGATTTGTTTCGGGCTATTGAATTGGGGATACTGTCGGATCACATTAATGACGGCGAAGATACAGTGAAAGCAATCTTCAAATTATTAAATGATGAAATATACAAGAAAGGTGAACTGCCTTCGTCGTTCGAACATACTAATGTGTTTACTAGTAGGATAAGCTCCTAACGCATGATACTTTAACCGCTCTTCGGAGCGGTTTTTTTATGCATAAAAATGGAATTTTTGCAAAGTTTAATATAAAGAGTACCATTTTTAGGGGGCAAAAATGAATTTTATCTCGCATCTTAAAGAAGTATATTCTGATAAGCCCAAGAAACCGTGCGTTCAGGCGGTGAGATTTTTTTCAAATTCGCTCACAGAGAATGCCGAATTTTTCAAACGAGAATTTGATGAGAGCGCTGACCTTTCTATAAGATATCTTCGAGCTGCGAACGTGGACTGTGCCGTTATAACAATAGGCGGGATGGTCGATAAAGAGACGCTTACTCATAGCGTTGTGACGCCTATAACACGGTCGGAAATTTTGGGTAGCACAAAAAAAGAAAAATACGAATTCATACGTGATAATGTAATTTCGGCATCAAATCAAATTCAAGTGTCGAATTTCCAAGACGCCTTTAATATGATAATGTCCGGATTTGCCATATTTGCCATGGACGGCTGCGACTCAATGCTTGCGGTCGGCGTTCAAGGATTTCCGTTTCGCTCTGTTTCCGAGCCTTCGACGGAAGTTATTCAGCGTGGTTCGAGAGAAGGTTTCGTAGAGCCTCTTATGGTCAATATGACGCTTATTCGTAGGCGCTTAAAAAGTACAAAACTAAAGTTTGAGATGAGCAGTGTAGGTACGGTCAGTAAGACTTCCGTTTGCATTTGTTATATGCGTGATAAAGTTTCCGAAGATATTTTAAAGAAAGTCCGTGAATGTGTAGCGGCGGTAGACCTTGAAACAGTTGTTGAATCCGGATATTTGATGCCGTATCTGGAGGGCGACAATGATTTTTCGCTTTTTAGCGGAGTGGGTATGACAGAGCGTCCCGACACAGTTTGCGGAAAAATTTCGGAGGGCAGGATCGCCATAATTTTGGACGGAACACCTAATGTTCTTGTTGTGCCGTATCTTTTCACGGAATATTTCCAGCATATCGATGATTATTCAAGGCACCCGTACTTTGCGACGTTTACGAGATGGCTTAAATATATGGCGTTTTTTCTTTCGATTTTGCTGCCGGGCCTGTACGTAGCAATAAGCACATTCAGCCCCGAAATTTTGCCTGCCCCGATATTCATGAAAATAGCTTTGGCGGTGGGCAGAACGCCATTTTCGCTCATGACGGAAACTATAATAATTCATTTGATATACGAAATAATGCGAGAGGCGGGGCTGAGAATCCCCAGACCTCTCGGGCACGCAGTGAGTATAGTGGGGGCGCTGGTTATAGGCGAAACAGCTGTCAGTTCGGGACTTATCGGTGCACCTACGCTTATGGTTGTGGCGCTGACGGCAATTTCGTCATACGTGATACCCAATCTTTACGAGCCGATTTCGATTTTGAAGTTTGTGTTTGTGATAGTCGGCGGGATTTTCGGGATCTGGGGGATAATGATTGTATTTACGGCAGTGCTTATAAACATTTGCTCAAAAAACAGTTACGGAGTACCTTTTACGTCTCCGATTTCGCCGTTTAATATGTTTGCCATGAGGGACGTTTTGGTGAGGCTCAGCTGGAATTTTCTCTCACGAAAGAGTATAAAAGTTCAGGATTTGCCAGGTTCTGAAATAGAAAAATAGCTTAGATTAAAAGAGGTTTTTTAAATGGAAAAGCGTCCCGCAATATCTGTTTCGCAGCTTTTTTGCCTGCTTTTCATAAGCCGAATGGTAGTCAGTATGACATACGGCAATATTTTGATAGGTGATTCTGAAATATGGGATCATCTGTTATCTGCACCAATTTGCGCTATTTTAACTTTTGTTATACTAATCCCGATTTATGGGCTTTTTGTTCTGGATAAAAAAATGAACGTTTTGGATAATCTCAGAGAACTGTGTGGTAAAACGGGACTTTGTGTGGTTTTGGTTTATATTTTTTATTTTTTGCTTATAAGTTTTCATACAGTGAGTGTATTTGAAAAATTTATTTTTAATGCGATAAATCCGCCGATATCGGTACCTTTTTTGACGGTTCTTTTATTGTTTTCGTCTTGTTACGGTGCGTACAAAGGCATTGAGGCGATTTCGAGGACATCGGGACTTATATTTGTGTTCACGGTTTTTGCGATGATATTTTTCCTTGTTTCTCTGGTATCCAGCATCGAACCAATTAACTACAAACCGCTGATGTTTGAAGGGACGGAGTCGGTATTTGAGGGCATAAAACTACTGATTTCTCAAAGTTCATGCATACCGGCAATGGCGGTTTTGCTACCTATGGCTAAGGGCGACCACAAAAAAGGGATCGTAATCTGGAATGCCGGAGTATATTTGGTTTTTGCGGCGCTGATAATGCTTGTGGCGGGTACGATGGGGGATTTTGCCGAGACGCAGCTTTTTCCTGTTTATACGGCTGCGGGGATTGGTAAATTCGGTTCGTTCAAGCACTTGGATTCGGTATATCTTGGCATTTGGATTTCGGGGATATTCATAAAGCTTTCGCTGTTTTTGATGCTCACGGGTGAGGGCATTAAGAAAATCTGGGGAGAACAGGTGCGTAAAAAAAGCATAATTGTTTTTGGATTTTTAATATCGGCAACGTCATTTTTCAGCGATAAGTTGGAGCTGCTTAGCAGTACATTTATGACGAATTTTCTGATGTGGTTTTTAATTTTAATTTCTGTGGTTATTCCGCTTATTTTGGTGTTTATAAGATTACAAAAACGAAAAAGAGGTGTTTATGGTTGAAATTCAAGTTGCACGGGTTAACACTCTTTTTTTGCGCCTTATTTTTGATTTTTTTGTGCGGTTGTAGCGGAGGGGGAGAACTTCACGAAAAATTTATCATTCAAGGTATAGCGGTCGATAAGGACGGAGGAAAATATAAATTAACGGCTCAAGCGTATGATTTTCAGACGCCGAAAGACGAGAAAGAACCAAGTATTAGGGTGGTGGAAGTAAGCGGTGCGACTCTCTTGGAGGCGCTCGAAAACATCAAAAAAAAGACGAGTTTAAATCCCGTCTATTCGCAGAATATGATAATTCTTATGGGTGAGGACGTTGCAAAATCGGGCGTTAATAATTTCATAGATTTTTTTATACGCCACTGTGAAACCAGACCAAAAGTGAAGCTTTGTGTTTGTAGCGGGACGGCGTCGGAAGTGATTAAATCAAAAGATGGCGATAAGCCTGTAAAAGCGCAGAATATTCACGATTTAATACCCGATGAGCTTGGTTCGGACGTGATGCATTTTGTAGGCGATGTTTACGGGAAGATTTCCGACCCGTATGTGGCTTGGCTCGGGCTTAGCGAAAATAATAATTCAGAGGAAATAGTTTTTAAAGGCGTTGGGCTTTTCCGTGATGATATCTTATATGATTGCCTTGAAAATGAAGACGCTTTTGGATTCATGATTTTCAAAGGTATTTCCGGTTTTAGTTCGTGCGTCGTAAAAAACGAGCGTTTTGGAGAGGTAACTTGTTCTGCTACACGTTCTGCGGTGTGTGTAACTCCCGAAATAACAGAAAATTCGTATCCTGTATTTAAAATAAATATCAGTGCCGATATGTCGGCATTTGCGTTTGATAGCGATTATGAAAGCGGAGCTTCAGAGAACGATATAACCGGTTTAGAGCGGGATATAGAGGACAAGCTTGGTACAATTTACGGTCATCTTTTGGGTAAAATAACAAGCGCCAATATTGACGCTTTAGGTTTCGGAAAGGTGCTGAGAAATTCGCACCCTGAATATTTTAAAAAGATATCAAATGATTGGGAAAACATAATTTCGAAATGCAGGTACGAAGTAACGCAAGAGGTAACGCTCAGCATAACGGGTAAAGAGCCGATTTAAATTATCATATCTTCTTCAAAAAGTTTGGAATGAATGGCATTTACGGCGGAATTGGCGCATTCTGATGCCACGACCACAGACACACGTTTTTCGTCGCAAGCCACCATCTCGACATCTATATTCATTTCGGAAAGGGTTTCAAAGATAATCGAGGCGGTGTTGAGGTTGAGGCTTTCTGATATGTTTATAACAGAAATTTCAGATTTATTTTTTTCGTACGATATCTGAATATTTTGATTTTCAATACCGATTTTTTTAGTTACCGCCAGAAAGTCATTTATGTGATTTTCTTCAACTATAAAATTAAAAATATCCTTGTTTTGTTTGCCAACGGGTTTCATGGAACTATCAATTTTAATGCCGGTTTTATCCATTTCGGACGTAATTAAATTTTTGTGTTTTTCGGTATTGTCTCTTGCGCTGACGGTTACTTTGGCAAGGTGATTTTTGAGCGAAATACCGCTGATAGTGTTAGTTATTGCTTTGGTTTCTTTTGTGATGACAGTGCCGGATAAATTATCGGAAAGGCTTGACAGTACTTCTACTGTTACGCCAAATTTTTTAGCTGTTTCGATAGAGCGTTCGTTAAGTACTTGTGCGCCGAAATGAGCCATTTCAAACATAGTGTCGTACGAAAGAGACGACCATTTTTTAGCAGAAACAACGCTTCGTGGGTCAGCGGTATATACGCCGTCCACATCGGTATAAATTTTGCAAATATCGGCATTTAAAGCCGCCGCCAAAGCTACGGCACTGGTATCTGAACCGCCACGCCCGAGTGTGGTGATGTCGCCGTTTTCGTCAATTCCTTGAAAGCCTGCAACAATAACAATATTTTTATTTTTTAGCTCGTTTTCGATGCGTTTTGTGTCTATTTTTATAATTCTTGCGTCTGTGTGATTGGATTCGGTTAGAAACCCTGCTTGCCACCCCGTGAGCGAAACGGCAGGAAATCCAAGTTTTTGCACAGCCATCGCAAGAAGGGACGAAGAAACCTGTTCACCTGATGAAAGCAGAACATCTTTTTCACGTTTTGAAGCTTCATCGGTTATTTCTTCCATTAATTGTTGTAGTTTGTCTGTGGTATCTCCTTGCGCAGAAACTACGGCAACTACATCGTTGCCGCTTTTATAAACGTCTGTTATTTTTTTTGCTACGTTAAAAATATGATGCGTATCGGCGACAGAGCTGCCACCGAATTTTTGAATAACAAGGGGCATTATATTTCCTCCTAAAGGAATGGGTTATTATATTTTATTCTATGCCGAAATTTTTTTAATGATATTAATTATCATCTTGAGTTTGCTTTTTTTGCTTTTTCTTCGGCTTTTTAGGTTCTCCGGTTGTTTGCTCCTGTGCAGGTGCCTGCGTTTCGGCTGTGGTGGCAGGTTCCTGCGCTGCGGTCTGAGCGGCGGTGGGCTGCTCATGAGGCTGTTCGCTCGGAGGATTATTCTCATTATTTTCGTTATTATTTTCTTCTTTTTTCTCGTCGGCGGTCGGGTCAAATTGTCCGCAACCTGCGTGAGACGTACATGTTTCAGGCATATTATTTTTGTCATAATAGCCTACTGCGCTCGAAGAACAAATAGAACCCATCAATTTTCCGCTTGTCTTGCAGTAATTAGCGGTTGTAACGTTATCACTGTATTTAAAATCTATTTTAGGTTTATCTTCGAGATATTTTGTCATAATAGCTTTCCAAATTCTGATTGCCGCAGTCGTTTCTCCAATTCTCTTCGGATTATCATAACCGGTCCAGATTCCGGCAACTGCATAGGGGCTCATTCCAATGAACCAGCTGTCGTGGTCATCTGTTGTAGTACCTGTTTTTCCGATGATTTCCCAGCCGGGGATATTTGCGCTTCTACCTGTACCTTCGGGGCCTATAACAACATTTCTCAGAAGTCTGTTCATAATTGTTGAGGTGCTTTCTGAAATCGCCTGAGTCGGTACGGCGTCACGATTGTCGAGAATTACATTATCATTCCTGTCGGTTACGTAGAAGTACGTGTATGACCTATAGAACTTACCACCGTTGGCGAAAATTTGGAATGCGGCTGTCATTTCTCTGGGCGTTACACCATAGTGAGTACCACCTGTTGCGAG
>JAUNIE010000042.1 GCA_030523605.1 Clostridia bacterium | reverse complement strand
TTATTACTTCGTCAGAAATTTTATCGCTTACTAGACTCAATTTTTCAAAAGACATAGTGGGATTAAACTTTATTTTGTAGCTTTCAAATTCAATTATTTCTTCGCTATTTTCTAAAACTAAATTTTCCAAATCTTTTATATTCATAATTAATTCCTCCTATTTTTCGTGCCAGCCAAGTTCTTTTGTGTATCCAACAAACTTTAGGTTTAAGTCGGGATATTTATGCTTAAACATTTTGGATTTTATTTTATCAATCGGCTTTACAAAACCTTTTACATCAACGACTTCAAAATCACCATTGCTGTACGATATATCAAAATCACTGATGTAATTAATTGCTTGAATTTTCCTATTTTTATAAACGAACGAAGGCAGGAGTTCGTATTTTACCTGCCTGTTTACGTTCTTTATTTCGCCGGATTTTATCTTTGGGATTATAACTTCTTTGTAGAATCGACACTCTAGTAAACTATCAAATAGAATTCCGTCAAAAGTGCGTTTTAGCTTTCCAAGTACCGAATTATCTACGTTATATTTGCTATTCATATTTAATCATTTCAATCATAGTTGAGCTTCCACTCTCACGCATAATTTCGCATTCAAATGATGTTGTTGAGGGGTCGCCTTCAGCACTAAATCCAAGCTCAAGGTTTGAAGTCCATTTGAGATTTGGAATAATAACTTGGAATGGCTCATCAAGACCTGTTTCGGCATTTCTGATAACAGTATCGCCAACAAGTTTGTAGGTTCCTGAGAATTTATCCGAAGTAATGACATAAGTTTGAGCGGTTTCCGATGTATCTCTTGTGTAGTAAGCTATAATTTTTTTACCCGCAGCGGTTGTTTTTCCGGCATCGCCCAAAGTTAAGACATTTGCAGAAAGACTTGCTCCTGTCATTGAAACAAGCGTACCACAATCATCGTCCCTTAGGTATATTTTTATGTTTTCGGCGGTTTCTTTCGGTGTAAATGCAAGATTTATAACTCCCTCGCTGGAACAAGTAAGCGGATAAATATCGCCCTTATCAACAGGTTTTTCTCCGCTGGTGTCCCACTCGGTATCTTGGCGAACATAAACTGTTCTTGTACCGACCCTAGTTGCCATACCTGAAATAAGTTCCATAGATTTTGGGGAGATAAGAGCATCTTCAATATTGAGTGTTGCTTCTTTGTTAATCTCCCAAGTAATTATTTTCGGATTTCCTTTTCCGCCTCGTGCGTATACCTTTTCAGAGGTTACGCTGATGCTTGAAGTTTTTAAAGTATCGAAGCAAATGACAGGTTTACCAGAACTCATATCATAAAGAGTAACGTCCATAACCTCTTTTGCACCGAATTTTGCGTTTGGATTTGACATAATTTTTTCCTCCTTAAAATTAAAAACGCAGCCTATTTTTAGCTACGTTTTGGTTTGAATTGTTTTTATTTATTTGTGTTTGCTGTTTTAAAACTTATATGGTAAATACTTTTTACATTTTTAAATCACCTCTATTTCAATTACTTTTGCTTTAAATAATACTATGTTTTTTCAATATGGCTACAACTTTATCGTAAAAGTGATGTTTATAAGGAATTTCAATTAACGGAATATTGTGATTTTGAGCATATTCTTTTTTTAGGGCATCATTTATTGATTGGTTTTTAAAAGTGCGTTCTCCTCCAAAAATCCCCACAGGTTTATTGTGCTGTTCTCCTTGACACTCAATTAAGCATTTAACAGAGCCATCTTCATTTAATACTGCAAAATCAAACCTCAATAATCTTAATCCACATTTTCCTGGAAGATCGTTAAACGTATATTCGACTCTATATGGAATATTATTATCAATAAGAACTTTATTAACATTCCATTCAAATGATGAAGGCTCGTGACAACGACATCTAAACTTATAATCGTATCTATTAGAATCACGGTCTATGTGAAGTTGTGAGCATTTTACCGTACCCTCGTCGCCACATAGATAACACTTATATTTATAAATTTTGTAAATCACAAAGCAACACGAATTATTTGTTCGGTAATCCCCCTGCCGATGCAGTTCCATATGATTGTCGTCTATGCACTCTAGAATTTTCAGCGAATTAAAAGTTGTGCCTTCAAAGTTAGTAAAATAATTATGAGCATACTCTTTTTCAATCGCACTGTTCTTTTTCTCCCACGCTTTAACCGCTAGTCCGCAATATTTATTCAAAATATCTTCTGACCAACGGCAACCTTCTAAATCTTTCTCCGAAATAGCTTGTGTACAATATTTATGGCGAGTCTCCAAAAAGTATTGTTGATCCCAATAACTTATTTTCCCGCATTTACACTTACATTTATATTTTGGGTAAATTCGCTTGCCTTTTTCGGGGAGATTAAGTTTATCGTTATAGTATTCATCAGAATTAATAATAGTCAAACAACCATGCTTTGTGCCAACAGGGAGAACAGATTCCTTAGGATTACAAGTAGGGCATTTTAGCCCAAACAAAGTCCGTCCAACGACTTCACATTGATATTCATGCCCTTTTTCGCATTTCCAATTTAACTTCCCTGGAGCGTTGTGGCTAATTTTTTCAGCAGAATACCATTCTGGATTTTTATTGCAATCCAGTTCTGCTAAAATATCTGTTTTTCCATTTTCTTTACACCATTGGGCAAGGCTCATAGCCTTTTTAGCCATATGCAAAAACCGCCCTATATAATCAATTAACAATGATTTTTTTAATATAATCAACCGCTTGTCTTTATAATGTTAACCTGCCCAATGTTTTAAATCAAGGTCTGATTTGTTTGCTCCATGAATGAGCGAGTTTACTGAAATATCGTAATTTTCTTTTTTGATTATCCTTGTGAATCTATCTGTAAGCTGGTAAATATCGAGGTTTAGTAGCTTAGAAGTATCAAAATATACAGACAAAAAACTAATAAGGTCAGCTAAATCAAAGCCGTTTTCACTGCTTTTTTTAAGTTTGCTCCTTGCAAGATTTCTCTTTTCAAGAATTTTTCTTGCTTTTTCATTGCTCGGTTTTCCTAAGTCTTTTTCGCTTTTAAAAATCCCATTTTGCTTGCAAATTATGCTTAGTATCTCATCAAAGTTATCTTTGCTTAGCTCGTGTTTGCCGACATTAAAACAAAGCTTTTCTTCCGAAAATTCTGTCTTTTCTTTAAAAATCAAAGTAAATAAATCTTCAATTAAAATGCGAATCTGAACATCTGACATAACGCTTATGACTACAAATTCGAAAGGTGAAATATTTTCTTTTGAGTCTAGAATTTTTTTGATTTCAAAGCTATCAGCAGAAATAATTTTAAGAGCTTGGTTATATTTTAAATAGCCAAACTCCGCAATATCTTTAACTTTTACCGAGTGGATTTTGATTTTATTAATTTCTATCGGAAGCCCTAAAATGAGTTTTAACTTTAAATCTTGCTCGTTAATCATACAACCCTGTTAAAATCAACACTTCGATAAACAAGCGTTCTGCCAAAATAATCTTTTGCCGGATTTACTCTCCCGACAGTTTTAAGTTCGGTAGTTCCAAGCCCTAAATCTTTGTTTCCGTTCATGATTTTGTCAACTTCATCAGCTAAAACATCAGTTCTTACACCTTCGTTTGTGCGTAAAATGCTTTGATGAGAGAATATCCAAAACATTATGGATAAATCTTTAAAGCTGCGGTTTTCTACTCGTTTGACTTCAATATCAAAACAAACAAATGTGCTGGTATTTGTAACTGTGTCGGGAACAAAAGCATACGGAAAAATGTATTTATACATTAGTTCTTTTTTAGGGTTTAAACTTTCCTTAGATAAAATCAAAAATTGAATTTTCGGGTTTTCGCAAAGCCTTTGCATAACTTTAGATTTATATTTTGAAAGCTCGTCAAGGTACATAATTAAAACCAACTTTCATTGTTGTTTTCGCTCTTGTAATAGTCGGCAATCATAAGCTCTTTGTTATCCGTTTTTGTATTAAATTGAGATTCTACCAAAGTCCAACGAATAACCGCAAAATCATCATCAAAGTTATGAGAAATAGTATCAACTTGCGTAATTTCAAAAGCAGTAGGATTATCGTGATTTTTATCAATTAAAAAGCGTTTGCCGTGATCGATTTTTATAGTTTCTTCGTTATAGGGAATGAAAATCAAGAACTTCGAAGAACCGATAGTTTCTTGTTCTCTTGCAGTTTCACCGGAGTTATACTGCGTTGCGTTTTTCATATGCACAGGATATGAAACAATCTCACCTGAAATATCAGAAATGAAATTCACTTTATAATTGCAGAAAAACATTATCGCTTTTTCGTAAACTTCGTTGTTGTCAACAATATCTTTGATAAGCCAAAAAGAGCCGTTATATTTAACGTAGTAGCCTGTTTTAAGGTTGCCGATTGGAATTAAAATCTGTCTGATAAAGCTACTCGATTCTGCATCAGCGGTAACGTTTTGAATGATAGCTTTAAGAGATTGTAGGAGCGTGAAATTTTGATTATAAACCTCAATATCGCTTGAAATAAAGGACTCCAAAAGCTCCGAAAAACCATCTTGCGAGTAGTTTTCAAATTCTTCTTTTTCGTAGCCACTATTAAAAAGCGGTCTAGTCATTAAATACCAACTTTTTGCCATACAATCTCCTAGTTAAAAGTGTGCTGTTTTTGCTTGTGTAGTAGCTTTTCGGCATATGCTTTCTCGCTTTGGAGTTCTTCAAGCGTTACTCTTTTTGTGGCATCCATACCTGTTAAAGATATGTCTTTCCCGATAATTCCATTTAGTTTCATAACACGGCTTAGCTCTTGCGTTAGGTAATTAACATACATGATTAACCCCAAAGTTTTAACTACATATCGTGGTAAAGAATCCGCAAAAACTCTTTGAGATTCCAAGTAATTAAGTTCCGACAGTTCAAGTTCATAGTCCGCAAGAGCATTCAGAAACCATTGATATTCTAAGTCCTCATCAATTTCAAACTTAGATTTTAGTAGCGAGTGAAAAACGTTTAAGACATCAAGATATGATGTGTTCATTTTGAGCTTGCCAACTTAAAGCCTGCATATTTTTCAAGAAACTCGATTTTATCATGGTCGTTAAGCTTTGATTTTTTTGCAAATTCCACTACTTTTGATTTTTCAGCTTGAGTTTTAACCTTGTTTTTTACAGCTTCTTTAAATTTCGTAAGTGTTTTTTCGGAAAAGATTTCTTTTAAGACTTTATCAGTTAAAACTTCTTGCGTTTTACCTGTGGTTTTGCTCTCAAACTCAGCATTGATTCTAAAATCCTCATTATCTATGAAGATGCGTGCATGAGAGCCTTTTCCGTCATCACCGACAAAAAGTTTATTGCCGTTATATATTTGAGCCATGACCTCATCTTCGCTTAAAGTAATTATGCTGTTAGGTGGCATTACAACGTCCCCAACAGCATTAATTCTCTTGAAAGTTAAAATCCAGCTCGTTAGATTTTTAAGCTTTACTTTTGTGTTTTCAGCCATTTATATCTTCCTTTCTTTAGAAGTTAGAATCTTTTATAACCCCGATTTTGTATTCTTGACCTTCGGCAATATCCGCAGCGATTTCGAGGTCAAAGCGAGATAATAATTGACCTGTTGCAACGTCATTACCTGTAAATGAAGTAATACCGCCTCGTGTGAAAGTCTGAATGGGCGAATTAACACCATTAGGCACAACAAATAAAAGTCCTTCGGGTAAAATCGTTTCGAAGTTTTTGCCGGAGTTATTATCCACGATGTGTGTAACGTCAAAAGCATTCGGCATTTCAACTACTGCACAGCCATTGTAAAAATTAATAAGCCCCAACTTTCTGATTTCTTCCATTGCAGCATCAGCCATACCTGTAAAGCTTGGGTTTGTGCTGGTAAATGGAGTAAAATCGTTGACTTGCGATACAACCGAGTAATCACCAATAAGGGAAACTTTTCCGAATCTGCGAATGTTTTTGATAATGTTATCAAGTGCAGTTTTCGTAATTCCGGCTGCTTCGGCGGTATATTTAACACCTGTCGCAGCTTTGATTTTTTCATACACTTTTTCGATAACATACTTTATTGCTTTGTTTCTAATATCCACTCTAATTTGCTGCATACACTCGTTTTCTCTCGTCATATCACCGATGCTCATAGCTCTGTAATCACAAGCAAAACCGCCTGAAATAACCTCAGGTGCAACAGGGTATTTCTTCTTTTTGATAACAGGAAACACTACATCTCCGTTTAAGGCTTGAAATCTCGATTTTTCGCCCTCATGGGAGTAGACTTCCATTTCTATTGTTTCGCCGTATGCAAGATTTTTATAACTTCCAAAGAAACTGAGAAGTTTAAGTTCTTTCATAATTTCAGGTTCTATAACAATACGCCTTATGTTATTAAGTTCACAAGCCGAAGCAATGTCGCCAATTTTAGCTTTTTCAGCAAGTGATTTAATAAACTTTACGCTCCTGTTGATAACACTTCTATCAAAACCTTTAAGTTCTGTTCCTTTAACCATTTGCGAAAAAATCTCTACAACAGGCGATTTCTTGCTTATTTTTGGGTTACAAAAATCTCTGTCGTTTCGGGCAGAGTTCATTTCAAAATTATTCATTTTTTCTCCTCCTAATTCATAACTATTTTTGCCGATACGGCATTTCCGTTAAATTGCAGTTTTTCGGTAATTTCAAAGTAAATTTCATAGTTAGTAACACTTGATTCAATCTTAAATTTGCCACTATTTGTAGCAACGAGTTTCGTGCCAACATCAATAGATGAGTAGCTTTGATTTTCTCCATACTCGATATGAGATTCATCAAAAATAATTTCTTGGTTTTCCCATGCTCTGAGTAAATATCCATTTACAAAATTGTCTTTCTTGATAGTAAAGTCTGTAAATCTTTCATCACCCGAACCGGAATTTAAGGCTATGTATAAGTCTTTGGTTTGATGACTTCCCGAAGTCCCTGCAGTAGGGTAAGCGGTAACTCCATTTGAAATAACGAAAATTGTGCCATTTTTTAAATCTGCGTGTGCTTTAACAGTTGGTTCATTTTTGGCATTCTTTTCAATCATGCCGATTGTTTTTACTTTTACCATTTATAATTCCTCCCTAAAAAATAGAAGAAGTTTCATTTATCTCGAAAACTTCTCCCAAAATATCAATATCTTCACATTTATAGCTGTTTTGCTCATTAACTTTTTTCTTTTTTAGTTCGCAAACCTCTTTTCCGATACCCACCAAAATGGCATCAACTATATCTTGAATGCTTTCAGTAGCATTAATCGGATCAGCGTTGAACTTTTCAATAGATTCTTTTACAATTTCTTTTTCTTTATCTGAAAAATCAGCAAGTGCAGCATTTAACTGCTCTTTGAGCGTACTTGATTTAAGTTTATCAAGTTCCTCTTTCAATTTATCGGTTTCCTTCAGTTTGTCGGAAAGAGATTCGTTCTGTGCTTTTAAATCTTCAATTTGCTTATTTAAATCATCGATTTCTTTTTGCTTTTGTTCTAATGCTTGTTTGTATTCATCCGTCTTATCAAATTTTTCTTCGAATTTTTCAAACATTTTTTCAAGTTTTTCCATATCACCATTTTCCTTTCTATCATTAATTTCGATTAGTCTTGCGGTTTCATCGGACGGCATTACACCCAATATTGCAAATCCCGAATTCCTATATTCTGTCGGTATTCTGCCGATTTCTTGGTATCCGTTAAGATACTTGAT
>JAUNIE010000007.1 GCA_030523605.1 Clostridia bacterium | reverse complement strand
TTGCTTTTAGTATTTAAAAGCATCGCAAATTTGTAAATATTACTGTTCGGTTTTTCTGCTGCATCCATGACTGCTTTTGCGCTGGTTTGCCTGGCAAATATATTCTTTAGATCACGCTCCAAAAAGTCCTTTAACAGCTGTTTACCATTGACCTCTTCTGATTTAATTTCTTCGAGTTTTTTCTTAGCCTGTGTTGTTGGTAATGATGAAATAAACATATAATCACGCCTTTCTAAAAATAATAATTTTAAACGAAAACATTTCGTTATTGATAATATTGTACGTAAATATATATATAAAGTCAAGCTTTTTTAATTAATCCCAATAAATAAATTTTTCTATTAAAGTTAAGCACAGCTTGAAATCTAAAGTCCTCCACAAATATTCATAAAATAAAAATCCCCCGGCGTAGCTGGAGGTATTCTTTTGATTGGCAAAGCACTGCTTAATTAGCCGCATCTAAAGAAGTTTGATACGACCTTGTCACTTGCGACAATCCAAAACTGGCACGTAAGTATAGAAATACGTGCATTTTTTAAAATTAATATTTTTGCTCTAATGCTTGCAAAAAGTTAAAAATTTAATCTTCGTTCGAGTAAAGTATACCTTTTTTCAGACTCATTATTGCTAATTGCTTTGGAAATCGCATATTTGCTTCCAACAAGAACGCAAATTTTCTGGGCCCTTGTAACACCCGTATAGAGCAAATTTCTTTTGAGCATAATGAAGTGAGATGTTGTCATTGGAATAATTATAATCGGATATTCAGAGCCCTGAGACTTGTGAATTGTGCAAGCGTAGGCAATAGATATTTCTTCAATCTCGCTGGTTTCATACTTTAAAATCCGTGAATCAAAGTTAATTTCAAGTATCTCTTTTTCTTCATCAACGCTGCAAATCGTACCTATATCGCCATTAAACACGTCTTTATCATAATTATTTTTTATCTGCATTACCTTATCGTTCATCTTATATGTGTTTCCGCCCCGTTTGAGTAGGGTCTTACTGCCATTTAGACTATCTTGTAAGATTTTATTTAGATTATCTGCTCCCAAAACACCTTTTTTCATGGGGGTTAAAACTTCTATATCGGAAATAGGGTCAACTTTGTAATAATTTGGTAGCCTTTTTGAGTAGAGATCTACTATCAAGTTAGCGCATTTTTCATCATCGTTTTCTTCGATAAAGA
Source organism: Clostridia bacterium (assembly GCA_030523605.1). Classification (GTDB taxonomy): domain Bacteria; phylum Bacillota; class Clostridia; order Oscillospirales; family Acutalibacteraceae; genus UMGS1491. The sequence continues at coordinate 39,896 of JAUNIE010000007.1, read as the reverse complement.
AAAAATCTGAATTTTTAGATGCCCTAAGTTCCGGCATTTCGCCATTATTGATTTTATGAGAATTTAAAATTATATTACTGGTTTCTGCCTGGCGATAAATCTTTTGAAGTCTTACAACAGGTACCGCACCTGAATTTATTATATCTTTCAAAACATTTCCGGGACCTACCGATGGAAGCTGATTGACGTCGCCTATCAAAACAACAGTAGTTTTTTCGGTAATTGCTTTCAGAAGATTGTGCATAAGTATTAAGTCTATCATTGAAGATTCATCAACTATCAATACGTCTGCCAATAACGGATTTTCGTTATTTCTTGCAAATCCTCCTTCTCTTTTAATTTCTAAAAGTCTGTGAATGGTTTTGGCTTCTGTTTTGGCGGTTTCGCTCATTCTTTTTGCAGCTCTGCCCGTAGGTGCAGCTAAAACCACTTTTTTACCGAGATTTTTAAAAATTTCTATAATACCTTTTGTTATAGTCGTTTTGCCTACTCCGGGGCCGCCTGTAATGACCGAAAAATTCGAATTAAATACCGTTTTTATTGCTTCTTTTTGATAGTCATCGTACTTAATTTTATTATGATTTTCGGCTTTTGTTATTTCTTTTTCGAGTTTTTCATCGGACATTTTTTCAAAATCAAAATAGCAAACAATATCTTTTATCTTCTTTGCAAGTCCGATTTCGGCACGGAAAAATGACGGAAGATAGACTTTATTTTTATCTTCAACGATAAGCTCATTATTTTTAACCAAAGAATCATAAGTCATGACAATTTTAGAATCTTCAATGCCCAGCATTTTGGAGCACTTCAACACCATTTCATCGAGCGGAACATAGCAGTGACCCTCTGAATTTGCAAGATATTCGAGTGTATAAAAAATCCCCGCACGGCATCTTGTGAAAGACTCATTGTCTATTCCGAGTTTCTCGGCTATCGAATCGGCCGTTTTAAATCCTACTCCATAAACTTCGTCTATAAGTCTGTATGGGTTTTCTTTTATTTTTTCTATACTATCTTTTCCGTAAACTTTAAAAATTTTTTGTCCGAGCGAAGTGGAAATTCCAGCACTACTCAAAAACATCATCAAATCCTTAATATCTCTTTGTTCGAGATAGCCTTTTGCTATGCTTTCCGCCTTTTTCTTACCAAGCTTCGGGACTTCCAGAAGCCTTTCGGGGTTATGCTCAAGTATGCTAAGCGTATCCGCTCCGAAAGTTTCTACTATTAGTTTTGCAAATTTTGGGCCTACTCCTTTGATAAGTCCGCTACCAAGATATTTTTCAATGCCATAAACGTCGGATGGAAGCGTTTCTTCCCAAGAAATTACCGAAAACTGTTTTCCGAATTTTTTGTTTGTAGTGAAATTGCCTTTTGCGGTAATAACACTCCCTACATTGATGCTTGAAATATTACCGACAATGGTTATTAAGTTTTTATACCCGGACGCTTTTAATTTTATAACGCTAAAACCTTTTTCTTCATCTGTGTAGGTTATTCTTTCAACTACTCCGCTTACTTCTTCCAGAGTAATGCCTCCTTAAAAAATAACCGCCTAACTTTATATACTGCAAATAAATTAGTTTATGCGGTTTTGTTTTTATAATTTATTATTGTATCATATCTATGCCCAAAGTATTGTTAAAATAATTAGGTAAACAGTATTTTGCTTATCTGCACATTCTAATAGAAATATTTCAGTGGAAAAAGCGAAAAAGAAGCTTACAGAGAATACTTTGAATCTATCTTGGAAAACGTAAAAACTTTTAATAATTACAATATTTACGGGCATTTGGACTATGTTGTCAGATATGGAGCAAATAAAAACAAGTACTTTGATTTTAATGATTATAAAGACATATTTGAAGAAATCTTAAAAACTATTATCCGAAACGAAAAAGGTATAGAAATAAATACTGCCGGACTTCGAAACAACTTAGGTTATCCTCATCCACACAAAAATATTTTGAAAATGTATAAAAATTTAGGCGGTAAAATAATTACAATTGGCAGCGACGCTCATCTAACGCAACACATTGGATATGAATTTCAAGAAATATATGAATTATTGCGAGGTTTAGGTTTTAAATACTATACTGCATTTGAGAGACAAGTACCAAAATTTATAAACTTGTAAAACCGTAGCGATTATTTATGCTAAATAATGACAAATCTATGAGGCATTATATGGTTATAAGCTTATTAAATATATATCGGATTATATAGAAATTTCCGAATCTACACTATATCCGATACTAAGAAGACTTGAAAGCGCAGTGTGCTTGACAGCAACTTACACCAAAGAGTATATTATAAAGTTACACAAGCACTATAGGATTACCAAATAAGGCAAAAACATATAATTGATTCTCTTGCAAACAGAGAAAAAGTTAATAAAATTTACGATTTTATAGAAGGAGGAATTTACTATGCATGAAGTAATATTATTTTTTGAATTTTTAAAGAAGAACAACGAGCTTTTGAAAAACTTGGATATTCATGATTTAAGCCTTGAAACCGTAGAGGACAAACTTATTCCACTTGCAAGAAAAAACGGTTTCTATATTACCGCTAAGGATATTTTTAGATTTTTAAATGAATATTCAAAAGAATATGGCAATCAACAAATTGATGATGAGGTTTTAGAAAATGTAGCGGGTGGTAAAGGCAATTTTAATAGGTTTATGGCAGCGAGCCTTCTTGCAATCACCGGACTTACGGGGGTTGTAAACGCTAACCAAGCTTATGCTGTGAGCGGCAGTAATACTTCTGTTTCGCAAAGTAAAAGTATAAAATCGTCATTCAAAACTGTAAAAGACCCAAAAAATAATACTTTAAATGACGAGGAAATGAAATATTACCAAGAAAAAATTGGTAATGAGTACAAATTTGTAAGCAACAAAGGAAAAGTCGGAACTGTCACAACTGTATATGACATTGAGAATTCAAAAGGCAAAAAATTTGTCCTTAAAATTTCATGTAACCCCGTTAATACTGAAAAATGGATTAAAAAGCAAACCGAAGTTTGGAATAAAATCAAAAAATACTATAAAGATTATAAAGGTGAATTAAAAATTCCAAACTACATAAAAATCGGTGATGATTTCATTATTGAGGAAAGTCTTGGGGAGCCTCTGAGTGCTGAAGCTTTGGGCAATCTTTCTCCTGATGTTTTGGAAAAGCTTCCAAAGGGTCTTGCTGAATTTATGGCGTTTTCACACAAACAAGAAAGAGGTAAATCTGACGAAAAATATGATTTTGGTCGTGAAGGAGTTTTCACTTTAAAAGATGCCTATAATTATCTAAACGATGCACACGTTCTAAACGAAAATGAACAAAAGCTGCTTCTTGATTTAATCGATAAATTTAATAATCGTGATAAATCGGACGAAATATCGGCTCTTACTCATTGTGATACTCGCCTTCAAAATATTGTTTATAATCCAAAAACCGAAAAATTTGGCCTTATTGATTTTGATATGTTAAATGACATAAAGCCTATTTATTACGATTTTACATCGGCGGCGGTCGGGGCTTTTGGCATTCCTTATGATATATCCTGCAGAACAGTAGATTACTATAACGAAATTTCGGACACAAAAATTGATAAAGAAAAAGTGAAATTGTTTCACAAGCTTGGTTCAATGTTTGAATGTTGCATGGTTGCAAAATTCAAAGATAAAAAAACAGACAACAAGCAAATCCATGAGCTTTGGCAAAATATCATAAAGCCTCGCTTTGAAGCAATTGATAAAGGTTTTCTGGAAGAAGATAAAACAGAAACTGAACATTTTAAAGTAACGTTCCCAAAATCCGAAAAAGAAAAAGTGAATAAAGTAATGGAAACCCTTGAAAAAAATTACTTAAAGGTCACAAGTGATTTAGGAGTTAAATTTAAAGAAAAAACTCCCATAAGATTTTTTATAAATAAAGATGAACTCCATAGAAATTTAGGTTGCTATGGATTTAAAGAATATGACCATATTCAGGCAACTGAAAAGAGCGGGTATATTCGTTCAAGGCTTGATTTGCCGGTCGATGAGCTCTCCACCTTGCTTACTCACGAGTTCACTCATGCCGCAGTTAACAAATTAAATCCATCCGGGAATATCCCCTTTGTTTTAAATGACGGAATCGCAACCTATGAAGCGGGGCAATCTCAAAATTCCTTTTTAAAACAAAGTGTACAAACTTTGCCTGACGAGTGTGGCTGGCTTATGAAATCTGAGATGCCCGATCATTTAAAATATCCTTTTGCATACTCATTTACCGAGTTTATAATTAAAAATTACGGATACGATACAATGATAAAGCTTATTAAAACGGATTTTGAAAAAGATGACCCCAATTTTGAGAGCATAAAAGATATTTACGACGCATGGAAAAAGAATTTTTTTGCTGAAGAATTTGCTGAAGAAGCAGAGCCAACCGAAATTTCACAGCTTGAAACCGAACATTTCAAAATTGAGTATCCGAAAGTTACCAAAGAAAAAGTTAAAGAGCTTTCACGGTATCTCGAAGAAAATTACGAAAGAATAACTAAAAATTTGGGAGTTTCTTTTGATAAAAAAACATCAGTAAAACTTTTCAAAACTTGGTCGGGATTTAAAAATTCTTTTGGAGAAAAAATTCCTGTTCCCTCCTTCGCTACAGGAGGATGGGTAAATAATACTGTTAGAGTTCGTATGGATTTAGGGGATGAAATGGCCAAACAAACTCTGTTACACGAATTTACCCACGCTGCCACCAAACTCATAAATCCCGGAACGATACCATTCTTTCTCGGTAACGGAATCGCAACTTATGAAGCGGGGCAAAAGCCCGATGAGAGTTTTTATAAATCTGTGAAAACCTTGCCGGAAGATTCTTCTTGGCTTTTGCAAAAAAACATGCCCGATTATGCTCCGTATGAATTTGCATATTTATTTACAGAGTTTATAGTCAAGAATTACGGCTATGAAAAAATTCGTGAGCTTTTAAAACAAGATTATGTGTCAAATGGCTTCAATTTTGACAATGTGCAAGATATTTATAAGGCTTGGAGGCAAGACATTTTAGATCGTAGCCATGGCTAAAATAATTGGCGAGGGAAGCTCTATGGGTAAAATTTAGGTATATAAAAAAGCCTCTTATATACCAATTTTTTGATATACAAAAAGCTTCATTTTTTACCTTTTATGGTACCGGTGGCCGGACTCGAACCGGCACGGTATTGCTACCGAGGGATTTTAAGTCCCTTGCGTCTACCTATTCCGCCACACCGGCAATTCCATCTTATTATAGACCGCCGATAAAGATTTGTCAACTTTATTTTCTAAAATATTTTTACTTTTTGTAAGCCAAAAATCCTAAATCAAAACCATTCATAAACTGCGTTTGTGCCAACTTGATTTAATTTTAAAAATGTGTTAAAATACAATTATATTTTTTCAAAAGGTGATTGTATGAAAAACAAATTCTTAAAAATATTAAGTTTAATTTTATCTTGCGAAATTGCTATTTCTAACTTACCAAGTGTTTCGGCGGGCGGAAGCTTTTCGAAGCCTAAAATGTCTGACGACGTAAAACGGGCAGACGAAATAATCCACGGCGTACCCGGGCATCCCGGCATTTTCAATTCACCCATGTATGCGGAAGACGGCGGTTTAGCATATTTTTGGGCTTGGAACCATGTCTTCTGTAAAAAAAATTTTGATGCATTCATAGCAAAATACAGAAACAAGGCAGACAATACAGCAAGCGCCTCTTCTCTTGCCGATTCCCAGCGAAATGAAAATTGGGCTACCATGCCCAGTTACGGAAACGGATACACTTTGGAATGGTTTGAAGAAAGCAGAGAAACTGACCCTTCGAAATATTTGCTTCGCATAGATGAGGCAAATCATTTGATATACACTGTGCGTAAATCGGGTGATTTATACTTGTTTACGTTCTATACTGCCTCCGCAAATACTTATGAGCCCTATCCAAAATTGGTAATAAGCTGTTTTGCCATATCTTCAGAGATAGGAAACATTAAGAAATTGCTTCTACCTATTGACAGGCAGCTACTGGGATAGTATCCAAATAATTATAAAATAAAAATATTGACGAACGTTTATTCTACCTTTATTCTAGGCACTTAAACTGCCAAAAATGTGGATATTTACGTTCGTCATTTTTCTCTTTACTATTACATTATTTTAGTTCGAAAGGTTTTCAGATATATTTTTGCTTTTAGCAAAATCCCTTGCGTTTCTAAATTCTTTTTTCGAGTTCAAATATCCCGCTTTTCTGAATATTTCCTCAGTTTTATCAATACCTTCGGACATGTAAAGCGTACGTGCGGATTTTTCAAAATCCATCGCATGTCCCCTATCTTTACGAGCTTTATCTTTTATACCTCGTATAACATGCCCGAGATCGCCCTGTTCATTACCGCCCAAAAATTTGGAGGTCTTTAAATAAACCGCACAAGCATCCATTATCTTAGTCATAAATCTAGCACACTCTTCACCGCCAAAATGTGAATTATCGTCGCCTTTTGCTCTACAATTCATAATTAGTTTGAGTTCTTTCATATCCCTCAAAAATTCATTTATCGCTTTATTTAAACTTATATCAAAAAGTTCGAAACTTCTCTCACAAACTTCTTCTCCGCCACTTTCTTTCAAATCATCAATAAACTCTATAAGCTCACTGAGCACTTCAACGCTCCAAAAATAATTATCGGAATCAATAAATGTAGTGTTTAAAAGGTTATCCATCACTTTATTTCCTCTCCTTTAATCAAGTAATTCTTTCCATTTCTCTATGGCATAATTTGCAATACTTCGATAATCATTTTCGCTCCAAACAGCTTTGCTGAAATGCTGCTCAATGAGATATTTCCCCAGGATTTCATCTGAAAAGTCTTCCGGTGCCCCAGAGATTGCATACGGCAAAACTTTATTTTCAGCAATATAACCCAGTGCAGACCTCGTAAGCGGATTTTCTACAACACTTACATCTTCTATGTTATACGGCGCATATCCAAATTCCGAAACCACATATTTTGCCGCTAGCTCTGAAGTGCTTAGCCATGTTAAAAACTTTTGTGCTTGAACGTGCTGACGTTCATTTGAATTTGCGTTAATACAGTAGTATCTCGGTGAATATATCGTAAGTCCACGATTAACGTCCTTGACTATATTCTCAGAAGCCCTAAAATCAGTGGCGTCAATGGGCATTTTTATCGGAATGAATACACATCTTTTGGCGACCAGCGAATTAAATGTGGATAAATTTTTGTAATCTTCTGTGGAAGCAAGTAAAAATACCGACTTACCATTTACAAAATTTTTAAGCGATTGCGCCGTACTGTTTCTGGACGTACTTACCATTTCGGCTCCACGGCCCATAGGCCCGCTATTTCCCGCAACATTTTGTGTAATTAAATTAAGTGCTTCAGCAAAACATAAAAATGGTGTTTCAAGTTTATCCGTGTCATCTTTCGTCGCAAGATTTGCCGCCGCTGCGGAATCAAACACAGATGCAACAGGGATATTAGCCATATAAGTTCCGCCATTTTTTGGCACTCCCGCTGCAAACGAAAACACACCTGTCAAATTTCTGCTGAGTTCTCCTTTGTCCGTCACAAATGAATATTCATTGTTATTGAGTGTAAATGTGAAAGCCGCTGAACTCATTATATATGCTCTGAGAGCCTCGACCATTAAAGCAAATTCGTCATAAGTGCATTCTTGCAAATCATATATGACGTTCCTATATTTGTCCCCGCCGAAAAGCGAAGATATCATCTTCGGGTCAAGAACATATCCGAACCCTTCGACCGTATATGGTATTCCGAAATTATCGGCCGTGTTTGTGCTGAGTCTCAGATAATCAGGTATATCATTCGCAACTTTTTTGAAATTTTCATCTGTTGCGTTACTGAAATCCCAAACGCTACCGTCTGATTTCCACTTTTTTAGTTCTTGGATATTATTCACCGTAAAAATATCAGGTGCGCTTTCACTATTTAGATACGACTCCAAATTTTCTACAGTATCATCTTCTTCGGAAGGCGTGATAGTTTTTATGATAACGCCTGTCCGATTGGTGTACTCGTCGCACATTTCACGGAATTTTTCTTCGTTATCACGGTCTGAATTATAAATACAAATATCGTAGTCTTTTTTTATCTCTGCTTTTTTCGTTTCGTCTTCATCTTTCCCACATCCACTAAGTAAAGCCATCGTTAAGGCAGAAAACGCTATAAGTATAGTACCGGCGACTCTTTTCAAAAGACCATCTCCTATGATGTATTTTAATATAAACATTTTAATTTTCTTGGCATTAAATAAATAATATATCATTTTTTTATATAAATCAATATTTTTATTCTTTTTTTACTTAAATTTTTTTTGTTCTAATTTTGTACGTTTGTCCATAGTTATTTACTGAGGTGGAAAAACGATGTACGAAAAAAGCGCAGGAACAGAAAATCATTACTTTGATTCGGCGATATATTTTCTGGACGAAAAAATAAAAAACAGTTTGATACAAATTCCGGAAAATATCAAAAAAAACGCTCAAGAAATAAGACTCCGAACAGATAAACCGGTGTGTATAGTTTGCTCAGATAAAAATTTTTTTATCAAAAATTCGGGTCTTACTACCCAAAATTATCACGATAACAATATTTTGAAAATAGATAAAAATGCCCTCGAAAAATCTTTTTATAGTCTTTGCGAATACTCGGTTTACAGCTTTGAAAATCAGATATCAAACGGTTTCATCACGGCAAAAGACGGACACAGAATAGGCCTTTGCGGAACGGCAGTTATAAAAAACGGCGAAATTTCGGGTATCCGAGAAATTACGTCCATGAATATAAGAATAGCAAAAGAATTTTTCGGTTGCTCGTCAGGAATAATGACCGTCCTTAACAAAGCACTCGAAAATACGCTCATTATCGGGCCTCCTGCATCTGGTAAAACCAGCATTTTACGTGATATTGCGAGGAATATTTCTCTGGGCATAAATATACAAAAGCCCATTAAAACGGTAATAATCGACGAACGCTGCGAAATTGCGGGAGTTTCGAGTAATACGTCACAATTTGATATTGGTCTTTGCGATGTTATGAACGCATTTCCGAAATATGTGGGCATCGAAATGGCTGTAAGATGTCTTTCGCCCGAATGCATCATTTGCGATGAAATCGGAGGAGAAAGCGATATTGACGAACTCATAAAATGCTCCAACTGCGGTGTAAACCTAATAGCCTCCGTACATGCAAAAAATAAAGATGATTTCTTCAGAAAAAATATATCGAAAACTCTTATTTCAAAATGCGGGTTTGAAAATTTAGTCTTTCTGGGCAGCAACAAAAATGCAGGAGAAATAAATCAAATTATCAAAGCGAGTGATTTTAAAAAATGAAATTTATCGGCGGAACAATTTTAATAACTACCGGATTTTTAATCGGGTACTTCTTTTACGAAAAATATACGACTAAAATTAATTTCTTCACGCAGTACATAGAATTCATAACATTTATCAAAAACAGTATTATGTGCTATTCCAGTCCGCTAAAAACAATACTTCTCGGTTATAAATCCAAAAACCCGCTAAAAAAATATATCGAGGATTGCGTTTTGTTTCTAAATGAAAGCTCATTTTCTCGGGCTTGGGTAAAAAGCTTTGAAAAAAATCAAAATTCAGTAAATTTATCTCCCGAAGAAAAAAATTTAATAATCAGCTTCGGGCGGCAGCTCGGGACAAGCGACAGCTTATCGCAGGCAAAATACTGCGAGCAGCAAATTGAAATGATTAAGCCGTACTTAACAAAAGCCGTGCGGGAAAAATCCGAGAAAGGTAAACTGCCGATAGTTTTGGGGGCAGGTATAGGAATCGCAGTAACTATTTTAATGGTTTAAAAAATCGGAGGTAAAAAATGGAAATTGATTTGATATTCAAAATAGCAGCAGTCGGAATTGTAGTTGCCGTTTTAAATCAGGTTTTAATCCGTTCGGGACGTGAAGAACAAGCTATGATGACCACTTTGGCGGGCCTTATCGTCGTATTGATGATGGTCATAAAAGAAATAGACATGCTTTTTAAAACAATAAAGTCAGTTTTTGACCTTTAAAAAAAGAGGTGAATTTTCGGCGCATTTTTACGCCTTTTTCGTAATGAATATTATATCAATTTGCGGATTTGCCGTCATTTTACTTATACTTGCAGCTCCGCTGAAAAAACAATCTAAGGCCTTCTATTTGATTCTTGTAGCCATGTCTGGGATCGTGTTCCTAGGGTACATTTTAAACAGTGCTCTCCCCCTCTTTGAAAAAATGCGCTACTTGACTTCATCTGCAAATATTCCCACTGAGCATGCCTCTGCACTTTTTAAATCGCTCGGAATTTGTCTTGTGTCGCAGTTCACGGCAGACGCTTGCAAAGACGCCGGTGAAACAGCCCTGGCGGGCAAAATCGAACTGGCTTCAAAAATCGCTATTGCCTCCCTATCTTTACCGATACTTGAACAAATCATCACTTCCACTACTAAAATCTTGGGGGTAAATTAAAATCAAAGTCGTTTTAAAATTTATGGTTTTTTTGGCGTTATTCTTCACACTTATTCCATGCGTTTGCGCCGAAAACACAGATAAAAATCAAATATACAAAGAACAGTTTGAATCAAGCGGAGCCTCACAGCTTAGTAGCAGTATCCCGAAAGATACTTTAAAGTCACTCGACAAATTAAATATCTCATTAAATAGTCCCGAAAGCCTGGCCAAAATAGATATTTCAAATTTTTTTGAAGAAGTTTATGCGGAAAGTCAGAAGAATTTCAAACATATTTTTTCATACTTGACTTCCATTTTGGGAGTACTTATTTTGTGCGCAGGAATTAAAAGTTTTGCGCCTGAAAACAAAAAAGCACCTCAAGAAAATGTACTGAATATGGTCTGCACTATGTGTTTATCGGGCTGCTTGACCGCTCCGATTACAAAGTGTATCGGCGCATCTAAATCTGTTATACTCACAGCTTCTAATTTTACGGTATCTCTCGGCGCCGTGATGAGCGGAATTATGATAGCATCGAGCAAACCTGTCAGCGCGTCGGCTTACCAGTGTTTGGTGCTTTTTTCGGGGCAAGTAATGTCAAGGCTTTCAGAGTTTTTCTTAATCCCGATTATGAATTTTTTATTCGGAATTTCCATACTTTCCGCCATTTCCACACACATAAATCTTGAAAAATTCTGCTCCTCATCGTACAGACTCATAAAAAATATAGTAAAATTCACTTCGGCGCTGTTTGTAGGAATTCTTACACTTCAAAATATAGTCGGAAACGCTGCGGACAATCTTGCCATATCAGGCACCAAAATGCTCATTGATACCTGCGTGCCTATCGTAGGCGGCGCTGTGAGTGACGCTTTTTCTACCGTCAGAAGCTGCCTGAAACTACTAAAATCGGGCGTAGGTGCGTTCGGGATAATCGCAGGAGTTTTCACGTTCGTTCCGATAATCAGCGAGTGCATAATTTGGGTAGTATTCTTAGGAATATGTGAATTTTTGAGCGACTGTTTTGACCTTAAAAAGCCTTCGCTACTCTTTAAAAACACATCTGAAATAATGAAAACATTGATCGCGGTGCTTTCGTGCGTAATTGTGATACTTATATCATCGTCAGGGATAATAATGATAATCGGAGGATAAATTTTATGAATCAGTGGGGTTCGTGGTTCGGACTAATCACAGCTACTTCGTCCTTATGCATTTTAGCTGAATTTTTTATTCCAAAGGGCAAAATCAGAAAATCCATAAATATTATTTTATCTCTCTTTATAATCAGTGCATTTGTCGGTGCGATAAATGCGGCAAAACAAAGTTTAAATTTTAATGTTCGAAAACCCGATGAATTTATACCTACAAAAAATGCCAAAAAAATCACCGACAAAATAGAAAATCAAACCGAAAAGCTTATAAACAAAAGTTTGGAGACCGCCGTACGTCAGGTGCTCACCGACTTTAAGATCAATCCGAAAAAAATTGAAATATTTACGGATAAAAATGAGGACAACTGCATAGTAATGATTAGATGCAAAATATACATACAAAAAAATGAACCGGGAGACACTGAAAAAGCAAAAGAAAATATCCGGAAAAATCTTGGAATTTGCACCGAATTTACAGAAGTATAAGGAGGCGAAACTTAAAAATGTCGTCAAACAACACAGATGGTAATAAACTTAAAGAATTTATAAAAAAATTCCCTCTCACGAAAAATCAGCAAAATATTATCCTTATTCTCGGAGTTTTGGGCATTGCTCTAATATTTATTTCGGGACTAATTACTCCCAAAAAAGAAAAAAACATATCTTGCAATTGCTCCAAAATAGAAACTTCCATGACCGCTAAGAAAAATTCTTTGGAAACAAGTCTTGAAAATATTGTATCCGGCATAAACGGCGCAGGAAAAGCCAAAGTACTAATTACATTTGAAGGCACTCCCGAAACCGTTTATGCTACCGAAGAAAAGAAAAACAACGAGGCGAGTGAAGATAAATCCGAAGGCGACATAACCCGAAAAAAAGAAAGCAACGATTCCGAAAAAAAATTTATTACCGTAAAGGACTCCGACGGCGGCGAAAAAGCACTTGCGGTAACGGAGCTCGAACCTAAAATTAAAGGCGCAGTAGTGATCTGCCCAGGCGCCGACGACCCTATTGTCAAAAACCGCATAACCGAGGCGGTAACCACTGCTCTTAACATAAATTCAAACAGAGTCTGCATAACAAAATCAAATTAAAAATAAAATAAAATAAAAATCAAACTGGAGGAACAAAAATGAAATTTCACAAACGTCAACTTATTTTAGCATCGCTCGTGGTAGCTCTAGGGGCTGCAGTTTATCTTAACTGGCAATTTTCAGATACGCACGAATTCGATGCACCCGATGCCATAGAAACCGCTCATGAACTCGGCGAGGCCAGATATGTAAACACTTCAAAAATATCCGAATCTCCCGAAAGCATCGCCACTCCCCCCGATTCTTCTTCGCCTCAGACTAAAAAATTCTTTGCAGAGGCGTCTTCTAACAGACAAAAAGCGCATGACCAAGCTACCGAAAAATTAAAATCACTCATCGATTCTCAAAATGTGGACGAAGAAATTAAAAAAGAAATTTTAAAGAGGTCCGAAGAACTCGCAAAAAACATCGAGCAAGAATCAAACATAGAAAATCTTATAAAAGCAAAAGGATTTGGCGACTGCATTGCATTCATACAAAACGGTGAGTGCAGTATTATCGTAAGCCCCGGGAATCTAAAAGAAAACACGGCAATCGTAATAAAAGATATCGTAACTGGGCAATCGGGAATTAAAAGCGACAAAATTAAAATTACAGAAGCAAAATAGGTTTTTAAGAGCTTGATTTTACGTCGAGCTCTTGTATTTTTTGCCTAATCATTTTATTATAAAAATATGACAAAAATAAAAAGGATTAAAAAATGAAAGAAATAACATCACGATACGCAAAAATAACTAAAAAATTCCCGAGAGAATTCATACTTTTACAAGGTACAGGATGCTTTTGGAAAAAATGCAAATTTTGCGATTACTTTGAAGACGTCAGCGAAAACCCGTTTTCTGTAAACAAACCCGTAATTGAAAAACTTACTGGAGAATTTGGCATAGTGGAGATAATAAATTCAGGTTCTGCCATGGAACTTGACCCGCAAACTTTAGATTTAATCGCACAAAAGGCGGACGAGATTAATATAAGAGAAATTTGGTTCGAGGTTCACTGGGCATATAGAAACAAGCTTGATGAATTTGCGAAAAAATTTAAAAATCAAGAAGTTAAATTCAGAACGGGCATTGAAACCTTTAACTCTAAACTTCGTAATTCGTGGAACAAAGGTATACATGAAAATATAGCGGCAAGCGAAATCGCAAAATATTTCAGCAGTGTTAACTTGCTTGTCGGAGTAAAAGGTCAAACTTTGGAAGATATAAAAAATGATATCGAAATTGCAGAAAAGTTTTTCGAACGCTATATGGTAAATGTTTTTGTTGAAAACGATTCTCAAATGAAACCTGATTTTGACCTTATAAACAGATTTTTGAGTGAAATATATCCAACCATAAAGGATAAAAACAACGTGGAGATATCCATAAATAACACTGATTTGGGAGTAGGGTAACAGGTATGGAAAACTTCGTGCTTACCGTGGAATCGGAAAATAGTAAAAAAAGAATAGATAAGTTCTTAAGCGAAGAGTTTCCGGAGCTTTCACGTTCGTATATACACAAATTAATAGAGCAAAAACTCGTTTTGGTAAACAAAAAAGAAATTTCAAAAAATTATAAATTAATCGAAAATGACACCGTAGAAATAAGTATTCCCGATCCCGAACCATGCGAAGTTATCGAGGAAAATATACCGCTGAATATCGTTTATGAAGATGACGATTTACTGGTAGTCAACAAACCAAAAAATATGGTCGTGCACCCCGCCGCAGGTAATACGTCGGGCACGCTTGTAAACGCACTGCTATACCACTGCAAAAACTCTTTGTCGGGTATTAACGGCGTTTTGAGGCCCGGGATTGTACACAGGATAGATAAAGATACCAGCGGATTATTAATAGTTGCAAAAAATGACAATGCTCATAAATTTCTGGCAGAGCAGATAAAAAATCACAGTTTTACTAGGGAATATCAAGCTATAATCATCGGGAAACTGAAAAATCAAAGCGGTACTATTGAAACACACATCGGCAGGCACAAGACAAATCGCAAAAAAATGGCTGTTGTGCCGCCTATCAGCGGGAAAAAGGCAATTACCCATTATGAAGTCCTAGAAGAATTCAGTGGATACAGCCACATTAAATTAAATCTCGAAACAGGACGCACACATCAAATCAGGATACATATGGCGTATCTGGGGCATCCTATCCTTGGTGATGAAGTTTATGGTTCTGCGAAACAAAATCCATTTAAATTTCTAAAGGGGCAGTGTTTACACGCAAAAAAAATAGGGTTTATTCACCCGTCAACGCATAAATATCTGGAATTTGACAGCGAACTTCCCGAGTATTTTGCAAAAATATTAAGCATTTTGGAGCATTGAATGTATAAATATCAAAAATATATTTGACAAATCATTTATAATGCGCAATAAAAAATATTAAATGGTCCGCCCGGAGGGATTTGAACCCCCGATCTTCAGAATCGGAATCTGCTGCGATATCCAGCTTCGCCACGGGCGGGTAAAACAATTTTTTAAAGCTGTGAGGTATGGTTAACCTCGCTCACAGCCTTAATTATACAATACATAAATATTTTTATCAACAAAAAACATATTATAAAATATTTTTAAAACCCAAAATAACTGAGCATTCCCGAATATATCGCCTGCGCAAATTGAGACTGGTTATTTTTCAATTTTTCCGCATCATTTGCGTTGGTTATGTATGCAAGCTCTATCAGCGCTGCAGGCATATTAGTTTTTCGCAGTACGTATAAAGATGGTCTTACTCTTACGCCATTGTTTTTAGTGCCAATCTGCCGAACTATTGCGTTTAATATCTGCTCCCCCCAGTAGTATGACTGCGTATACTCCTGATAAACATATGCCTCCGTTCCGTTTACCGCCGGATTTGTATTAGCGTTTGTATGTATGCTGAGAAAATAATTTGCCGGCCATGAATTTGCAGCATTTACTCTAGCTGCCAAACTGGTTGAATTACTCGTCCCCAAAACTTCATTCGGCGAATTACGTGACGTACGAACTTCAAATCTGTTATCCTTTCTCAGCAAATCCGCCAAATATATCCCCACATTATACGTAATGTCCTGTTCCCTGAGCCCAAATCCCTCGGCTCCCGCATTTACTCCTTGCGGATTGTGTCCTTGGTCAATAAATATTTTGATAGCCATAAAACAAATCACACCCCTATATAATTCATAGTAGGCATACAATTAAAAAGTGTGATTAAAATACGTAATAATAATTTTTGCCTATTTTATGCACCTTAAAAAACGAGTATAATTTAAAGTAACAATTATAAACTTAATCAAAGGGTGATTTATAATGCTGCTTAACAAGCTTAATTTATCAGATAATGAAGTGTGGATTTTGTATAGCTCCGAAAACAGCGATCCATATTTCGGAAAATTTATAACCGATAAAACCATTGTTCCTTCTGCTGCCGTTTTTAGCAAGGAGAAATGCACTCTTTTTGTGCATGAACTCGACAAAGAAAACATAAAAGATTTTTCGGGAAAAGTTGTGGTTTATGACTCTAAAAATACAATTATCAAAAGCATTGAAAATACTCTGGCAAGTCTGCAGTTCCCACAAAAAATATATCTGAATTATTCGGACAGATTGGACTCTCAGACTGACGTCCTGGGGCACGGAACTTTTAGATTTTTAAGCGATAATCTCTCTGAATTTTACAAAAACAGCGGAAAATCCGAACCTGAGTTTCATTCCGCCGATGAAATAATTTATTTTTTGCTCGACTCAAAAACCGATGAGGATATTAAATATCTAAAAATCGCCGCTAACAGAGCTTTGGAAATACTGAGTACGGCTTTTCGTAAAATAAGACCCGGTATGAGCGAAAAAATGATTGCAAATCTGGTGCACAATATATTCCGCCAGAAACCTGCTTACTTTAAAAAATTTGGTATTATTTCAGAGGATTTTTCTTGGGAAAAAGAAGCTTGCCCTATTGTGCTTGTGGGCGAAAATTTACAAAAAGGAGGGCATTCTGCCCCATCAGATAAAATTTTAAAGCGTGGCGATACAGTATATTTTGATTTTGGTGTAAAAATAACGCTTAAAAATGGTAAATCTTACTCGAGCGATTTGCAGCGCATGGGATACGTACTTATGCCCTCAGAAAAAACTCCGCCCCAAAACGTAAAAGATGTATTTAATACTCTTACAGAGGCAATACAAAAAGGCATGGAAAATATGTTTCCAAATAAAATGGGCTTCGAAATAGATGAAATCGTTCGAAATCATATTACAGAAAACGGATATCCAAGCTATAATCACGCTACGGGTCATCCCATCGGAGAAAATGCCCACAATCCCGGTACAAGCATTTCTCCCAAAGGATACAAACGCTCTGAAATGGCTATCAGAGAAAACGGAGTTTATACTATCGAACCGAGAATACAAATTCCAAACGGCGGTTCAATAGAAGAAATGGTTATGGTAACAAAAAACGGAGGCATACCACTATGCTCTCCGCAAAAATCACTTTATTTAATTAAATAAAATCTACTGCTCAGCTTTTCCCGAGTCCGGTAAAAGCGCATCTATATCTTCATCTTTTTTCGGCTTTTTAGGTGCAGGCATACCATATTTCTTCAAAATCATTGGGTGTTTTAAACTTGTATTGCACACATATACATGTTCTTCCTTAACATTGCTCCCACCCGAAACTTTCGAAACCTCTTCGTTACCTAATTTTTTTACTGATGTTTCTTCGATGCTACTCACAATAAACATTCCTTTCATTTATTCTATTTTGATTTCATAAGCAAATTTTGAGTGCAATATAGGTTTTCCGAATCCATTGTACCATTCATGCAGTATCTGGTATTTGGACATCCACCTTTACATCTTTCGGTATATCCGCAGTTAAGGCAATCACCTTTTAATTTACTTGTATCGAAATTTCTTATCCATTTAAATGAATTTGGGTCTTCCCAAATATCTCTGAGGCTTCTTTCTTTTATGTTGCCTTCGATATATTCCTCATCTCTTATTGACGTGCAGCCCACAATATCGCCGTTATGAAGAAGTCCGAAACTATTCGTCCCTGCATTGCAGCCTTCCCATTCGGGTACAAAATCTATATCGTAAATTTTCTTGTATATTTCGCCTTGTTTTTGCCCATAGTAACCCACGCAATCCGCAGGATAAATATCAATCTTTCCCTCCGCTGCTGTGTCATAGCAGAAATCTATAATTTTGTTTACTTCCTCCGGTTCAATTACCCAATCGGGCCTTTTGGCGAGGTTCCCCATAGGAAGTCCTATTTGAACTTGCCAACATTCCACGCCATGATTTATCAAAAAATATTTCAGTTCATTAAGGTGATCAATATTCTTTTTGGTGATTGTCGTAATACAACCTGCCGCCATACCATTTTTTCGCAAAAGTTCAAAAGATTTGGTCGAACGTGCGAAAGATCCGGGTTTGCGGACATCATCGTGAATATATTCTGGGCCGTCAATGCTGATATTCACACGAAGACCTTTTATATCCTTCAGTTTATCGACTACATCCTCACCAATAAGCCAACCATTTGAAATAATATTGACAAGTATACCTTTTTCTGCAAATCTTTTTACAACATCAACAAGGTCGGGCCTTGTAAAGGGTTCGCCGCCGGAAATGCTCACCCACTTCATGCCTACGTCCTTACACATATCAACAAATTTAAATGCTTCTTCAGTGGTAAGTTCGCCCGGCAGAGCGTGCTCGCAAGAGGAGCCGCAATGTTTGCAACGCATATTGCAAGCCATTGTAGCCTCCCAAACACATGTGAGAGGGTACGTCTTGGTATACATAATTATACTTCCTCCTCGACTTTGTCGGTATTCTGCGGCTGAGAAGATTCCTCTTTAGGTTCTCTCTTTTCTTGTTTTCCGCTTTCGGGGTCAATCGGGCCCAGACCTCTTGCCCATGAGCTTTTCAGTTCTTCTTCCATTCCTCCCGAAACTTCCAAAAGTTCGTTTGAATCCAATTTTGTAATCTGTTTGTCCATATGCCGAATTCCTCCATTTTATTTTCAAAAATAATTAGGATTTGCCGGTATTTGCTGGGTATACAAAATTTTAAAACTTTTATTTATCTACTCGCTTACTCATAAACATAAGGAAACAGTTTCGGGATTTTATATTGCACGGATTTATTTAACTTACTTGTGTTTCCTCTTTTCAGAGCCATCAAAAATCCCCTCCAAAAATGTTTTTATTTGTTCCACTAAACTCATTGGCGTTGAAGCGCCGGCAATTATTCCGATTTTTGTGTATTTCAAATAGTTTATATCAGGCAAATTCTCCACTGATTCCACAAGTATCGTTTCGGTATTTTTCTTACAAATTTCATAAAGTTTGCGTGTGTTCGAGCTTTTCTGTCCGCCAACGACTATCATCAAATCGGAGGTTTTGGATAGTTTTTCGGCTTCTTCTTGCCTTGAATTGGTGGTGTTACATATAGTATCATGTATCGTTATGTTTGTAAACCCCTCAGATACCAATTTTATGCAATCTTTCCATTCTTTTTTTGAAAAAGTCGTTTGAGATATCATCGTTATTGAATCTTGGTTGGATATAACATCATTTTTAATTAGTTCTTGTAAATCGTTTTTACTCGATAAAACATAACTTTTGTTACTAAAATAGCTGCGGATACCAATCATTTCCGGATGATCGGCGCTTCCAGCAGCAAGTAAAATCTGGCTATTATTTTTATTAGCCTCCACTATTTTATGAATTTTTTTGACAAACGGACACGTTGCGTCCACAAAATCAATGCCATTTTCTCGGATGAACTCCATATCCTCTTTCAAACACCCATGGGACCGAATTACAAGCGTATAGCCCGCAGGTGTTTCCGAAGGGGAATTGACGACTTTAACTCCTCTTTTTTCAAAATCATTGATAACATGGGGATTATGTATAATCTCGCCTAACGTACAGACTTTTTTCCCCTCTTTTAAAAGATTATTAACGGTTTCCACAGCACGGTTCACCCCAAAACAAAAACCTGAGGTCTTTGCAACTGTTATTTCACTCATATTATTTTACTCCTAATCTTGTCTTAATTTAGTAATACTATCCATGATTTTATTCGTGGATTCCTTCAGTGCGCTCCTTGAACCATCTTCACAGTTTATCGCATTATTTGGAATAAAATCACCGTAAGAAATAATTGTCTTTTTGAATAGTTTAACCTTGTTATTTTCTCCCGAACCTGTAATACAAATGGGCAAAATATCCGCATTCGTTTTTGAAGCTATCAGCGTAGCACCTGATTTTGGCCTCAAAAATTCTCCCGTTTTTGAGCGTGTCCCCTCTATGAAAATGCCTAAAATATTGCCATTTTTTATTATATTTTCAGAATTTATTAATGCGCTTTTATCGCCTTTCCCACGCTTTACGGCAAAAGCGCCCATTTTTTTGAAAAACCAACCTAAAATTTTATTTTTAAAAAGTTCTTCTTTAGCCATGAAACATATTAGCTTTTCATGCGTAACCATCAGAAAAGCAACGTCCACATTCGAAAGATGATTGCAGCAAATTATGTAATTTTTTTTTGCATTTTTTATTTTTTCGAGTCCCCGCACCTCAAAAGGATAAAAAAACTTCAAAAACGGTTTTATTATGGTTATCACAGCTTTATAAAATCTCTCGCTCATATACTCTCTACCCTTTCTTTTATAATACTCAATACGCTCTCTACCGTTTGATTCAAATTCATATTCGAATTATCAATAACAGCCGCATCATCGGCTTTTTTAAGAGGTGCAATTACTCTGTGTGTATCTTCGTAATCTCTCTTTTTTATTGCATCCAGGATTTCATTATAATCGGGTTTTTCGCCGCTTTTTGACATCTGTTCAAGTCTGCGCCCTGCACGAACTTCGGGCGAAGCTGTTATAAAAATTTTAACCGATGCATTCGGTAGCACAACTGTACCTATATCCCTACCGTCCATTACCACATTTTGTTTTTCGGCAAAATCACGCTGAAAATTCAGCAAATACTCCCTAACACATCTATACGACGCTATTCTAGATGCTATTTTAGTAATATTTAAACTGCGAAGTTCGCTGCTCAAAACTTTCCCGCCAAGCAGAATTTTTTGCTCTGCACCACTTTTTTCGATCTTCAAATCAACGAACTTCAAACATTTCTTTACTTCGTTTTCATTATTGAAATCCACATTATTTTTATCTATAAAATAAGCAATCGCCCTATAAAGCGCACCCGTATCAAGATGCACAAAACCTAGTTTTTGCGCTATTATTTTGGAAATCGTACTTTTACCCGAGCCTGCCGGCCCGTCAATTGCCACTGAAATCATAACTTTATCACCCAAATAAAACAAATTTCTTACTTTTTACGCTTTGAATTTTTCAAAACCGCAACCAACAAATATACCGCTCCAAAGCCAAGCAAAATAATTATCAAATTCCAAGGATTTTCCGACGTGCCGCCTGATTTTACTTCTATCCAAAGCTCATCGATAAATCTATTTGTCTTCTCGGATAAATTTACAAACGTTTGTGAATTATCGAGCGTCTCCCTATCCGGATAAAAAATATCACTGCTTCTAACATCATCATCGAGGAGCTTATATGCTTCTTCGTGCGGCGTGGAATAACCTGTTTTTTTTGCATTTGCAAGCGCTATATCGGTTCTGCACATGAAATTTATATACTTCTCAGCCAATTCCTTATTTTCCGAATCCTTTGGTATACACATAGAATCAACAAATTTTTCCGATCCATTTTTCGGTATCACAAATCCTATATCCGGATTATTTTTCATCACAACCGCCGCATCGCCTGCGTAGTACGGCGCCAACACAGCTTCGCCGTTTGAAATTTTGTCAAAAATCTGATCCATAACGTATGCTTGCACAAGCGGTTTCTGTTTTATAAGCTCATCTGCCGCTTTTCTCAGTTCCGCCGTGTCTTGCGTGTTCACGGAATAACCCAATCGCAAAAGCGAAATCGCAAAAGCGTCCCTGGCGTTATCGAACATCAGTATTCTGCCGCTATATTTCTCGTTCCACAAAGTATCCCAGGTAATATCCTCTTTTACTTCTTTCTTATTATAAAAAATTCCGATCATGCCCCAAACATACGGAACAGAATACTCATTTTTAGGGTCAAAATTAAGATTTTTAAATCTTTCTGAAATAAATTTATAGTTAGGAATATTATTAAAATCTATTTTTTCGAGCATATCTTTTTCGATGAGTCTCGAAACCATATAATCGGAAGGAATTATGACATCATAATCCGCACCGCCGCCAGAAATTTTCGCAAAAAGTTCTTCGTTATTCTGGAAAGTCTTGTAATTAACTTTTATGCCTGTTTCTTCGGTGAATTTTTCATTGACGTTAACCGTTCCGTCAGCGCCGTCGGAAATAAATTCGCCCCAGCTGTAAACATTTATGGATTTTTCTTTTTCGTTTTTTAGTTCACAACCGCTGAGAAACATTGTAAATATTAGTGAAACAGCAACAACCAAGTACTTTTTCATGCCAAAGCTCCCTCCTTTACCCCTCTATTTTTTTGCACCACGTACTTTATCCTTTTCCTGCCTGAAATTGATAACTATCAGAAGCATAAAAACCACAATAAACATAACGCTCGAAAGTGCGTTAATTTCAGGACTTACTATTTTCCTCGTCATTGAATAAACTGCAATTGGGAGCGTCTGAACCATTCCGCCGGCAAAATAACTTATTACAAAATCATCGATTGACATCGTAAATGACATTATCATTCCTGTAATAATTCCTGGCAAAATGCTCGGCATTACAACTTTTATAAAAGCCTTGAGCGGACTGCAACCCAAATCACGTGCTGCTTCATAAATATGTGGGTCCATTTGTCTTAGTTTCGGCATTACGGAAAGTATCACATACGGGAGGCAAAACGTCGTATGCGCACATATAAGTGTAACAAGTCCGGGCTTGAAAAATCCAAATGTATTGTATATAAAAACAAACAAAAGCATAAGTGATACACCCGTTACTATTTCGGGGTTTATCATCGGCAGGTTGGTTACATTCATTATTAATTTTTTTTGCCATTTTTTACTTTTAGAAATTCCCACAGCCGCCGCCGTACCCAGAACTGTGGCTATCAATGCCGAAATAATTGCAATAATCATGGTATTATAAAATGCAGATAAAATTTCTTGATTTTCGAAAAGCTTAAAGTACCATTTCAGCGTAAATCCCGACCACACTACTCTACTTTTTGAGTCGTTGAATGAAAACGCTATAAGCACAAATATCGGAGCGTACAAGAATATAAATATCAGCGCCATATATATTTTATTTAAAATTTTCAAGCTTATCACCTCCGATAAATTTTTACTACACAATCATATTTCGTTCGTTCGGGTCGTCATCGAGTTTATTCGTTATTCCCATGCCTATCATTATAATTACCATAAGTACCAAAGAAACTGCCGAACCCAAATACGGATTATAGGCATTACCCAGAAACTGCATTTCTATAAGGTCGCCTATCATAAGTATTGCGCCTCCGCCAAGCATTTTCGATACAACAAAAGTACTCACTGACGGGACGAAAACCATGGTTATGCCCGAAACGACTCCCGCAAGGCTAAGCGGGAAAATAACTTTTTTAAATACCGTGAATTTATTTGCTCCTAAATCCTGCGCCGCCTCAATAACTTTAGTATCTATTTTTGAAAGGACTGTATAAATAGGAAGTATCATATATGGCAGAAAATTATATACCATCCCGAGAACAACTGCGCCAGGAGTATTAATCATATTTATTTTTTCAAAACCCAAAAATGAAATCAATTTATTAAGCAGTCCGTTATATTCGAGTATAGTCATCCATGCGTACGTTCTGAGCAAAAAGCTCGTCCACATCGGTATCATAAGGAGCATTATGAAAACGCTCTGGAAATTTGCTTTGATTTTTGCAATAAAATACGCCATCGGATATCCTATTATCAAACACATTAACGTTGAAACCGCACCTAAAACTATCGACCGCCAAAAAACCGCCGAATATTTTGTTGCATAAATTATATTGTCAAACGTAAATCCGCCGTCCGGAGTGGTGAAGGCAAATATTATCACAAGTATCAGCGGTACTGTTACGAAAAACGACATCCACAAAACATATGGGAAAAGATTTAATTTTATTTTCAATTTATTTTTGCCCCGCTTTTCTCCTTATTTTTCTAAAATTTGTAACAATCTATTTATGAGGATGTTGTTCCTCATAGAACTCATCACTGAACGCACTATAATCGCCCACTTCAGATGAGTATACCGATTTTTTCATTATATGTATGTCGTCAGGATTTATTATCAGACCGATTTTATCTCCCTCTTCTTGACCTGCAGTCGTTTGTATCATCCACTTAAATCCGTCAACATCAACGATTATTTCATTATGTACACCCTTAAACGTAACAGAAGTAACCGTGCCCGAAATATAACCGTTTTCAGGCGTCGTAACTCTGACATCTTCCGGCCTAATAACAACGTCGACAGGTTTCATACTGCCAAATCCCGAGTCAATACATTGAAACTCTTTTCCGGCAAATTTCACCCTATAATCTTCTATCATAGTGCCTTCGATTATGTTGCTTTCTCCTATAAAATCAGCCACAAAAGCATTTTTCGGTTCATTATAAATATCGGTTGGAGTTCCGATCTGCTGAATACGCCCTTTATCCATGACTACCACTGTATCGGACATCGAAAGCGCCTCTTCTTGGTCGTGTGTTACCAAAATAAATGTTATCCCAGTTCTTTGATGAATATTTTTGAGTTCGGTCTGCATGTCTTTTCGTAGCTTCAAATCGAGCGCACCCAAAGGCTCATCAAGAAGCAAAACCTTAGGATTGTTGGCAAGCGCTCTTGCTATGGCAACCCTTTGTTGTTGCCCGCCTGACAGTGATTCGATACCTCTGTCGATATATCCGCTCAAATTGACCATTTTTAGCATTTCGGTAACTTTTTTTCTGATTTCATCTTCGGATTTTTTTTGAATCCTAAGCCCGAATGCCACATTTTCATAAACATTCAGGTGCGGAAACAACGCATACTTTTGAAATATCGTGTTTACTTCTCTTTTATGCGCCGGTACATTATTTATTCGTTTGCCTCTGAAAAAAACATTTCCGCTATCCGGTGCCAAGAAACCCGCAATAATCCTCAAAGTGGTAGTTTTCCCGCAGCCCGACGGGCCGAGGAGAGTTACAAACTCCCCTTCTTTTATATCGAGGCTTAAATTATTAAGTATTAATTCATTATCAAACGACACATTTATTTTATCAAGTTTTATTATTGATGATCTCATTTTTTTCGCAGAAAAACTGCACTCATCACCGCCATTATTTTATAGTATATTTTGTGCCCTGTGGTGTGTCTTCTATTATCACGTTCTTGCTTTTCAGTTCATCTCTTATTTCATCGGCTCGTTGCCAATTTTTTTCTTTTCTGGCAAGATTTCGCTTATCTATCAGTTCTTTAATTTCGTCCTCACTTATGGATTTTTGCCCCTGAGTTTTATCCTCATACAAAATTCCCAATACACCCGTTAATTCATTGAACAATTCCAAAATGCCACTAAGAAGTGCTTTGCCGGCAATACCTGATTTCGGGATAATATTCATATTCACGTTCTTAACAAGTTCGAATATTACGCCCAAAGCATCAGCTGTATTCAGGTCATCGTTCATTTTTTCGATAAATTTATTTTTATAGCTTGCAATATCAAATTCTATTTTTCCTGCGCTCTCAGCTGCATTTTTTACCGCAAATTCCAAGTTTTCTCTGAATTTATAGAGCCTCTCCAGAGCGGATTTACACTGCATGATTATTTCTTCGCTGAAATTTATCGGACTGCGATAATGCGACGCAATCATAAGGTACCTTATAGGTTCATAACCATATTTTTCGGCGATTTCTCGCACAGTAAAAAAATTTCCCAATGATTTTGACATTTTTTGACTATTTACATTTATGTATCCGTTGTGCATCCAGTAGTGCGCAAAATCCACACCATTACAGCCTTCACTCTGTGCAATTTCATTCTCGTGGTGAGGAAAAATCAAATCTTGACCGCCACAATGTATATCAATCGTTTTGCCGAGATATTTTCCGGCCATCGCCGAGCATTCAATATGCCACCCTGGACGCCCCTTCCCCCAGGGGCTCTCCCAATAAGGTTCACCCTCTTTAGCTGCTTTCCAAAGTGCGAAATCCAGCGGGTCTTTCTTTATCTCTCCTACTTTTATCCTCGCTCCGGACTGTAAATCATCAATTGTCTGTCCTGAAAGCTTTCCGTACTCTTTAAACGACCTCGTACTAAAATAAACATCGCCGTTTTCCGCCGCATATGCGTGACCTTTTTTTATTAATTCGCTTATTATTTTTATGATTTCATCAATGTTTTCCGTTGCTTTTGGGTGAATCGTCGCCTCCCTGACGTTCAGACCAGCTGCATCTTTTTTGTACTCGTCGATATATTTTCTCGAAACCGTCATAAAATCTGATTTTTCTTCGGTAGCTTTCTTGATTATCTTATCGTCAATGTCCGTGAAATTTTGAACAAAAGTAACATCATACCCCATATACTCAAGATATCTTCTGAGCACGTCAAACACGCAAATCGGCCTGGAATTACCAACATGAATATAATTATAAACAGTCGGGCCACATGCATATATTTTAGCTTTCCCGTCTTCGATAGGCACGAATTCTTGCTTTTTGTTTGTTAAAGTATTATAAATTTTCATCTTTAATCTCCTTTCAAATTTCATCGGTTTGAAAACAAAATTTTCTTACTTTGATATAAATATATCACACCAGAAATTATGGAAAATGCACAGCTGAGCCATATCAAAGTGCTAACCAATAAATTTAGTGCTACAACATAATTATTACCGAATATTTCTATGTACATTTGCGATACCATTACAGCGCTCACTGCGATTATCTGACTGAGCGTTTTTAATTTTCCGAAAATATTTGCGCTTATGACTATATTTTTCTTTTCGGACACCAAGAAACGCAGTGATGTTATCAAAAATTCACGCAATACTATCAAAACTACCGGTAAAATCGGTGAAATTCCAAGCCCTACAAAACAAATATACATAGAAATAATCAGCATTTTATCTGCAAGCGGATCCATAATTTTCCCAAAGTCGGTTATATAACCATATTTTCTGGCGATTTTTCCGTCCAAATAATCAGTAAAAGATGCTGCCAAAAATATGCAAAAGGCTAAAAACCATCTATATGGAAGCCAATCACACAAAACAAAAAAAATAGCAGGGAATACCAAAAAAATGCGCAAAACAGTAAGTTTATTTGCGATATTCATTTTACGTACCCCCCTAGTTTTTAAGTTTGATTATACAAATTTATAACTGATTTTATGTCATTCCAGCTGTATCCGAGCCTTTGGCAATATGCTACCGTTCGCCTAAAATTCTTCTCATCGTTTACATCAAAATGTTTTTTCTCAAAAATTTTTTCAATATTTTGCCTCTCATCAGGCGATATTTCCTCGATAATTTCTTCTATAATATCATTCGAAATACCTTTTTTGGAAAGCTCATATTTAACCTTACTGACCGAATGGAGCTTTTTCGAAAACAGCTCAGACGCATAAGAAACCGCAAAACTTCTATCGTCAATGAGCCCTAAACTTTGCATCTTTTCGGCGACTTTTTCGGCACTTTCCTCACCTGAAGAATTTTTAAGTTTATCTGTTAATTCTTTCTTGGAATGAGCCCTGAGGGAAAGTAACCTCAGAGCTTTTTCCTTAGCTTTGTTAAAATCCATTTCTTTTACAAGTTCTTCCAAAGTGTTTTCATCAATCTCGCTTCCAACTTTAAGCCTGCTTTTTATGAAAACTTCCATGGGAACACTTGTCAAATAGTTATTATCGGCATATATCAGCGCATTACCTTTTTTTGATTTAGTGATTTTCGTAATTATCAAATATATGCACCTTCAATTAATTATATAATTATTCTTCTTCCGCCTCTTCTTCTTTACTCGTCTGCTCCGGAGCAGTCTCCGCTTGCATATTTCTCGCCATTGAGGGTTTCGAATAAATCGCATTTGAACTATCTCTGACTTGCTTTTCGATGCTTGCCGCAAACTCGGGATTGTCTTTCAGATATTCTTTAGTTTTATCACGACCTTGCGCAAGTTTTTTATCACCACACGCGAACCATGAACCACTTTTTTGAATTATATCAAGTTTAACTGCCAAATCTAAAATTTCGCCTTCGTGTGAAATTCCTTCACCATACATCACATCGAACTCAGCTTCCCTAAACGGCGGCGCTATCTTGTTTTTTACAACTTTAGCTCTCGTTCTGGAACCAATCATCTCGCCATTCGATTTAAGGGTTTCAATTCTTCTGATGTCAATTCTTACAGACGAATAAAATTTAAGTGCACGGCCGCCGGGTGTAACTTCGGGGTTACCGAACATAATTCCAACTTTTTCACGGAGCTGATTGATAAATATCGCCACGCAATTTGATTTTGAAATTGCGCCTGCCAACTTTCTGAGCGCTTGAGACATAAGTCTTGCTTGAAGTCCGACGTGTGAATCTCCCATTTCGCCCTCAATTTCAGCTCTCGGGACGAGTGCTGCTACCGAGTCGACGACTATGACATCTATGGCACCCGAACGAACCAGTGATTCAGTAATTTCGAGCGCTTGTTCACCTGTATCGGGCTGAGAAACGAGTAGCGAATCTATATCAACGCCCAAATTAGATGCATAAACAGGGTCAAGAGCATGTTCAACGTCTATAAATGCTGCTGTTCCGCCCATTTTCTGGCCCTGTGCGATACACGAAAGTGCGAGCGTTGTCTTACCTGAAGATTCCGGACCATAGATTTCGATAATTCTTCCTCTGGGGAGTCCGCCGATACCGAGTGCAATATCCAGCGAAAGCGAGCCTGTGGGGATAGCGTCTACGTGCATTGCCTCGTTTTTGCCGAGCTTCATTACTGCTCCTTTTCCGAATTGTTTTTCGATTTGTCCGAGCGCCGTTTCAAGTGCCTTGTTTTTGTCGAATGCCATAATTTTCTACCTCTCAATATAAAAATTTTAAATTAAAATTGTAACTTCTTTATTCTTTGGGTTGCTTTTTCTACATCCTCTTTTTTACCGAATGAGGAGAGTCTGAAAAAACCTTCGCCGTTTGTACCAAATCCCGAGCCGGGCGTACCTACTATATTTGACTTTGTTAAAAGAATGTCGAAAAACTCCCATGAATCCATATTATTCGGGCATTTAAGCCAAATATAAGGTGAATTCTTACCCCCGATATGCCAAATATTCAATCCTTTTAGCGTTTCAGACAGCATTTTAGCATTTTCTTTGTAGTAATTGATATTTTTTCGGGCTTGCTCCATGCCTTCTTTTGAGAGTGCCGCTGCAGCTCCTTTCTGCGTGATATACGACGTACCGTTAAATTTAATTGATTGACGTCTAAGCCACATCTCGCCTACACTTTTGCCGTCAACTTTGAGTTCATTGGGTATAGCGACGTATCCGCAGCGGACACCCGTAAACCCTGCACCTTTGGAAAATGAACATATTTCTATAGCGCATTCCTTTGAACCCTCTATTTCAAATATACTGTGCGGCAAATCTGGATCTTCTATAAAAGCTTCATATGCGGCATCAAATAATATTATCGACTGGTTTTCAAGTGCATAATCAACCCATTCTTTGAGCTGTTTTTTATTATACACAGCCCCCGTGGGATTATTGGGTGAACAAAGATATATAATGCTCGGTTTTACCGAATAATCGGGCAGTGGCAAAAAATTGTTGCTTTCATTGGCATCAATATAGCAAATGTTTCTTCCCGCAATAATACTACTATCCACGTAGACCGGATAAGTCGGATTGGGTATCAGAACATTTCCGCCAGTTTGGAAAATTTCTAAAATGTTTGCGGTATCGCTCTTTGCTCCATCGGAAACATATATTTCATCAGGCTGTATATCAATTCCATATCTTAAGTAGCTTTCACTTATCGCCGTGCGCAAAAACTCATATCCCTCATAAGGCCCATACCCTCTAAATGTAGCTGTTTCGCCCATCTCATTAACGGCCTCGTGCATAGCATCGAGAACACTACTACAAAGCGGCAATGTAACGTCACCTATACCGAGTTTTATTACGTCCGCATTTGGATTTTGGGCTTTGTACTCCTCAGTTCTCTTTGCGATTTCCGCAAAAAGATAATTCTTTTTTAATTTATCAAAATTTTCATTCAATTTTATCATTAATACAATTCTCCAAGAAACACGAAATTATTTATGGCTCGCCGCTCTTACAAACTCACGGAAAAGCGGATGTGCGTGGTTCGGGCGACTCTTAAATTCAGGGTGATACTGAACTCCGACAAAAAACTTAAGGCTTGGTATTTCTACAGCTTCAACAAGTACACCATTCGGTGAAACGCCTGTTATTTTCATGCCGTGTTCTTCCATCTGCGCACGGTATTCATTATTAAATTCGTATCTATGACGATGTCTTTCGGCTACCTCTTCTTTGCCATAAGCTTTGCTCATCACCGAACCTTCTTTTATACGGCACGGATAAGCTCCGAGTCTCATTGTACCGCCTTTTTCGGTCTTATCTTTTTGGTCGCTCATAAGATGTATGACGGGGTTCTGCGTACCTTCGTCAAATTCTTCCGAATTGGCGTCCGTAAAGCCCAGAACATCTCTTGCAAACTCTATAACCGCAGCTTGCATTCCCAAACAAATTCCAAGATAAGGAATATTATGTTCCCGTGCATATTTTGCGGCCTCGAGCTTACCTTCAAGGCCTCTGCCTCCAAAGCCTCCAGGAACAAGTATACCATCACAATCTCCCAAATGATCATTGACTGTAAATTTGGTTATAAGCTCAGAATCAATCCATTTAATTTCTATATTTGTATCCGTTTCAAACCCACCATGGTTGAGCGCCTCGACAACAGACAAATACGCATCGTGAAGCTGCACATACTTTCCAACAAGCGCAATTTTAGCTTTTTTCGTTCTGTTATCTATTCTCTCGAGCATATCATTCCAAGCGGACATATCACCTTTTTTTGCGTCCAGATGCAGTTCTCTGCACACGATATCCGAGAAATTACTTTCTTCAAGCATTGCCGGAGCATGGTAGAGCGATGAAACAGTGATATTATTTATTACGCAGTCAGGTTTCACATTGCAGAAAAGTGAAATTTTATCTTTTATGCTCTGTGTGAGCGGCTGATCGCAACGTGCAACTATTATATCGGGGTTAATTCCAAGCGAACGAAGTTCTTTTACGGAATGCTGGGTCGGCTTTGACTTATACTCGCCCGAACTGGCAATATATGGAACCAACGTGACATGAATAAAAACGCAGTTTTCTTCCCCGACGTCTGTGGAAACTTGGCGTATTGCCTCCAAAAACGGCTGGCTTTCGATATCACCCGTAGTTCCTCCGATTTCGGTTATAACCACATCAGCGTTCGATTTTTCGCCTACCGAATAAATGAATTTCTTTATTTCATTCGTTATATGCGGGATTACCTGAATCGTTTCACCGAGATATTCACCGCGTCTTTCTTTCTGAAGTACGTTCCAGTAGACTTTACCTGTTGTGAGATTTGAGTATTTATTCAGATTTTCATCTATAAATCTCTCATAATGCCCCAAATCCAAATCCGTTTCGGCGCCGTCCTCGGTTACGAAAACTTCGCCGTGCTGATATGGGCTCATTGTGCCAGGATCAACGTTTATGTAAGGGTCAAGTTTCTGCGCCATTACCTTGAGCCCTCTGGATTTTAAAAGTCTTCCCAGTGATGCTGCCGTTATTCCTTTGCCGAGTCCTGAAACTACTCCGCCTGTTACAAATACATATTTTGTCATAGCTTTATTTCTCCTTCAAAAACTTTTACTGCATTCCCTGTCATTAAAACACCGTCATCGGAATAATTTACCGTTAATTTTCCGCCGCGCAAATGTACCGTTATATCCTCGCCCTTTTTACAAAGTTCGTTTTCAGCCGCCGCCACAACGCTCGCACAAGCTCCGCTACCGCACGCAAGTGTTTCGCCGCTGCCTCTTTCCCAGACTCTCATCGCAAGATTTTTATCATCGGTAACACTTACAAACTCCACGTTAACTCCCTCAGGGAATATACTGTTTGCCGAAAGTTTGGATCCTACCCCTTTAACGTCTGCAGAATAAACTTCATCACAGAAAATTACGCAGTGTGGATTACCCATTGAAACACACGTCACATTGTAAGTCTTATCCGCAACCGTTATCGGTTCATTTACAATTTTATCTTTTGAGAAAATTGTCGGTATATCTTCCGCAGACAAAATCGCTTTACCCATATCAACTTTAACTATTGCTTCATTACCATTATCTTCCACTATCGATAATGTCTTTGTGCCGCTGAGAGTCTCCACGGTTATATGATTTTTATCGCTTACCAAATTATTATCATAAAGATACTTTGCCACGCAGCGTATTCCGTTTCCGCACATTTTGCCTTCACTTCCGTCTTTATTGAAGATTCTCATTTTTGCATCGGCAACTTTTGACGGACAAATAAGTATTATCCCGTCACCGCCTATCTGATAACGCCTATCCGATAATTTTATACTTAAATTTACGGGATCCGAAATATCATTTTTTAAACAATCTATATAGATATAATCGTTACCGCATCCGTGCATTTTTGTAAAATTCAGTTTCATCTTTGCCTCCGATGATTGTTATTACTTAAAATATTATTTTATATCAAAATCAAGTTATTTACAATATGTTTTAAAGAATACATTATAATTCTATAATTTATACAAAAATTAAAGCCAAACTGTTTATAATTAAGTTCGGCCTTAAAAATGTAGCATAGACTAACTGTTATTATTATGAAAATTCCTACGTCTCCTACTTTCAACCGGCTGTGCTATGCCTGAAAGTTTATCTTCACTCGCTTTTTTAAACTTAGCCATCATATCCTCAAAACTATTCGTCCTGGGGGCTTGAACGTTTTTTCGGTGAAACTGCTTATCGCCGAAGGAATTACTAGACTGTTCATTATTATCTTTTATTAAATCCGGATTTTCCGCTTGTTTTATAGAAAGTTCAATCTTTCCGCTCGGATTTATACTCAAAATTTTGACATTTACAATTTGCCCTTCACTAAAATAATCAGAAATATTTTTAACAAAACCATTCGATATCTCCGATATATGCACAAGCCCGGTTTTTTTCGGCGCTACCTCCACAAATGCTCCGAATTTTGCTATACCTGTTACCTTTCCGCTAACTATAGCTCCTACTTCCAATTTTTTTTCGCCGGTTTCTAAACTCATATACGACTTTTTTCCTCCCAAAATTTGTTGATTTTTATAATAAATGAATTCTATTCCGTAACATTCTCAAAAACTATGGTTTCTGAACCTTTGCCCGGGAAAGAATTTCCATTATTTTTAGATTCCTCGCTACTACTTTCAAGTTCCTCTTTCATCTTACGATTTTTTTCTTCTTGAACCGCTATCTTTTCTTTTACACTATTAAGCTCATCGCTTTTTGTCTTAATTTTTACGAACTGGTCAATGAAGAGAAACAGAGCATATCCCAGCAAAGCAAACAATATGAACTTAAAAACAAATTTTTTGACTTTTTTCGCATTTCGGCTCATACGCAGTCACAAACTCTTTCCTTAAGAATACTTCCTCAAATATACTCTATATTATGCACTAATATAAAATGCAATTTCAAGATTTTTTTAAAATTCGTTCATAACTTATGCATGAGAACTATTTTTAACTTTTTGCTTGTCGGGTTTTTACAATATTTTTTAGTCTCTTGTAAATAAAATCTCCCAAACTTACATGATATAAAATCCAACCTAATGCTTCTCCTGCCAAAATGTAAAATCTTGACTCTCCAGAGTTCATAATCAGTACGAAAACAAACGTTACAAAACCGCTTATCAGAAAGTAAATTATATCCTGGATAAAAACAGACAAATTTTTTGGATTTATGAGAAGCCTCAGTATCCGAAATATGTCGTAAAATATTCCCAGAAATGCCCCCAACATTAACGAATAGAGCACCATCAAAAATTGGTTCATTTTTAAAACCTCATAAATTTCTATTTGAATATGCGCTTAAAAAATCCACTGCCTTCACCGCATCCATCCAAGTAATTAATGCCGCATATTTTACCCGTTATTTCCAGGTCGCAAGTATCAAGATTAAGCTTTTTTATATTCAAATTACTGCCTTTTATAAGGAGTTTCCCCATGTCCGTATGCGCCGTGATTTCTCGGTCATCAAAACTTCCAACTTCCTTAACGCCTGTTATACTTAGATTCTTTCTGCCCTCAAGATTGACCATATGAGGAGTTTTTATCTCGCTGTTTGCCATGAACCTTATCCCCCGTACATTTTATCCTTTTTGATAAATATATGAGAAACTATAAGCTAAATATTACTGATTAGCGAGAGATAAAACTTTTTCTGCGGCTTTAAGTATACCTATTTTGGCGGCGTAAAAATTCGTGCCGCCCTGAACCCACACAGGATACGGATCTTTCATAGGCCCGTCTGCGGAGAGCTCTATGGATGAACCACCTATAAATGTTCCCGCAGCCATTATTACCCGGCTATCATACCCGGGCATATCCCAAGGTTCCGGCGTAACAAATGAATCCACGGCAGAGCCTGACTGTATGCCACTGCAAAATGCTTTTAATGCATCTCCCGAACCCAGTATCAGTGACTCGACTATATCGCATCGGATATCTTTACATTTTGGATACACTTCAAAACCCATGAGCTCAAAAAGTGCCGATGTATAAACCGCCGTTTTAAGTGCTTCCGCAACAACGTGCGGAGCGCTGAATATTCCCATAAACAGTTCTCGGTTTACCCCGAGTGTCGCACCGACTTCTTTGCCTATTCCCGGAGCCGTAAGACGATATGAACACATATCAACGTACTTTTTTCTCCCAAGAATATATCCGCCTGTTGGCGCTATCCCGCCGCCGGGGTTTTTTATAAGTGAGCCAACCGCTATATCCGCTCCGACCTCTGAAGGTTCTGACTTTTCCACGAATTCGCCGTAACAATTATCAACCATTATTATCGCATCCGGTGAAATGCTTTTTACAAAATCAATAATTTCTTTTATTTCCGAAACCGAAAGCGATTTTCTGAGTGTATAGCCTCTCGAACGCTGAATATATATTAGTTTAAACTTCTCTGAGAGCTTTTCGGATATAAGTTTATAATATTCCTCTTTATTTTCATTGTAATCGACATAATCGAAACCTATACCAAAATCTTTGAGCGAACCGAAATCTTCGCTTTTTGAGTCCACCACACCCATCATAGTATCGTAAAGTTTACCCGTCAAGCTGAGCATTTTATCGTTTGGCCTCAAAACTCCGAACAAGGAAGTCGTAAGTGCATGAGTACCGCTGACAAAATTTGCCCTGACCAGTGCATCTTCGGCACCAAAAATTTTCGCAAAAACTTCGTCAAGTTTATCTCGCCCACGGTCGCCGTAACCATATCCCGTAGTAATTCCAAAGTGGCTTTCGCTGACTCCAGAATCGATAAAAGCCTTTAAGACTTTTTGCTGATTAAATTCTTCGGTTTTTCTGATTTTTTCAAACTGACTCTCACAAAGCTTTTCTGCTTTATCAGAAATTTCCATAAGTTTAGAACTGAAATTAAAAATTTTAAAAATCCCCTTTTTATTTTATATACCTATATTACCAGTAAACCACAAAACTATGCCGAAATAAAGGGGGCACAAAATTAAAAAAATTAAAAATAAAACAAAAATACAATATTTAGTTGACATGTTTAAATAAATATGTTATACTTACACAAAACACAAATTATAACGAAGTGTTTTAGGTTGTTTTTTCTTAAAAACAAAGGAGGAGTAAAAATGTCGAAAGTAAAAATTAGAAGATTTTTATCACTTTTCTGTTGCATTTGTTTTATGGCTAATTTCGTGGCTCACCTAACCAAAAACATGGCGCTTGCAACTGATACCTGTACAATTAATGTTATTGGAGATAATTTTTCGGTAAACACGGAAAACAAAGCGTACAACTACACCACCGATGGTGAGAGTAGCGGAAGTATGTCGGTAGTATACACAACTAACGCATCTGATCCAAATCCCGAAATCACGGATTGCACGCCCAATGCGGACGGAACTATAACGGATATACCTGTGGGAGCAACCGTAGTTTTTGCCCTTTCGCCCAACGAAGGATTTTTACCGCAGCTAAAAATTAATGGCACTGATGTCACCTCTGACTTAACAAAATCAACTGAAGACGAAAATGTACGTTTAGGCTCGATAACAGCTACAAGTGGCGAAATTTCGGTAGAAGCAAATTTTGTGAAGAGCGATGATGCAAGCATAGTGTTAAATCTAAAATGCGTTGTCGATGAGGTGCGCCAAACTGTAGATTATGACGATAATTTTAAATCAACTTGGGCTACTATTGAATACTCTACCGATGGAGAAAATTATAAAGAATTAGATGACGGCACAACCAAAAGCGCTGATGGGCAGTATACATTTGACAGCAGTATAGAAAAAGTCCAATTAAAAGTTAGCTGGACAAACGAAATAATGGCGATTCTTGACCAGGGTTTGTTGGAAAACGGTAAAGAAGTGACAATCAGCAAAGGAGAACACACCGCTATCTTCAGAGAAGCTGTGTATACAGTTGTATGGGCATACCCGGGTACGGGACTCGATGAGGATATGACCACTAAAAACGGGAAAGTTTCTATCGACCCCGGCGAGGGTATTCGGGGCAAAGAGGACAATACCGGCGGCGCATACACCGTGGAACCCGGAACAGAAGTTACCATACATCTTATTCCTGATTATGGATACCAATTTGCACAAGGCACAATCGGTGAGGACGTAGAAGTGACTCCCGGGCAAAATCAGAGCACATTCACCTTTGTAATGCCAAAGGATCAAATTGTTGTCGGAGATATATTTACAGCACACCCAGATGAGGTAAATATACTCACGAATTCCTTAGTGGCAGGAAATATATCGGGAGCGAATAAAGTTGTAAATTCAGGTAATGCAGCGCTAACGATTTCAGATTCAGTGGCAACTTCAGAAGAAAAAACTAAAATCAATTCGTTTGCGACAGAAAAAGGACTTGAACCTGTGGCGTATTTGGATATGGAACTAAATAACTTTATCCTAAAAGGAAACACAGGCGAAAAATGGGAGAATCTGCTAGCCGAAATAGATTCGCCCATAGGAATAAGTTTAACGCTTGCCGAAGACCTCAGAAAATACGATTCTTACAGCATAATAAAAGTTCACGGCAATGAAATTTCAGTCGTGGATACAAAATATAGCTCCGCAGACGGAGTGCTGAATTTTGAAACCGACAGCTTTTCAACCTACGTTATAGCTAAAAAATCCGGAAGCGGTGCATCGAATGGCGTTTTCTCAGTGGGAAATTTAAAAACGGGAGATCAAAATAAATTCTGGGCATATACTGTTATGATGACGGCCTCAATTCTTGGATTTATATATAGTTTCAAACCGCAGAGAAAACAAAAATTCAGAATGTAACATAAAAATAAAACCCAGCCACCGAAAATATAAATCGGTGGCTTTTTTGTGCGCAAAAATAACGGCCACTGCTTTTTTGAAAGGTAATGGCCGCTTTTATTATATTTTTTAAACTACTCGTCTGCGCCGACTGCCACTTCAGGCTGCCCTATCTGGCGGCGAATTTGGTTTTTTACCGACTCTTTTGCATCGCCCAAAATATCCATGTCTTTTGGACAATCTTTAAAAGCATCTTCACCAATCGCTTGAAGACTTTTAGGGACAATTATAGTATTTAACTTTTTACATCCGTTAAATCCACTCTCACTTATCTTAAGAACACCATCTTCGAGCGTTACAGTTTCTAAACTATCACAACTCAAAAAAGCACCTTTGCCAACAACATGCACACTCCCCGGAATTGTTACGGATTTCAAAGCCTTATCACAGCGCCCAAAAGCCGATTCTCCTATACTTTTTGTGCCGGATGGTATATTAATCCTTTCTAAAACATAACATCTACGAAAAGCTTCATCCTCGATGTCCAGGCTAGCTCCATCTGCTATATTCACAGATTCCAATTTTAAGCAATTGTCAAATGCATTATGTTGTATTGTTTTCACGCTTTTAGGTATAAAAACTTTTTGCAAAGTTTCATTTGTATCAAAAACCAGAAAACTGTTGAACATACTGACAAAAGTATTATTTTTGATTTCCGTAACGCCCTCAGGTATGTGTACTACTGTTAATTCTTTAGCATCAATTACTTTTAAGTTATTGAATTCATCTACTGTTAACCTGCCGTCTTGCCACCTTTGCGCTTTTTCCCCCGGCGTTTCCGGACGGGCGGCGGTAGGTTGGCCGGCATCTTGGCGCTGCCTATCCGCATCTTGATTCCCAGTATTTTCAGGTTCATGTTTTTTGCGGCGTTTTCGGTCTACTTCTTCTAACTGTTGATTCATCATGGACAATACTCGTTGTGGCGCATAATCTATTGTGAGAATAAGTAATGCTACCACAAGGGCTTTAAGCCTATCAACCAGGCGCCCACTTTTTATTTTGCCTAATAAATTTTTGTTTTTCTTACGTTTTAGTTGTACTTGCAAATCTTTTTTAGCTTCGCTTTCCGGAATTTTATCCTCAGCTTGTTTATCCGTGAGCTTGAGATATCTCATAAGAGCATCCCTGACAGGTTTTGGCTTATAGCCCAAATCGTCGCCCTGGAGATACGTAATTAATTTATCATTTCCAACAACTTTATTCCTAATAAGCTTTACAAAATTACTATTGCTGTTCGTGTGAGGTCTTGTGCTCAAAAGTCTCACGATTTCCACCAGTTTATCCGCATTTACACACAGCTTTCCAAGAGTTTTTTCCGATCTCTCGGGTGTATTGTGTTTGACCTGCTCAATATAATTGTCTGCAGTCAAACTGTTTCCCGTAGTATTTTTAAATACATTCAAAAGTCTGCTAACTCCCGGTTTAGTAAGCAATTCGTTAAGTTGTTTTTCTGCTTTTTTAACGTCTCCTATCATATTATTACCTCCCCCAATTTATTTATATTGCTATTATACATATGTGTGAGTGTTATGTCAAATATTTTGCTAAAATATAAATATTTTAAGCAAAAAATAAGCCACCAAACGGTGGCTCTGTCGGTAATCTTTTAGTCATCGGATCTGATATCGTCAACTTTGCTGAGTTTTTCAAGTTCAGCTTTTTGTTCGTCAAAGATTTTGTCTTTTGAATAATCTTTAATCTCGGCCCATTCACTTTCAACAGCCTCATAGCTAACAACTTTTCCGTCAATTTTAACATTCTTAAGGCTCTTCTTGCTATTTTCGTTTTTGGATATGGCATCGTAAACGGATTTTGCTTGTTCCTCGTTCTCGTAAGTCGAGGTAAACCTTATGGCCGAGAGTTTGTCGCCGCTAAAGAGGTATTCTATTGTGTTTTTGGAGTCGTCCTTTGCCCATTCCACAATAACCTTGTCCGAAGCTTTTGTCAAACGATACTTTCCTGTACCATAAAGGGTTCCTTCAACGCTCTCGCCTTCGATGGTTTTTTCTCCCAAGTCAACATTTTGGGCATTCTCGTCTTTGTTTCCGTCGGAATTCTCATCCTTATTTTGATCTTCTGATTTTTCGTCCGACTTCTGATCGTCAGATTGTTCATCTTTCTTTTGATCGTCTGTTGCTACGGTATTTGAAGAATCATCAGTATTTTGTTCCTCCGGTTTCTGACCACACCCCACTAATGTTACGCTTGTGAGCATCGCTAAAATCGCTAGTAATAAACCTTTTTTCATAATTTTTTCCTCCTTAAAAATATTCAAATTATATAGAGAATATATAATTTATATTATGATATCACACCTTTTACTAAATATCAACCACTAAATTTATTTTTTTCAAAAAAATTAAAAATGCCACTAAAAGTGACATTTTTTCTACGTTATTTTAGTGAGTCCTTTTGAGGCAAACCATCATCGTCATCATC
>JAUNIE010000006.1:36208-41592 GCA_030523605.1 Clostridia bacterium | reverse complement strand
AATTCATAGCTCTTTTGCGGAGTAATCAGGTTAACAACTTGAGCTGCGGGAGCGTTTGCGGATTTTTCAAGTGCCCACTGGAGTGTGACACGTCCTTTATAGCTCTTATACCAGTTTTCCGGCCAATTTTTTATTTTGTTGTTGCCGTCACTGTCTATTTTCAGAGGTTCGTCGGGCACGAGTGATGAATAGTTGTAAATTCCCCAGTCTATTGCCGGAGTATAAGCAGCAAGGGGTTTTATGGTCGAACCGGGCTGACGTCTTGCGCTTACCCTATCATAAAGAAGATTTCCTGTTTTTTCATTTCTTGAGCCGAGCGTCGCCAAAACTCTTCCATTTGGATCCATCATTATATACCCGAGTTGTAAGTTTTTATCTTTGGGCATTACAGATGAATCTTTGAGTACATTTTCGGCTATGGTTTGGGCTTTTTCGTCCATGGCGCTGTAAATTTTAAGCCCTTGTGTATAGAGCATATCTTCTGCGGCAGATTTGCCTATGTGATATTTTACGCAAAGGTCATTCACGACATCTCTGAGAAGAGTTTCCATGTACCAATTACGGATTGCAGCGGAAGATATTTCTTTTTCAGCTCTTTCTTCGGCCTCGCTGAAGTCCATATTTGCAGACATTTCCATAGCTTCATCAAATTCATCTTGTGATATTTTGTTTTGGTCTATCATTTCCCTGAGAACGGTTTCACGGCGTTCTCTGTTGTTTTCGGGGTGATAGATTGGGTTGTATGCCGTTGGATTTTGTGTGATTCCTGCGATTGTGGCGCATTCTATAAGTGAACAATCCTCTATATTCTTGCCAAAATATACGTTTGCGGCAGCCTGAACACCTCTACAACCGCTTCCGAAGTTTACAACATTCAAATAAGACTCCAAAATTTCGTCTTTGGAATACATTTCTTCAAGCTGAGTTGCTCTGAAGATTTCCCTCATTTTACGAGCAAGACTTACTTGATTGTCCTCGGTAATATTTTTAATAAGCTGTTGAGTAAGTGTGGAGCCGCCGTAACTTTGTGTACCGGAAAGGAGATTCATCCCCGCACCGGTAGTTCTTATCCAGTCTACACCTTTATGTTCATAAAAACGCTTGTCTTCAATGGCAATCGCAGCATCCTTCATATGTTTGGGTATGTTCTGGAAATCTACCCAGACCCTGTTTTCTAGGTTGTAAACTCTTTGATATTCTTTTGGATTTCCATCCTCATCGTTCACGTAGACAAAACTTGTAAGCGCCATTTTTGAGGCGTTTATATTTAGTGCAATGTCATTTTTCAGAAGCGAAGATCTGTAAGCCGCCAAAGAGCAAACAACCATAATTCCGGTCATAAACATAATCGTGAGGGCGCTCAAACCAAACCTGCCAAGCATCTTTACCATCAATCTGAGTTTATGAAACAAACTGCTTTGCGGTTTTATTTTTGGGCCACCGTTCCCTGTATATCCTGTGTTTCCGAAATGACTAATATCAGTTTTACGCATATGTTTGATACCTCTCCATCTTACTACTGATGTATTATTCAAAAATATGGCATTATTCAAAACAAGAATAGCATAAAACTAACAATTTAGTCAACAAATAATTTCACAAAATATTATCGTAACTTATTAAAATGCATAGTTAGAACTGTAAATATCATAGATAAGTGAACTGTCGGGGTTGTCCATCAAAACCACACCGAACTTTTTGCCACGGTTTTCAGCCACGAATGATTTAAATGATTTATTTATATTTTTGGCCACTGATTTTGGCACACCTCCGCCGACACAGCTTGTAAAGTTTATGTAAAATAGGCCTTTGAAAGGATAGCCTTCCCAAACTGTTTTATAGAAATCTCGTATATGGTCCATTTTTTCTTTTTCGCTTCTGTCGTTATACGAATCTTGCAAAATCCCCGATGAATTTCCGATATTTATCTGCCAACAGGCGCAGTTATCTGCCCATCTGTCGTAGTTGTAGGCCTTGTATATATTCCCGGATCGTGTAAATAAAACGATTTTTCCCCGTACGTCGCTTAAAGTAAGTTCCGATGGGTTTTTCATTGGGAGATATATATTTGATCTCTTGGCTATTTCGTCGCTAACGTTGTCGTCAAAATCGCCTTTCCCACTGCCTTCTTCTTTGAGCTGAATTATAATTGTTTCGCTTGGATTTTTTTCCAAGAAATCAGAAGCATAATCTAAAACGTGGCACAAATAAAGTCTGTAGAACGTGCTTTTGTAGCAGCTGACGCCGCCATGATTTACCAAAAGGTCAGAATCTATACGTATGTCAAGATACCTAATACCTTTATCGAGCTGTTCGGGGATGGAGTCGCTTTGGCAAGATGCAAATGCCTCGGTGAAAATAGTAGTTTTTTTGGTGCCGCTGTCGTGTGTGCCGGGAATGTTTAGCTCGCAAATCTTGGTTCTATCGAGTATTTTAGACATCCAAGACTCGGAATCATCGGCCGCATAGCATTGCCGACCCAGACAAATCCCTCCTACTGTTACCAATATAATAAGAAACCATGCAAAATTTTTTTTAATATTCATAAAAATTACCTCCTAGATTATATTTTGTTTTTTTATGGCTTACAGACCAAATTGTAGCATATAAATATAATTTGTCAACACTTTTTACAAAAATATTTTATTTTTTTCGCCAAAATGACGGTTGAAAATAAAAATGGGATGTTCTCGTTAGATGAAACAAAATTTTTAATTTAGAAACTGTTTACAAATAATTACGAACGTGTTATAATACATAATGCATGAAATTTTTTAAAAGAAAGGAGGCACCGAGTGAAAGTATTTTTATTTAGGTCACTGATAGTTTTTATAGTTTTTGATTTGTTTACTATTTTTGGCCCCATGGTGTTTGCCCAGTCCAAAACAATGATCGCTGCAAGTAAGCTATTTTTGTATCCAAAAAAATCGAGCGTTTATTCTGTGGCAAAATTTCAGTATATCAGGGGGAAAAATAAAAAAAGAAAAACACATCTGAGTAAAGCTTTAAAAAGTTTGATGGAACGAAGCCGACAAAAATCTTATGAGATTTTAATGCTTAGGCAAGAAATGAAAAAAGCAATCGATACTCTCAAAAAACAATCGGCAATATTGGATTTGGAGGGTGACACGGCAGTTATAGGC
Source organism: Clostridia bacterium (assembly GCA_030523605.1). Taxonomy (GTDB): domain Bacteria; phylum Bacillota; class Clostridia; order Oscillospirales; family Acutalibacteraceae; genus UMGS1491. The sequence continues at coordinate 38,449 of JAUNIE010000006.1, read as the reverse complement.
GATGTTCACGGAGATTACGAAAATTTAATTAAAATTATTGATGATATTCAGCCGGCGCTTGAAAGCGGAGAGATAAAAAATGTGCTTTTTTTGGGTGACTATATTGACCGTGGACCAAGTAGTTTTAAGACTCTGCTGATTTTGCTTAAGTTTTTTAATGAAAATCCGGGTAAAGTGTTTCTCCTTAGGGGAAACCATGAAACAATCGACATGTATATGGGTGGCGGAGGAAAAAACTTGGCGAGAAATGAAAAAGCATTCAAAAGTATTGGAAATGATTTGCTGTTTGCTTTTTTTAATCAGTTACCCTATGCAGCGGTTATAAACGATGAAACTTTGGCTGTGCACGGTGGCGTCCCTCACAGGAATTACTGGAGGGATTTTTGGCGCAATGAAAAAATTTCGGATGTAAAAACAGAACATTTTGCTCCTATTTATAGTGCGCTTTGGTCTGATTACGACAAGAAAGGCGATGCAAAAAGCAGTGGTTCGCTGAGAGGTAAAAACCCGCTTTTGGTTTGTTACAACGAAGGTTGCGTCAGAGAATTTTTTGAGGAATCGAGTAAACTTGAATACTTATTATTAAATAAGATTTGTTTAAAATATTTGATTCGAGCTCATCAGTCATGGCTTGGTGATTTCCACCAAACCCTAAATAAAATTATTACGACTATTTTTAGTGCAGTTAAAGGTCAAGATTTTGTTGAACTGGGTAGAAAAGCTAGGGTTGCAATCGTAAAAAAAGGTATGGCACCTGAGCTATTTGTTAGAAGTAGATAAACAAGAAGAGGTATTGAAAAGTGAAAAAAAGAATATTAGTATTTATTGTGGCTTTGATAAGTTTTTTTGGAGCCATTCCTGCTTATGCCCAAATTTCTCCAATGGACATCGTGAGTTTCCAAGAAGAATTATGTAGAGAAATTGACAAAGCAGAAGGAATATTGGATAGACGTTTTGTGCGCTCGGGAAACGAAAGAGTTACGGCGATTAAAGGTCTTACCGCCGTGGTTGGAGATTTACACGGGGATTTATATACATTTAGGGCAATAAGAGATCGTCTTTCAAGGGACCTACATGAAGGCCGTATTAAAAATGTAGTATTTCTCGGTGATATTATGGACCGTGGTAATCACAGTGCAGAGACTCTTTTGGAATTGCTAGAGTTTTTCAATGAATTCCCCGAACAGGTTTATATTATACGAGGAAATCATGAGGACATGAGTATGTTTAAATACTTTCGAGGTGACAATCCTGCTAGGGACGATCCGCTTTTTAGAGATGCAAAAAGGGGATTTGGTGTCGACGACAATATTGAGTACAGGTTGGGAGGCTTCTTTAATAAATTGCCTTATGCTTTGGTGATAAACGGTCATACTCTGGCTGTTCATGGCGGAATTCCACGTGAAGATTTGCAAATTAAAGGTTTTTTCGGTAAAGGGCGATTTCGTGAAGGCTCCAAGAAAGCTGATGTTGCATATAGTACTGAGTGGGCGGATTTTTCTTTGCATGGAGGTGCAAAGATGATGAACATGAAGCGTACTTTAGACGATGACAGGGTAATTTTGTTTAGCGAAGGAGATGTATCGAAATGTTTTGACCGTTGGCGTACATACGAGAAAGATTACGCAGACATCACAGAAGCGCTGAAATATTTAGTTCGAGCTCATCAGCCGGAGCTTGGTTCAGCGCTCCATCAATCGCTTAGCAAAATCGTGACAACTGTTTTTAGCGCTATCGAAAATCAAGATGGAATATTTGCATATGGTGGGGTTAGTGTAGCACTGATTGTTGAAGAGGATATGCCACCTTCAGAGTATTTCCGTGTTTTCCCGAAAAGTAACGGTGAAGGTCGTGAATGCGTGGATACGCCCTCGCCTGATTCTTGCCATGATTGCAGTTGTTGTGGACATTGTTATGAAGATTCTTGTTCAAAATCAGGTTCGGAAGAAGTTGGCCCTTGCGACGTATTTAATTGTGGTTGTAGTGTCCTTCGCATTGGAGAGGTTGTTGATCCGGCGAATATTGATAATGAATCGGATTCTGATTTTGAGCGTGCTCAATGCTGCGTGAGTAATATCTTCAAAATAATGGACACGGGGTCTAAATCTGGTTCTGAATCTGCCCCCATGACCGAGTATTATGACACTCCTTCTGATGCGAAAAGTTCTCCGAAACCTAGTGTTTCTGGGAAGACGTTTGATTCAAATTCATATTCGGATTTAGATTCCGATTCAGATTTAG
>JAUNIE010000006.1:0-36198 GCA_030523605.1 Clostridia bacterium | reverse complement strand
GGAGTATGATCCGTTCCATTCATTACGAAGCCCGAGGACTATTCATATGGTAGGTGGATATAATTCGCTTCATTCGTCACGCCCCAAAAAAGAGTTTCTTCCGGTAGTCGGAGATGAGCCGGGCTACAATCACTAGTGCTTTTCGGTTTGTACAGTTATTTACAAAATATTGGTTAAAACTTTTCCACACCGTTTTAAGCGGCGCATAATTTATGATGAAAGAAATAAAAAAGAGGTAGCAAAAAAATGATTAAAAAAATATTAGTATTTCTAGTTGCATTGATAAGCTTTGTTGCACCTATTCCTTCTTACGCAGTAATGCCTACAGAAATGGAAATTTATCAGTTTCATAGCCGCTTGTTTGGTGCAATCGGTCGTGCAAACGGAACGCTTCGTACTCGTTTTTTAATTGCACGAAGAGAAAGAGTTGAAAAAATTAAAGGTCTTACTGCCGTGGTTGGAGATTTGCACGGAGATTTATATACGTTTAGGGCAATAAGAGATCGTCTTTCACTAGACCTACGTGAAGGCCGTATTCAAAAAGTGGTATTTCTCGGAGATATTATGGATCGAGGCGAAAACAGCGCATATACTTTGCTGGAATTACTGGAGTTTTTCAATGAATTTCCCGACCGGGTTTATATTATAAGAGGTAATCACGAAACTGCTGATATGTATGAAAGGTTTAGCGATGAGCACAAACCTGCCAGAAATGATCCTTACATCAGAGATATTAGCTATGATGCTTTTAGAGAGCTTTTTAACAGATTGCCTTATGCTTTGGTAATAAACAATTATACTCTTGCGACTCACGGTGGAATTCCACACAGGGGCTATTGGGGGGATTTTTTTGGCACGGGGCTGCTCCTAGAAGATGAAGATGGCTACGAGGTTGCCAAAAGCACTATGTGGTCGGATTATTCTCCGAATGGAGATGCAATATCTATGAATACAGATCGAACGATTGGCGACCGAAGTGTGATTCGCTACAGCGAAGAAGATTTGGGTGACTTCTTCGAATCCGGAAAAGGCACACGCTATGAATATATTACCAAAAACCTGCACTATTTAATTAGAGCGCATCAGCCGTCGCTCGTTTTAGCATACCCAAAATCATTTGCCCAATCACCTACTGGATTAGTGACGACTATTTTTGGTGCTATTGAGAACCAAAGTGAGCGGTTCATGAGGGCTGGCATAACGGTTGCTTTGGTTACCGAAGACGATGTGCCTCCTGTACCGTATTTTACCGTTTACTCCCCTCGTGGCGGAGATAGCCGTGAATGTCGCCCATATTTTTGCTCAGAAGAGCGTTTTGACCCTGATTTTTGTTACGATCCTAATTCTGAATTAGAGCGTGCATTTTATGAAGATAAAAATGATGATGAATATGAATATGAACCCGAACCTGAGCCTGAAATTGAGCCGATGTACCCCCGCTTAAGGCGTCCTCCTTTGGCCTTTAACCCTGTGGATATTATTTTCAGTTCTGAACCTAAAAATGATGATGAACATGAACCCGAACCTGAGCCTGAAACTTCGCATAATTTTTCATCGCCAAGATATCGCTATCAAACAAGAGATGGTTCCTATATTTATTTTGGCTCTGCTTCGGAAACAGAGCGTAGCCCTATGTTGGGCACATGGAATAATTACGGTAGGCTGTAGAAATATTTATGGATATGAGCCCCAGCACCTTGATTGATTTATAACCCCAAAGCTATTAAAATAATTACAAAAGGGGTAGTGTTGTGTTATGGTAAAAAAATCGCTGGCATTTGTAATTATTTGGATTGGTTTTGTATTATTTGCGTCGGCTCAGAACTATAGCCTTACCAAAGAGGATATATCAGTTTTTCAGAAAGAATTGTTTGAAGAATTGAAAACGGCGGAAGAAACACTCGATACCAGATTTGGCTATAGAACCAGGGTTGTGGGTTTCAACGGGCCTACTGCGGTGGTGGGCGATTTGCACGGCGACCTTGAAGTTTTTACGGCGATTAAAAACAGGCTATCCAGCGACCTTGATTCAAACAAAATTAAAAAAGTTGTGTTTCTTGGAGATATAATGGATAGAGGGGAAAACAGCGCAAAAACCCTCTTGGAATTGCTTAAGTTTTTCAATAAATATAAAGGGAAAATTTATATTTTAAGAGGTAATCATGAAACCATGGGATTGTTTGACGTAGAGGGGGATAGCCCTTATCTGGCGATAAATGACCCGTATTTTAAAGGTATTGATAGTGATACTTTTAAAAAATTTTTTGATAAATTACCTTTTGCTGCGGTGATAAACGGGCATACTCTTGCTGTGCATGGTGGAATCCCACACAGAAAGTTTTGGAATGATTTTTATGGCAGAGAAAAAATTCCGGAGGATAGCCCCGATTTTGACGTTATCCACAGTACAATATGGTCAGATTATGCTCCGAAGGGCGATGCCAAGACCATGAATAGGGGGCGTGCACGCTTTGAGGATGATTATAGAATGGTTTATTACAATGAGGCTTGCGTCAGAGAGTTTTTTGAACACTGTGAGAAGTTTAGCGTAGGCAAAGATTATCATGAGATTATTCATGGTCTGAAATACTTAATTCGTGGGCATCAACCATACTTGGGTTCTTTCTTCCAATCTCCCCAAAAAACCGTAACAACTGTTTTCAGTGCTTTGGAAAATCAAGGGGAATGGCTTATGCGGCAAGGGGCAAAGGTTGCACTGGTTCCTGTGGAAGATGCTCCGCCCGAAGAATATTTTGCGGTCAGAGAAGAATTTGATCCTGAAATTGAACGCTCGGTGGCCGTACCGCTTATATCAAAATCCCCCTTTATCGGTTTGCGTAGGGTTTAAATTTCTAAAGCCTTTTGACGGCAGTATATACTTTTGAGATTTCATACCATGTTGCATAGTCGACTAGCCCGGTTTCGGGCATACCGAATATATTTTGAAACTGTTTTACGGCGTCGGCGGTACTTTGCCCGTAAACTCCGTCCACGGCCAATTTGTTAATTAAAGGATAATTATCGCTGATAGCATTTAGCTGGCTTTGGATTGTTCTCACAGCATTACCGCTTGAGCCGATTTGCAAAGTTTCACCGGGGAATGACACGGGAATACCTGTTACTTGGTCGGTGGATTCCAGATAAATGTCACTACCATAGTAATTTTGCAGGATTTCGATATACCCGAGCCCGTTTTCTGCGAGCTCTTTTGAACCCCACTGCGACAGCCAGTTCGGGCAAGTTACATTTTTTCCGTCACAATACTGTGTAAACAGAGGTTGTTTTATGTTGGGCTTTGTTATAAATGTTGCAAAAAAATCATCGACGATATTAGAAATTTCTTGAAATATATTTCTTTGATAAACAAATTTTTGGTCGTATGCGGTGGAAGAAGTGATTGTAAAATTTTTCCCTCTGCTGCGGTACCATTCAGTGTAGACTCTGTTTAATGTGAAAGAATTTATCGTAAGAATATTAGCTTTGATGCTTTCGATAGGCCACGTTGCGTAAATTTCGCAGCTGGCCACATTTTTTATATAATCCTTATACGGAATCCAGTAATTAGGAGCTGAATCATCATTTGGATCTCCATCATGCACAACTATAAATTCAGGCACAACAACTTTATCAAGAACCACAAGCCCCGAATTATTGGGCAGTTCTTTGATGGCGTTTTCTACTATTTTAGGCGGATATTCGCCGTAAAGAGTGTGTGGGGGAATTATAAATTCCAGCGGTAGTTCCGAATTCGGTGATATTGGATTTAAAAAAACATTTTGAGTTGCTAGAGAATTTGGTAATATTTGGATTTTTTCAACGGATATTTGTTCGTAGTTCTCTTTTATGATTTCTGCCGTGTATTCGGAGTAAGGCATGGGGGAATTAGGTGTGAGTGAATACTCCACAGGTGGCGTTTCCAGCTCTATGGTATCGGATTGCCCGGAAGAATTTGTTGTAAGCTCAAAAATACTGTTTTGATTGTCATTTGACCTAAAAATTCTAACATTTACGTTTCCCAGCGGTTTGCCTATTGTTTTATCAAAAACATTTACCTGTAATCTGCCCGTGCTCATAGTTGCTGCCTCCGTATGTAGTGTTATTAAATAAAATGAGCGATTTATGATAATTATTACAAATAAAAACACGGCCATATAGACCGTTAGAATTATAGTTTAGCCGGTTCGGCGGTTAGGGCTTGTTTCCAAAATGGTTCACTTTGTGGGTTTAGCCCTTTTAAGGATTCGTAAAACATTTTTGCCTCTTTTTCAAGCCCAAAGTTTCTAAGCGCAAGCAAAACTCTCGTAACCCTCAGATTGTTGTGGTCTTGGCTGCATATTTTTTCTTCTCGGCGCTTTGTGGCTTCGTCATCTTTGTTTATTGCTATAAATGTTAAATTGTCATCGGCTACGAATCCCCAAAAATCCAGCATATTTTTAAAATTTAATTTCATTTCATCTTGTATTTTTTTTATTATCTGAGGGTCGTATTTTTTCCTCATTTGCCAAACCTTTTTGAAATCTTCGTTACTTAAATACAAATCTTGATTTGAAAATTGAGATTGATTTTTGTTTGGGAAAAACACTTGTATGTAGTCGTGATGACTTTCAAGGTTGTCGTAACTATCGCCTCGCATTTCTTCCCCGCTTTTGTATCTCCAACCTGAAGATTTCACCGTTAGCCCGATGATTATATCTATCCATTCATTTATATGTTCTTGCTGTGGATTTAAAGGCTCAGTCATCATGCGTACAGTCCACTTGTTGTTTTTATTAGGCGCTGAGCCGGATTTTCTTTCATATGCCCAGTGGTATATAATAAGCGCCAATACGGATTTTAACACGTTGGAAAGTCTGTCACTTGTAGCTTTTTCGATAATGTTTTTGTTTTTCTTGCGGTGCAGATTATTCCAGTTTTTTCTGGTCTTTTCGTCAATAATATCATCGGGAGGATTATTTTCGGTGCTGTCGCTGATTAGCTTTTTATAAGTTTCATCGTTTTCACCTTTTGAGGTTAAAGATAAGTATTTTTTGGTGAGTTTTTTGCAATTTTCTTTAAATTTTTCATCTTCGATATTTTTGGGTTTGTTTTTTACAAGCGGATTATATATGAGTTTAGAAAAATTTCCGCTTGACCTCGTGCCCGGTGAATGATACAAATTTGCTATCGGCCCTTTTTTATCAAATATGATATCTTCGATTTTCATTTTGCTGTCAAACCCGGAAGAATTCTTGGGCTGTTCTCCCATTTGATTTACGATGTGATCTTTGACAAAAACCTTAATATTAGGAATGTTTATCATATTTTGTGAGGAATTGGTTTTAAGAGCATCAATTTTTTCAATAAGTTTATTGTAATTTTCTTTGCCGAAAATGTCTGTTAATATTTTTTGAGCCCGTTTTGTTTTGGATGAAGTTGGCCACTTAATCGTCATTTGTATATCACTCCTTATATTTATCCATGTAATACAATTATTTTATACCATATACTTTATTATGTCAATTTTATTCAAAATAAAACGAGCGCCATAAATGACGCTTTTTAACACTATTCTGAAGTTATGTTGATTAAATGTGCAACGCCCGGGATAGATTCACCCTGCTGCGAAGAGGTTGGGGACATCAATGCCCCTGTTGCTACGAACAAAACATTATTAAGTTCATGATTCTTTATCTTGTTCATAATCATTGAGCAGAGTACGGACGCCGAACACCCACAACCCGAACCTCCCGCATGAACGTCCTGTTTTTCTTTGAAGTATATCATAAGGCCGCAATCGTCGTAGTTTTCGTCTATATAAATTCCCTGTTTGAGCATCAATTCTTGAAATAGATTTGACCCCACTTCTCCCAAATCGCCCGTCAAAATCAAATCATAATCCGATGGACTTGTTTTTGTATCATCCAAAAACGCCGTAACCGTTTTTGCGGCGGCGGGCGCCATCGCTGCCCCCATATTGTTGGCATCGTATATGCCGAGGTCGGTTATAACTCCCACGGTTGCCATGTTGATTCTGGGCCCTGAGTCTTTTTTGCCGATTATTGCCGCACCGGAGCCTGTAACCGTCCACTGAGCTGTCGGAGTTCTCTGACCGCCGTAGTTTAGAGGAAACCTGAATTGTCTTTCGGATGAGCAGAAGTGAGAAGACGTTACGGCCACAGAACGTTCGGATACACCTGCTTCGATGGTAGTGGCTGCTAAAAATAAAGTTTGAGCCATTGTTGAACACGCTCCGAACTGCCCCAGAAAAGGTATGCCTAGACCTCGCAGCCCAAACGCCGAAGACATACACTGATTGAGCAAATCTCCCGCAAAAATATAATTTATGTCCTCCGCTTCTAGATGTGCTTTTTCGAGCGCAGTTTTTACGGCTTCGGCTTGTAATTTGCTTTCGGCCTTTTCCCAAGACGATTCGCCCATAGTCGTATCTTCAAAAATTTTATCGAACTCATTTTTGAGTGGTCCTTGAGATTCTTTTTTCCCGCAGACTCCTGCAGAAGCTAAAACTCTTGGTGATTTCTCAAATTGTACGGTAAAATTGCCTATTTTTTTGCCCATAAAATCATCTCCAAAATAAAATACTATAACAACGTTTCGTCATTATAGTATCTGATATAAAGGAAATAATTTTCATTCCAATTTTTTACAAATTATTCATTTTTGATTTTTTTCGTCTTCGGAGTGAATGTCATACATTTCAAAGATTTTGTTTTTAACTATCGAAAATGCTGCATTTGGATTTAACTCTTCGGAAGAGTTATCGGCTGATATTCGTGGGGGAAAAAGTGAATTTTGAGCATTAATGTCTTTATTATTTTTAGATTTGTCATATTTACTCATAATATATCGCCCCAATCAATTTAATTAATTACAGCTAATTCTAACATACAATATAACGATATACAATGAAAATATTTTTTGTCGATAGCACAAAAAATATATATAAATATCACAAAACGTAATTAGGCGTGCATAATTGTTTCAACTGCGAGGGCGACCGTCGCACCCACCATCGGGTTGTTACCCATGCCGATAAATCCCATCATATCTACGTGTGCGGGCACAGACGAAGACCCTGCAAATTGAGCATCGCTGTGCATTCTTCCCATTGAGTCGGTGAGACCATAAGATGCCGGACCGGCAGCCATGTTGTCGGGGTGTAAAGTGCGTCCCGTGCCGCCACCAGACGCAACCGAAAAATATTTTTTACCATTCTCATTTGCCCATTTTTTATATGTCCCTGCGACGATATGCTGAAACCTTGTGGGATTTGTTGAGTTGCCCGTAATAGATATATCGACTTGCTCGTGTTTTAAAATGGCAAGACCTTCAAGCGGTTCGTTTGCACCGTAACATTTAATTTTCGAACGCTCACCATCAGAAAATTTCTTTTCGGATAAGATGTTTAATTTATCCGTTTCAAATTCGTATTCGGTATGTACGTATGTAAAGCCGTTTATTCTGGAAATTATATAAGCGGCGTCTTTGCCGAGACCGTTCAGGATTACACGCAGAGGAGTTTTGCGGGCCTTGTTTGCAGACTTCACTATGCCGATTGCACCTTCCGCCGCCGCAAAAGATTCATGACCTGCGATAAACGCAAAACACTTGGTTTCTTCGCTTAGCAGTTTCGCCGCAAGATTACCGTGCCCGATTCCGACTTTTCTGCTGTCTGCAACGGAACTTGGTACGCAAAAAGCTTGTAGACCGTCGCCTATATATTTAGCTGCATCGCAAGGATTTTTCGCTGAATTTTTTATAGCCAGAGCGCATCCCAAGGTGTAGGCCCAGACCGCATTTTCGAAAGCTATAGGCTGAACAGCACGGACGATTTTTTCAGGATTTATATTTTTTTCATTGCATATTTTTTTGGCCTCCGATAAATCCTTTATGCCGTTTTTTTCTAGGCAGCTCTTTATAGAAGTGATTCTTCTTTCAATTCCTTCAAATGTTATCTCCATTTTAACCGCTCCTTTCTAATCCATTCTCGGATCGATGAACTTAACGCCTTCATCAAATCTGCCGTATGTTTTTATGCTTGAATCCCAAGCGGATTGTATATTTTCGCCACTTTTCATTTTGTCGATAAAAGCGCCCATATTGACGTACTTGTAACCGATAATTTCATCATTTTCGTCAAGAGCCATTGAAATCGTATATCCCTCTACAGTCTGCATGTATCTGACGCCTTTAGATTTTGTACTAAAAATAGTGCCGATTTGTGAGCATCTGCTTTTACCGAGGTCTTCAAGACTTGCGCCTATCGGCAGTCCGCCTTTTGAAAAAGCAGTTTGAGAGCGCCCGTAAACGAGCTGTAGAAAAATTTTCTGCATGGCGTCATTAATCGCATCACAGACAAGGTCGGTATTTAAAGCCTCGAGGAGCGTTTTGCCTGGCAGTATTTCGCCCGCCATGGCGGCAGAGTGTGTCATTCCGCTGCAGCCTATTGTTTCCACGAGTGCCTCTTCTATAATTCCGTTTTTGACGTTCAACGTGAGCTTACACGCACCCTGTTGCGGTGCGCAGGTTCCTACACCGTGCGAAAGCCCAGATATATCCTTTATTTCAAGCGACTTTGTCCAGCCCCCCTCTTGTGGTATAGGCGATGGCCCATGATACGGGCAGGATTTTACTTTACACATATTTTCTATTTCTTGTGAACAATTCAAGATTATCACTCCTAAAAATTAATTATTTATATCAACCGTAAAACTCAGTTGACTTTCCAAAGGGCGTACACCTATAGCGCAACATCCCATAGTTTTTACGCGCCACCAACCTGGGAAACTTTTATATATTTTCAGCGCTTTATCGTCGCTGTCTACAAACGGGACTATATTTTCTGTTTTTTCTTCGGAAATCATGTCCTCGAAGCTTTTATAGAAATGCATGTAAGTGATTTCGCACAAAACAAATTCTTTATTACCTTTAAGGATCAGTTTTTCACCGATTTTAAAATTTTTTACGTTGTTCGTGGCTATGCGGCATTCGGCTTTCTTTATTCCCAAATCTATGTACTGTAAGAACGGTAATTCCTCGTTATTGATTATACTTAATTCGTGCAATGAACTCATCTTTTCTCTCGTTTATTTATGACTTTTTTCGAAATTTCATATATACGCTCGCAAGAGCCCGTAATAGCGATTCTTCCCAGGTTTTTGGCGTAGTCGTTTGCGATTTTCTTGTTGTTTTCAAGTATTTTAGATACTTCTTTTTCCAGCGTTTCAAAGGAGAAATTTTTTTCTTCGATGATACTTGCGGCGTTTTCATTCACAAGAGCCATGGCGTTGTAATACTGATGATTTTCGGCAACATTGGGTGACGGAATTAATATCGCTGGTTTCTTGGCAATTTGTATTTCGCTTAGAGTTGTTGCACCCGCACGGCAAATGACTAAATCCGCCGCAGCGAGACACTCTGCCATATTTTTTATGTATTCTTTTATGTTGTACTTCGGATTTTTCAGGTCAATACCATTTTTTGTAAGTTCATCTTCGACGAAATGCCCACGTTTGCCGAATCCATGTATAAAATTAATGTCGTCGTTTTTGTGTTTGATGATAAATTTCGCCATAACGTCATTTATGGCTTTTGCGCCCAGACTACCGCCAAAAGAGAGTATAACGGGATAATCGTTGTCTATGCCGAGTTTTTGTTTTGCTTCTGCTTTATCGCATACGGCTATGTTTTCTCTCACGGGAGTGCCTGTAATTTCAATGTTTTTGAGATTTTTCGGAAGATGTTTTTTTGCTTCTTCGTTTATGACAAGTACTTTCGAGGCTTTTCTTGCGAGCAGTTTTGTTGTAACGCCCGGGAACGAATTGGAATCGTGGATGATAAACGGAATTTTCATTTTGCCTGCAGTCCTGAGGAGTGGCCCACAAACATATCCGCCTGTGCCGATGCAAATATCGGGTTTAAATTCTTTTAAAATTTTCTTTGATTCCTTTGAGGCGATTATTATATTTTTTAAAGTCTGTAAATTTTTTTTAAATCCTTCAATATTAAGTTTTCTGGAGAACCCTGAAATTGTAATACCTTTAAAGTTAATACCTTCTTCAGGCACCAAACGTGATTCCATACCGCCGGTTGCCCCGACATAAAGAATTTCGGAGTCGGGTTCGGTTTTTTTAAAGTAATGTGCCAGGGCGACTGCGGGATTTATATGTCCGGCCGTACCTCCGCCCGTAAACAGTATTTTCAAAAATATCTCTCCTTAATTTTTAAATTTTTTCTATTCGTGATGACCTTGAAATCGCAAGTACTATACCCATTTGAGCGAGCAGCATCATCAGAGAAGTACCTCCGTAGCTGAAGAATGGTAAACTTATGCCCGTGTTGGGGATTGTATTGGTAACAACTGCGATGTTAAGGAGCACCTGTAATCCTACCTGGGCGGTCAGACCGATTCCGAGCAGTGAACCGAATTTATCTTTTGCACGTATTGAAATTATCATTCCACGCCAAACCAGGAGCGCAAAGAGCAGTAAAATTATGACTGCACCGATAAATCCAAGCTCCTCGCAAACAACGGCAAAGATAAAATCATTCTGGGGTTCGGGGATATATAAGTATTTTTGACGTGAATTACCGAGCCCCAGACCAAAAAGTCCACCTGAACCGATTGCATATAATCCTTGACGAGTCTGCCATGTATCTACGCCAGCGCCCGGCGAAAAGGGGTCGAGCCAACCTGAAATTCTGTCGTTTGCGTAAGTAAGTTTGTCTGTAAAAAGCACCAAATATAGCAGTGCTGAGGCGATTCCGCCGAGAACCATGCCGAACCATTTAAGTTGTACGCCGCCTACAAAAAGCATCCCTGCCGCCAGTAAGACGACTATCGCACAGCACGAAATATGCGGTTCAAGAGCCAGTAAAATCAGCGTCGGGACGAGTATTATTAGGTAGGGGAGAATGCCGTATTTGAATGTCTGCATTCTGTGAAAGTTCAGATTTATAAAGTGTGCGAATGAAAGCACGATTGCAAATTTTGTTATCTCCGAAGCCTGGAAACTGAATGTTCCGAGCTGTATCCAGCGGTGAACGCCGTTTATTGCGGGCATCACGAGAACTAGAAGTAAAAGCAAAAACGATACGCCTAAAACAGGTACCGCCCATTTGTGAAAGTAATGATAATCCACAGTCGAAACGGCGAACATACAAATTACGCCCAATATAGCGAAAATTACTTGGTTTTTTATAAAATAGAAACTGTTGCCGCCGTGTAAGTAATAAGCGTTCGGATAGCTCGCCGAAAACATCATTACAAGTCCGATAACAAGTATCGTCAGTACCAAAAATAGAAATGGTAAATCCATACCTGACCTAAGAGAAAATATCTTAAGCCAGGAAAATAATTCTTTTGGATTTCGTTTTCTGCGTTTTTTCGGCATGTTAGCCGATTCTGAACTTTTTTGCCGTATTCTTTTCGCTCTCATCTAAGCCGTACGACCTCCGAATTAAATTTTAAATATTATAAACAACGAGTAATATAGAAATTATCCCCAAAAATATGGTAGCCAAACTAAAAACTGCGCATATTTTTGTTTCGCTCCAGCCACACATCTCAAAGTGGTGGTGAATGGGGCTCATTTTAAATAAACGTTTGCCGTGAGTGAATTTGAAGTACGCAACTTGGAGAATAACCGAAAACATTTCGATAATATACACAAAAGAAAGGATAATCATAGGCACATGTAGACCTGTACCGATGCCGAGAGCACAAGCTACGGCGCCCAAGAACAGCGAACCTGTGTCGCCCATAAAGACTTTTGCGGGGTGGAAGTTCCAGAACAAAAATCCAAGACAACCGCCTGTTAAAGCTGCGGCCTCAATACTCATTCCGAACATTCCCATAAAATTTGCGAGGAACATATAGAAAATCCCGATGAATAACGCTACCGAAGCACTCAGACCATCTATGCCGTCGGTGAGATTTGCGGCGTTTATTATGCCCACGATTATGACCGAAAAAATTATCCAGTAAAAAAATCCGAAATCAACAGTTCCAAAAAAAGGCAAGTGAACTTTTGTAAGACTTTCTCCTCCTGTAGCCATGTTGACTCCGGCGAGAGTGAGAAAATACGCAAAAGTAATTCCGAATTGAAGTATGAGTTTTTGTTTTGGAGTAAGACCCGCATTTTGTTTTTGCTTTACTTTAACGAAGTCGTCAATCATACCTGTGAGTCCGCAAGCAATTGCCATACCGAGGCCTGCGAAAATTTTTGTCATCATAAGAGGAGTTTCGGTAACTTTTAGGCCGCTCATAGATGATAAATAATAGTAAGTCGGCACGCAAATCACAGTTGCAATGGTTATGCCGATTATGAACATAATTCCGCCCATCGTGGGAGTACCTTGTTTGTTTTTGTGCCACGAAGGCCCGATTTCGAGTATAGTCTGTCCGTATTTTAGTTTGTGAAGGAATGGTATCATAAACTTGCCGAGTGTTAGCGTTACTACGAATGATATCAATATGGAAAGTATCAAAGAAATGCTGTATGGATTCATAAAATTTACCTCCGCTATTTTATTTTTCGCCTGAATTCGGTTATGTTATTCCGTCTCTATGTATAAATGTCACGGTTACCGTTGTGCCCGGGGCGACTTCCGTGCCGGGTGCTATGCTTTGATCCGAAGATATTACGGCGGAATCGTTTGAGTTTACGCCTGAAATTTTTATATTGAGCCCGAAAGATGCGGCTGTTTTATTTGCTTCTTGGAGAGATAATCCTGTGAGTTTCGGGACCTTGACGGCCGCATTTTTGCTTTCGGCGTCGGTGTATAGGACGATTACTCCGTCATGCGGTATTTTTTCCGATGCACTCGGTATCTGAGCGATGACGTTTTCGCCGCTACCCACGATTTTGGGTGAAAGTGAATTGTTTACAGCCTCATTTTTGGCATCTGCCACGCTCTTACCGACCAAATTCGGAACGTGAATATCAAGTTTTGCGAGTTCTTCTTCGGTGTAGATTTTTTCGATACCCATATATGGTAGAACGTCCTGCATTATTTTTGAAAACACAGGCGCCGCAACTGCACTGCCGTAGTAGAAATCACCTGTAGGAGTGTCGAAGAATACAAGCATGGCAATTTTGGGGTTGTCGGCTGGAGCAAAACCGCAGAACGATGAAATATAATCTTTTCTGCCTGGCGTGCTGAGTCCGATTTTTTCGGAAGTACCCGTCTTACCGGCCACTCTGTACCCTTGAACATAAGCGTTTTTAGCCGAACCGTGAGTGGCATTTTCGAGCATCATCGCAGTGACTCTTTTGGCGGTTCTTTCGGAAATGGCTTTTCGTTTTATAACGGGGTCGATGGTTTTTACGATGTTTCCGTTTTCGTCTAAGATTTCTTTCACGACGTGAGGCTGTACAATGTTACCGCCGTTTGCGATAGCTGCCGCAGCCGTGAGCATTTGTAATGGAGTTATACCGAAGTTCTGACCCATTGATGCAACAGCCAAATCCGTCTGAGTCATTTTGCCATCTGCGCTGAAGAACAAATCTCCCGATTCGCCGGGTAAGTCTATGTTCGTCTTGTTGTGGAATCCGAAAGCTTTGTAAAAATTGAAGAAATTTTCCGTCCCGACTCGAAGTCCTAAAGTTATAAATGCGGGGTTACAAGAGTGGCATAAAGCTTCAACAAAATTTTGTGTGCCATGTCCGCCACGTTTGTGGCAGCGAATAACCTGAGAACCTTCGCAAGGCTTAATCGAACCCGAACAAGTGAAAGTTGATTGCTCATTTACAACGTCGAGTTCAAGACCCATGGAGGCTGTGACCATCTTGAATACAGAACCGGGATAATAGGTATCGCTTACGGCTTTGTTGCGCCATTGACGGCTTAGTGCCTCGCTTCTGGCCTTAGCTTTTTCTTCTTCGGGCAGCGAATTAATGTGTTCTTCTTGCGAAGGGTCTGCAATCTTAAACGGTTCATTTGGGTCAAAATCGCCTTTTACCGCCATTCCCAAAATTTCTCCCGTGTTTACGTCCATAGCTATTGCGGCCGCACGATTTTTAACTCTGTGATTTCGCACGCCTTCTTCAAGATTCTTTTCCATGAATTTTTGAATGGTTTCGTCTATACAAAGCCTTAAATTGTGACCTTTTTTAGCGGGTATCATCTGTTCATACTCAAAAGGCATCTCTGTTCCGATTGCATTCTTAGCGGTTAAAATTTTGCCGGGATCGCCTCTCAAAACTTTGTCATAGTAAGCTTCAACTCCCGCAAGGCCTTGACTGTCGGCACCCGTGAAACCCAGCACAGGTGCCGCAAATGATCCGCAGGGGTAGTACCTTTTGTAGTTTTCGATGAGTCTGACGCCGCTTGAGATATTGTTTTCTACCTTAAAATTTATAATTTTATCTTTTATCTCGGTTTCGACTTTTTTCTTTACGATTGTATAGCAAGATTTTTTATTTGCGAGTTCGATGAGTTTATCTTTTTCAATCCCCAAAATCTCACTCAGACCATCACAAATAATTTTTCTTTTTTCATCTGAATCTATGTACGCAGGTTCCAGTACGACGTCCCAAACCGTAGCGCTTTGAGCAAGAGGTTTCATATTTCGGTCGTAAATCGTTCCGCGTCTGGCGCTTATTTTGGTATCTGCCAGTTGCTGTTCGGAAGCCATTTTTTTAAGGAATTCTCCCTGAAAAAATTGCAGCGCAACAAGCCTCCCTGTTAGCAGAAAAAATCCCGCAAAGACTATTATCATTAATACCACAATAGAGCGCCTTTGCATTCTTATGGTAGTTCCTTTAGACAAATCTATCCACACCCCAGCATTTTAATATGCCTTAATTTTATAATCTATATTGTAATACTTATTGATAATTTAAACAAGTTATGACATTTAAAAAGTGGCAAAAAATAAGATGATAACGGGGAATTTGATTTTTTAAGATTTTTTCGACAAATGACTTGAAAAATAATTTTGAATAATGTATAATATATTAAATTTTTTAATTTTGGAGGGGTGGTCATGAATCAAAAGCTTAAAGAATTTCAATTATACATTAAAGACATGTTTACGTATAAGGCAACACTTAGTTTGACACGTTTAATGGAAAATTTGTGCGAGTCTTTAGAAAAATATAAATTGGTTCCACACATATTCTCATTAATAGAACCATACAAAAATGGTTTGGATGAAATTTTAAAAAAATATAAGAGCTCAAAGGAAAGTTGCAAATCGCCGGAGAGCCGTAAACGTTTAAGAAAAGAAACCGCTAAAAAGTTTTTCGAAATTTTAGCAAAGCTTGGTGCAATTATACCCAAATGGTTGTCGGCGATGCCGGAAGATTTATCTAGTAATAACTTTCATGCGTGGAGAGAAAGAACATCAGCAACCGAATTTAAATGTATAACCGATGTAGTAAAGAATTTTTCCCAGTTTCGTTCTTTAAGAAATAGTCTCGGAGAGATGGCAGATGCAGTTGCAAATACTGCAGAAAACAGAAGATTAAAAAGGTTGGTTGCCACAAAGATTAGCCAAGAGTCATGTAGTGAGGGTGAATTTAAAATAAGTGCTCCTACAATTAAAAGGCATTAGAATATAAGAAGAAGCTCTACCGTTTTTTCGGTAGAGCGTTTCTAGGACTGTTATCTCATAAGAATATCAATTGCTGCTGTGGTATTTGCGGATTTAGATGTAGAAGCTATTTTGCTATTGGCATACGAAACGTAAAAAGGTTTATCGGATGTTCTCCATGTCCCTAAACAATCTTTTAATCTACGTTCACAATTTTCCTCTATATCCGGGCAAACCTCCTCGAGTTGTTCGCAATAGGTTGATGACAATGTGGCCCATTCCGGAACGAGCTCATCCTCATTCGGGAGAAGGATCTCGACAAATCCTCGCTTGTGGCTTGGTTTTATTTTCCGCATATCAGTATTAAAATCTTGGCGGGTTAGAATATGACCCAATAATTCTGTTGATTGAGAGTAGCGTGAATAGTGCTCGGTACGGTATACATGATTGCAATAGGCGTGGTAAATGATGCGGCCTATTAATTGATGCGCACAATAAGTAAAAGGAGAGTAAAAATTTTCATGGGGTTTTGCGACAGCCATAAAATCGGGATTATCCTCCGTGATTCTTCTTATGACGGTTGGCATAATATCTTCTTTTAAACTTGTTTTTTTTGCGGCAAAAAACGTATTTGAGAGAAATATGGTAAAACTGTAGGTGTGAGAATCAAGATCTAACATAGTTGTATCAGCGTACATATTTTCCTTAAGGAAGGAGTCAAGTTTTTTATTCTCGCAGAATGGCGCTTCTTCTGTAGTAGGATGGGTGCTAACGTCTATGACTAGTTTACCTCCAAATGAGCCACTTCTTAGCCACTCCGCACATCTTTTCCGTATATTTCCGTACTTTGAGAAAAAATCATAGAATTCATATAAAAGAGTGTATAAAAAATGGTGTTTTATTTCTGCGTACGTCTCTGATGGAATTATTATTTCGATTCCATCTCCACGTAATAGGTCATTTAATGTCTTTAATATAGCGTCAATATTGTCTTTCTTAATAGGTGTGTCTCCTCCCATCTCGCCTGGGCTCAGAAAAGGTGATCCACCTGAGCTGACAGGGGCTTGTCGTTTTCTAGGAACAAATGATTTGCTGGTCATTGAAAAACATATCCCTCCGTCGGCATGAGCCGGAGCTATGCTCCCCAGAGTTGTAATAGATAATATGGATGCTAAGATTTTGCTAATAATTTTTTTGCTTTTCATAGTTGTACTTCCTTTCAAAAATATTGTTTTTTAATTATTTTATGTTACTGTTTAAACATTGCCAAGCGTGACTTAATTTAATCTATACTTTATAAAGGAAAACAATTGATGCACTTTCTATACGGTTTCACAGTGCAGAATAATATATGGATCTTCTTTTGTGGCAGAATTTATTTGTATTTTTTGATTTGGTTTTAGTATTACTTCTTTGGTTATAGGATCGCCAATATCTTTTCCAAAAGCTGTCCCTTTTTTTATGTTGATTTCTAGTAGAATAGGTGTAAGCTGGCTTTGCGCATATGTACGATATGCGTATTTTTTGGCGTACTCTTTGCTTTTGCTTGTACTACTTAGATCTTTCGCTTGATATATAATGTTTTTGCCTGAAAAACTTTCTTCGGCACAGGTACCGGCATTTATTTTTGCTAGGGCGTTCTCAAGAAATTGACGGTTAGTTGGGTTATTGTTTTCAACCGAGTTTAGTACTCTTGGAAGGCATACCCCACGATAAAGTACCATTTCGCATAATTCTGAATTATTGGTATCCTTTTTGAGTCGAAGAGCTTTTCTCATTATAAGTAAGGCTTCATCAGGGTTAACGCAGAGACTGGTTCCCCATGGCCCAAGTTTTTCTCCTGAAACGACGTCTTGTGTGTCTTCATATGGATACCAATCTATAAAGAGATCTCCCCTTAAGCAGGCATTAATATGATCGCATCCCACGGGACCTAGGTAAGAGGCATATGCTTGTTCAAGTTTTTCTTCTTCAAGTTCATTTTCCGTTTCGGCGTGGTCTTTAAATCTATTTATTAATTTGGATATGGGATTTTTATTATGATCTTCGTTAGCTGTCGGTATGTATTCAATCATTTGATCGTGCAATTCTTTTCGGCGTAGTTCCACTATGGCGTAGTCGTCTTTTGAGAGATGTGGTTTTATAGCCAGTGTGGAGTTTGTGCATGCAAGCACACTGAGCACCAGTGAAACGGTGATAAGCTTTTTTAATGGATTTTTCATAGTTTATCACTTCCTTAAGGAATTTAAAGATTACCTATAAATTCAAGCGCAGCACGGTCGAGGCCATTATGCTCTTTGCCGCATATGGAACGAGAGAGTAGTTCGGGGTACCATTCTATGGGGTCCGTTTGTGCATACCTGCTCACAAATTCATCGCCCATATACCCGTTCTTCCTTGCAATATCCAAAACTTTTGTATTAAGCTTTTTATAATGGTCCATAGAAAATGGGAAAGTAAAAAGTTCTATGAGTGTCTCGCTCCTGTTAGGCGGACATGCATCACGTCTGATAGCGGCTGCTATTATATCCCTAATAGATTGTTTAAAAAGCCTTAGGACGTCGATAGACATGTATTCTTCGTAACAAACGCATTGTATGAGGTGCCCCAATTCGTGAATAACTAAGCTTCCGATTAAATCGTTGATATTGCTTTTTGTCATAGGGAGTTCCTTTAAAATCATGGAGACATATATGTTCCAAGCGGTGCTTTTAATTGGCCTGTTTTTACCAAATATATCTGTGTTTATGCTAAGCGCGGGGGGATATAGTATGTTACCATAAAATTTTAACGGATATACAAGCTTTTTATCGCCTAAAACATCCCCAGATTTGTTTGATGCTTTTATGGTAAACGGGTGACCGCCTTGAATTTTAATTAGTTCTATGAGTTTTTGCCGTATGTTTGGAAATCTCTCAAAAAAGCTGTTGATTTTATTTAGAATTATGGCAAAAGCTAGTGGGTTAATAGATGGGGTTACTTCGTCTGAAATTACAAAGTAACCTTCGCCCAATTTTTTGAAGTGATCTATTTCTTCTCCCAGCCAAGATTTTATTTCATCTTCAGGTATAGTGTCGGCTACTGCAAATATTTCTTTTAACTTCTTGAAACGAGCCATTATTTCTTCCGGAAAAGGTTCAGTACCTTCTACAATTGCATCATCTATCGAAAATTCTTCTATTGGTAAATCTTGTTGTAGTATTGCCGGTATGGCGTAGGAATTAGAGCAAGCGACCGCTAAAATTGTGAATGATAAAACTGCGGAAATAGTTTTGACAAATAATTTTTTAAAATTCATAAGTTTTCTCTTTTCTTTTAATTTTTATGATATGCTTAATTATTTTATAACACTGTTTAAACATTGTCAAGGCCTTTTTTAAAAATTTGACCCACACTTTAATGTGAGGTATAATAAATTGCTTACATTAATTAGAAATTACGGAGGATATATATGGCTAGAGATAAATATACCAACGAGAGTATATCTTCATTAAAAGGCGCCGATAGAGTACGTAAACGACCGGGGGTTATTTTTGGTTCGGACGGCCTTGAAGGCTGCGAACATTCTGTATTCGAGATCCTTTCAAACTCAATCGATGAAGCTCGTGAAGGGCACGGGAACGTAATAAAAATCACAAGATTTAAAGATAATTCGATAGAGATTGAGGATAAAGGCCGAGGGATTCCCGTTGACTTCAACAATAAGGAGCAAAAATACAATTGGGAACTCCTTTTTTGCGAACTGTATGCGGGAGGGAAATATAATACACTGAATCAGCAGAGTTATGAGTATTCTCTGGGTCTTAACGGTCTGGGACTTTGCTCTACGCAGTATGCCTCGGAGTATATGGACGTCGAGATAAAACGTGATGGATTTGTATATAAACTTCATTTTGAAAAAGGCGAAAACATAGGCGGACTTCAAAAAGAAGAGTATAAACGCAGAGATACCGGTTCGAAGATAAAATGGAAACCTGATTTGAGCGTGTTCACGGATATTTCCATTCCGTATGAATATTTTGTTGACGTTTTAAAGCGCCAGGCGGTAGTAAACGCAGGTATAAAGTTTGTTCTTAAATATCAGGACGAAACAGGTAACAGAGAACAAGAATTTTTATATCAAAACGGTATTTCGGATTATGTTTCAGAATTGCTTGGCGGTGAATATTTAACACCCGTGCAAAATTGGTCATTTGAAACCAAAGTGCGCGATAGAGAAGATAAGCCTTACTATAAATTAAAAGCCGAAATAGCTGTTGCGTTTTCAAATAAAATAAATTTGGCGGAATACTATCATAACTCAAGCTTTTTGGAGCACGGAGGGGCGCCCGAAAGAGCAGTCCGGAGCGCATTTACTTCTCAGGTTGATTCATACTTAAAACAGAGCGGAAAATATACAAAAAACGAAAACAAAATCAGCTTTTCCGATATAGAGGATTCGTTGGTTGTAATAATTTCCTCGTTTTCGACGGTGACTTCGTACGAGAATCAGACCAAAAAATCCATTACGAACAAAGGTATACAAGACGCTATAACGCAGGAATTGAAGCGCCATTTGGAGGTATACTTCATAGAAAACCCCGAAGACGCGGAGAAAATCGGCAATCAAGTGCTGATAAATAAGCGCAGTAGGGAGGACGCCGAAAAGACCAGGCTCAATATAAAGAAAAAGCTTACAAGTACCATGGATATGGCGAGTAGGGTAGCGAAATTTGTGGATTGCCGAAGTAAAGACGTTTCCGAGCGAGAGCTTTTTATCGTGGAGGGCGATTCGGCACTCGGAGCATGTAAACAAGCCAGAGACCCCAATTTTCAAGCGATAATACCAATTAGAGGTAAGATACTCAATTGCCTGAAAGCGGATTATAATAGGATTTTTAAAAGCGAAATAATAACTGATTTGATAAGAGTTTTAGGCTGCGGGGTAGAAGTAAGAACTTCTAAAACGGCAAAAGATTTATCATCTTTTAATATTGATTTACTCAAGTGGGATAAAGTAATACTTTGTACTGATGCGGACGTGGACGGATTTCAGATAAGAACGCTTTTGCTCACGATGCTATATAGACTCACGCCAAAACTCATCGAGCAAGGCAAAGTGTTTATTGCGGAGTCGCCGCTTTATGAGATAACGACCAAGAAAGAAACGTATTTTGCGTATAACGAAAGCGAAAAAGAAGATTTTATCAAAAAAATCGGCAGTGAAAAATATACAATTCAGCGTTCAAAAGGACTGGGCGAAAACGAACCCGACATGATGAACTTTACAACAATGAACCCAAAGACAAGGAGACTGATAAAAGTCATGCCCGAAGAGGCGGAAAAGACTGCAAGAATGTTCGATGTACTTCTTGGCGATGATTTATCGGGCAGAAAAGAGTACATCATTGAAAACGGGCATTTATATACCGAAAATCTTGATATAAGTTAAAAGGCGGTGTGAAAATTGGCAACAAGTAGGAAAAATAAAGAAAAAGTGCAAAAATCATCAAACGTGAGTGGAGTTATATATAATGCGGGCGAGATTGTTGAAGAAAAGATAGTCGGAACGCTTGAAAAAAACTATATGCCGTATGCGATGAGCGTAATTACATCGAGAGCTATACCCGAAATAGACGGATTTAAACCGTCGCACAGAAAACTACTTTTCACAATGTATAAAATGGGGCTTTTGGGTAGCGCGCGTACAAAGTCGGCAAATATAGTGGGACAAACGATGAAACTCAATCCTCATGGAGACAGTGCTATTTATGACACGATGGTGCGTATGAGTAGGGGCTATGAGGCGCTTTTGCACCCTTACGTCGATTCAAAAGGTAACTTTGGTAAATTTTATTCAAGAGATATGGCGTGTGCGGCGTCAAGGTACACTGAAGCAAAGCTCGAAAACATATGTAAAGAACTGTTCAAGGATATCGACAAAGACACGGTTGATTTCGTACCAAACTACGATAATACATTAAAAGAGCCGTCACTCTTACCGTGTACATTTCCGTCTGTTTTGGTGAATTCAAATACAGGGATAGCGGTAGGAATGGCGAGTTCGATATGCCCGTTTAACCTTAAAGAAGTATGTGAAACGGCAATCGGATATATAAAAAATCCCGAACATGATATTTCATCGACTTTGTTGGCGCCCGATTTCCCCGGTGGCGGCGAGATTATTTACGATAAAGCCAAACTTGAAGAGATATATAAAACGGGTAGGGGCGGCATAAAGGTTCGTGCGAGGTATAAGTACGACAAAAAATATAATTGTATAGATGTTGTGAGTATTCCGCCGACAACCACGAGCGAGATAATTATAGAAAAGATAGTCGAACTCGTTAAAGCGGGGAAAATACGCGAGATATCGGATATCCGCGACGAAACGGGACTTGACGGACTTAAAATAACCATAGATTTAAAAAGAGGCGTCGATGCCGATAAATTAATGATAAAACTTTTCAGGCTCACACCGCTTGAAGATACGTTTTCGTGTAATTTTAATATCCTTGTGGGCGGTACGCCGAAAGTCATGGGAGTGCGAGAAATTCTCGAAGAGTGGACAGCGTTCCGAGCGGAATGCATACGTAGAAGAACCGCATTTGACCTGGCAAAGAAAAAAGATAAACTTCATTTGCTTGAGGGCCTTAATAAGATACTTGTGGATATAGATAAAGCCATAGCGATAATCCGCAAAACCGAAGAAGAACAAGACGTCGTGCCGAACTTGATGAAAGGCTTTGGAATTGACGAGGTACAAGCAGAGTTTGTTGCTGAGATAAAACTGCGCCATTTGAACAGAGAATATATATTAAAACGTACGAGCGAGATAGAGAGTCTCAGGGGAGAGATAGAAGAACTCGAAAATATACTTTCGGAAAAGAAGAAAATATACAAGATAATAGTAAAAGAGCTTACGGGAATCGCGAAAGAATACGGCAAACCCAGAAAGTGTTTGCTTATTTCGCCCGAAGATACCGAGTTCTATGAAGAAGAAATAGTGGCTCCCGATTATCCGGTAAGATTTTTCATCACCAAAGAGGGATATTTCAAGAAAATCACTCCGCAGTCGCTAAAGATGAACTCTGAGCAAAAACTCAAGATTGACGATGAAGTCACACAAGAGGTAGAGGGCAGTAACCACTCGGAATTGCTGTTTTTTACGGATAAATGCCAAGTGTATAAGGCGAAGGGTTATAATTTTTCGGATACTAAAGCGAGCAGCATAGGTGAGTTTATACCGGCGGCTTTATCGTTTGATAAGAATGAAAAAGTTGTCTATATGGCAGTGACAACGGATTATCAAGGATTTATGCTTTTTGTGTTTGCGGGCGGAAAAGTTTCAAAAGTAGATATGAAAGCGTACGAAACCAAGACAAACCGTAAGAAATTAATCAAAGCATACAGTGACCTCGATAAGCTTGTGACGGCATTTTATGAGCGTGAGGATAAAGATTTTCTGCTTACTTCGTCATCGGGGAAAATACTTATATTCGGTAGTAGTGCGGTGAACTTAAAGCAAACCAAAAACACGCAAGGCGTAGCCGTTATGAAACAAAAGAAAGGGCACAGAGTGGTAAAGGCCGAGGAATATCAACTCGGGAGATTTATCGATGAGAAAATTTACCGAGCAAAAAATATACCTGCAAGCGGCAAAATGCCGAGCAGTGAAACGACAGATTGCGAGCAGCTGACACTCGGATAAAATTTTTATGAGAAAGGAGTTTATAGAAATATGGAAAACAAATTTTTTAAAATACTGGCTTTGGTTGTCATACCGCTTATGCTTTCGGGTTGTAGGAAAAGTGGATACAATGATAACAATTCAATAGTAAGTAAAGATAGCAGCGGTAGTAATAAATTTAGTAGTGTATCGCCTTTGGAAAGTGGTAAGCATTACGGCAAAATAGGAAAATTGGACGGGTTTTGGTCAGTATTGGAAGCAAATGTCGGTAAAGATACAGAAGCCGTTTTACACATTAAATTTACCTCAAACTCGGGTAAGGGAAAATTGGTTTTGGTTAAGCCAAATTCAGAAGTCGAGGTTTTGGCGGAAGTAATATCGGGGCAAGATAAGGAGCATTTTGAAGGTGATGTATCCGCAAAATGCATTTCGGGAGTTAATAAAATAAAAATAGTCGGAGAAAATTACGGAGGAAGTTTTGAAATATATCAGCCGAACGGAGTGATTTTTAATAACATCCATGAGGCTGAAGTCAAATATGAAAAGTAAAGCAAAAATGACGGCGGTATGTTTGGGGAAAATTTTCCGTTTGAAAAATAAATTCTATTTTAGTTTGAGTTTCGGAGGTAGCAAATATGACTGATGTTCGAAATAGCATAAAAATTATTTTACTTAATAAAAAGAAAGAACTATTGTTATTGGCGGTCGATGATAAAGGAATAAAAAATGCGAGCGGTAAATATAACGGTAGATTTTGGAATTTGGTCGGCGGTAAAATAGAAGAGGGAGAAACTCCGTTACAAGCGGCCAAGAGAGAACTTTTTGAAGAAACTGGTTTGCAAGAAAACGATGTCAAGTTTGGAAAAGTGGTTTGGTATGGAGAGTTTGACTTGAATATGCATGGTAAAACAACGCATTTAAACCAAAGTTTCATACTGGCGGAAACGAACAATGAAAAAGTGACTTTGGAGCACTTGACCGATGAGGAAAAACCTGTGGCAAAAACATTAGATTGGTTTTCGCTTGATAAAATAAAGAACTGTGAAGAAGTAATATATCCGGTTGTTCTGGCGGATTATTTGCCCGACATTTTAGAAGGGAAAATACCCGGTGAACCGTTATTTATAGATTTGGCCAAGCAACCGAAAAAATAGCCGTACAATTTACATATCAGTGTGAGGGATTGTTCGATAAATCTTCTGATTAATGAATGTAAAATTTTATGGATTGAGAGGTAGCTTACATGAAAAGAGTATTTTTGATAGTTTTGGATAGCGTGGGTATAGGAGAGATGCCCGATGCTGAGAAGTATGGCGATAAGGGCAGTAACACTATGAGGGCATGTGCGGAAAATGAAAACTTTCATGTTCCAAATATGCAAAAAATGGGGCTTTTCAATATTGACGGTATGGGTTATATTAAAGAGGAGGAGAATCCTACTGCGAGCTATGCCAGAATGGAAGAAATATCCAACGGCAAAGATACAATAATCGGGCATTGGGAGATTGCGGGGATACAGTCCAAGAAACCCCTTCCTACATATCCGAATGGATTCCCTAAAGATATAATAGAAAAATTCGAAAAGCTCACGGGCAGAAAAACGCTCTGTAACAAGCCATATTCCGGCACAGAGGTTATAAAAGATTATGGAAAAGAGAGCGTAGAAACAGGCGGTTTAATTGTTTATACGTCAGCGGATAGTGTGTTTCAAATAGCGGCGCATGAAGAAATTGTGCCGATAGAAGAGCTTTATAAATATTGCCAAATTGCAAGGAAAATGCTTTGCGGAGAGCATGCCGTTGGACGTGTTATAGCAAGACCGTTTGTGGGTGAGTATCCAAACTATAAACGCACAACAAATCGGCATGATTTTGCACTTATGCCACCTGAACAAACTATGCTTGATTATATAAAAGAAAGCGGAAAAGAAGTTATAGCCGTGGGCAAGATAAGCGATATTTTCGGCGGCAGAGGTGTAACTGAGAAAATTTTGACAAAAGGCAATGCGGACGGTATAAATAAGACGCTCGAGATAATGGACAGAGATTTTGAAGGTTTGTGTTTTGTGAATTTGGTGGATTTCGATATGCTTTACGGACACCGCAATGATGTGGACGGATATGCAAAGGCACTTTCATATTTTGATGATAAACTCAGTGAAATTTGCGGTAAACTTCGCAGTGAAGATGTTTTGATAATAACCGCCGACCATGGTTGTGACCCGACGACAGCGTCAACAGACCACTCAAGGGAATATACTCCGATGATAATTTATGGTAAAGAAATAAAACCCGGTGTAAACTTAGGAACAAGAAAAGGGTTTGCGGATACAGGAGCAACAGTTTTAGAATATTTAGGAATAAAAGAAAAAAATAAAGGAAGATCTTTTTTAAAAGAGGTTACATAGTATGAAATTAAAAATGGGACATAAATCATTAATTTTGTGGGCGAAAAAAATAATCATTTGTACGCTTAGCTTGATACTTTTGGGGATAGGCTGCGGCATCAACCTGGCAACGAATCAAGGCGCTGACCCGATAACGGTTTTTTATGATGGCTTACACAACATAAGTAATATAACATCAGGGCAAGTGGCGACCATATTAAACGCAAGCCTTATATTGTTGGTATTAATTTTTGACTTTTTAGATGCACGCAAAAAAGCAAATCGAGAGGGTAAAAAACTTACATTTTTTGATGTTTTCAATCACATACATATTGGAACTATAATTTATTTGTTTGTTTTGGGCGCTTTCATTGATTTTGGCGAATGGGCGTATGGGCTTTTGCATGTGCCGGATATGATGATGGGAATGTTCAACGTAAGTCAAATAATAGCTTCATTGATTGGCTGTGTTTTTTGTTTTATCGGACTTGGCGGATTTATGGCCGTTGCGATAGGCATCGACCCATGGACTGCAGCTGCGGTAATACTCAGCGACAAGATGAAAAAGCCTTTTGGACCGGTAAAAATCACTTTAGATGCTTTAACGTTGCTTTTTGGCTGGCTCATGGGCGGCGTAGTTGGCATCATAACATTATTCTGCGCATTTTTAGGCGGCCCCATTATTCAAAAATCTGCTGAAATTCTTGACAAAACATTTAAAAAAATGCTAAAATCTGATTGAGAGAATACATCCATTGATAAAACTACTCTCATGCTTGATAAATTAACAGAAAAATTTTAAAAAAATACATATAATCCTCAAAAAAGTGAAAAAATTGAATTAAATAGGTGTTTTTAAGCCATTAATATGTTTATATTTAAAAAAGGTGGTGGAAAGAGCTTATTGCATTAAAATTTATTATTAAATTTTGCTCGGGTATTATTATTTATTTGCAATAAAGCTTGTTTTGAATGTCTGATAGTATACCAACTCCGCACATAAATGCCAATAAAGGGGATATTGCCGAGTCAGTTTTGATGCCGGGCGACCCTTTGCGTGCGAAGTTTATAGCAGAGAATTATTTGGAAAATGTAAGTTGTTTTAATAAAGTTCGAGGAATGCTTGGTTTCACAGGTACATATAAAGGTAAAAGAGTTTCAGTAATGGGCAGCGGCATGGGAATGCCGTCTATCGGAATATATTCTTATGAACTTTATAATTTTTATGATGTAAAGAATATCATAAGGGTAGGAAGCGCCGGAGCTCTGCAGGACAACGTAAACGTGAGAGATGTAGTCATAGCAATGGGAGCATGTACCGATTCAAACTATGGATTCCAGTATGAACTCGGTGGACTATTTGCGCCGATAGCAAATTATAATTTGCTCAGTAATGCAGTAGAAGCGACAAAAGCAATGCCCATTAATACGCACGTGGGAAATATATGTTCGAGCGATGGGTTTTATACCGACAAAAAATTTGCCCAGAAATGGCATGATATGGGAGTCTTAGCGGTAGAAATGGAAGCCGCAGCGCTCTATATGAATGCGGCGAGAAGTAGGAAAAATGCGCTTTGTATTTTGACTATATCGGATCATATTTTTAGGCGTGAATCGCTAAGTTCCGATGAACGAGAAAAAGGTTTTGGCAATATGGTAACCCTGGGGTTGGAAACGATTTTAAAATCGGAAAATTAAAACGAAGTAAAGAGTAGCTTTTGCATCAAATAATTTTTGGAGGAAATTATGAGGAAAATAATTTCGAAATTATCATTTTTTATAATAGTTGGTTTGTGTTTGGGGTTGCTGGGTTATATGGGCGTCAAGACATACAACTACGCTTCTGCCGACCTTGAAGATGATGGACAGTTTTTCACCGGTATGATAACCGACGGCGGCGGAATAAATGACCAATCATTCCAGGAATCGGCATGGAAAGGTATGAAAGAGCTCAGCGCAAATACAGGTGCAAAAGTTAAGTATATAGAGTGCCCTCAGGCCTCGGATTTCTTTATAAACATTGATAAATTTGCTGACGAAAAAGCAGACCTTGTTTGGGGAATAGGATACAAACTTGCAGATGTGATTGAGCACGCCGCAAAAATCAATCCTGAAATCAAGTATGCAATAGCAGATTATTCATTCGGCGAAAATACGCTCGATAATGTGACGGGAGTTGTGTTCAGAGCAGAAGAATCTTCATTTTTGGTGGGATATATAGCTGCACTGATGACAAAAACGAATACCGTAGGATTTGTAGGCGGAATAAAAGGCATGGTAATCGATCAGTTTGAGTATGGTTACCGTGCAGGCGTTGCGTATGGGGCAAAACAGCTCGGCAAAAATATAAATGTTAAGGTTCAGTATGCGGAAACCTTTACGGACGCTGCAAAGTGTAAAGCAATAGCCATAAAAATGTTTGATGATTGTGACATCATATTCCACGCTGCGGGCGGCGGCGGTACGGGAATTATAGAGGCCGCAAAAGAAACCGGTAAATATGCAATCGGTGCGGATATGGATCAAAGCAAACTTGCGCCGAAGAATGTTCTTACTTCAGCGATAAAGGACGTCGGAAAGGCTATAAATATAGTTTCGACCAGAGTTATGGATGGCGAGGATTTGGGTGGCCAGTCGTTCTCTTACGGAATAAAGGAAGGCTGCGTCGGTATTCCTGATGAGAACCCGAATATTCCAGAAAATATCATGAAAAAAGTGGAAAAAATAAAAGATAAAATTTGCAAAGATGAGATATTACCCCCCGGCACTTCCGAAAAATACGAAGATTTTATAAAGCGTTTGGCTTAAGTAGGGAGGAAAAATTATGCACGATGTAAGCAAAGAATATGCGGTACAAATGCATGGGATAACCAAATATTTTGGACCTCATAGAGTTCTGAGTGGCGTTGACCTAGATATAAAAAAGGGTGAAATACATGCCATATTGGGAGAAAACGGGGCAGGGAAAAGCACGCTCATGAATATCCTATATGGTATGTATAATGCGGATTACGGAAAAATTTATATAAACGGCCAGGAAACATACATAGGAAAGCCAAGTGCAGCAATTGCGCAGGGCATAGGCATGGTTCACCAGCATTTTATGCTTGTGGATAAGTTTACTGTTTTGCAAAATATAGTTTTGGGCAATGAAACAACGAATTTCTTTGGCGTTCTCAATATGCGCAAAGCCAAGAAAAAAGTTATAGAGATAATTAAAAAATATGGTATGCGAGTCGATTTAAAAGAAAAAATCAAAAATCTTTCAGTCGGCATGCAGCAGAAAGTTGAAATTTTAAAGGCGCTTTATCGTGGCGCTGAAGTACTGATTTTAGACGAGCCTACAGCGGTACTTACACCGATGGAAGTTGATGAACTTCTCGAAACCATGCAAAACCTCAAAAAAGACGGAAAGACGATAATAATTATCACTCATAAGCTCAAAGAAATAAAAAAATCCGCCGAAACATGCACAATTATTCGTAAGGGGCAGTTGATAGACAGGGTAAGCGTTGCCGGCGAAACTGAGCAAAGTTTAGCAGAAAAAATGGTCGGTAGGCAGATAAAACTCTTCGTTGATAAAGATGATATGACACCTGGCGAAACAATTTTTGAGATTAAAAATCTTAGCGTCAGATGTGAACGTGGCATAGAAACCGTCAAAAATCTTTCCATGAAGATTCGGGGCGGCGAAATATATGGTCTGGCGGGCATTGAAGGTAATGGTCAGACAGAACTCTTGCAGTGTGTTTTAGGTCGCAGACATGCAGATACCGGCAAAATACTCATGCACGGCAAAGAAATTCAAAACACGGACACAAGAAATGTTCTCGATAATAAAATTTCCTTCATTCATGCCGATAGACACAAGTACGGCTGCATTTTGGATATGTCTGTGGCGGATAACGCAATTATGGAGAAATACCGTGAGAAACCGTTTAGCGTGAATGGATTTTTAAACCACGAAGAACGTGATAAATTCACAAAAGAGATAATAGAAACTTACGATGTTCGCCCTACAAATTGTAGACATCAAAAGATAAGAAATCTTTCGGGCGGAAATCAACAAAAACTCGTCATAGGGCGTGAGATAGCCAATAATCCCGATTTGCTTATAGCTGTGCAGCCTACGAGAGGGCTTGACGTCGGGGCGATTGAGTTTGTTCATAGAATGCTGGTCAATCTGAGGGACCAAGGGAAGGCTGTTTTGCTTATTTCGTTGGAGCTTGATGAGATTTTGAATCTTTCGGATAAAATAGCGGTCATATACGGCGGCGAAATAGTCGGCGAGTTCGATCAAAAAGAAGCAGATGAACAGAAGGTAGGACTTTTGATGGCAGGAGGTAAGGAGAATGACTAAAAACATAGCCAAGTTTTTGAAAACTAATTTTATGTGTACGTGTATTGCTGTGTTTTTAGGATTCATAGTTGCGTGTGCCATACTACTGATAATGGGATATAGCCCTACACTTTCCATGGCTGTTATGTTTAATGCTGTATTTTCACGGGCGAAATTCATAGTAAACGTTATAATCAAAAGTACGCCGATAATTTTAACGGGACTTAGCGTAACGCTTGCGTTCAAATCGGGGCTCTTTAATATGGGTGCGGAAGGGCAGTTTATAGCGTCGACAATAGTTGCGGCGGTTTTAGGTATAAAATGCAATTTTCCTCCGTTTATTCAGATTCCGATGATAATTTGCGCAGGAATTTTAGCGGGAGCGCTTATGGGAGGAATAGTCGGCTGGCTAAAGGCAAAATGTGGTATTCACGAGGTAATCACGAGCATAATGCTTAACTGGATTGCTCTTTATATGTGTAATTTCGTGGCAAACTCAGAAATGTTCCATAAGCCCGATAGTGACGGAACATTCCCGATAAATCATTCGGGGCAAACGCTTCTTTTCTACGATTGGAAGTTTTCTCATGAAGGGCGGGAATATCTCCAAGCACATCCGATTTTGAATGATATAATACTCAAAACAGATTTTAATTTAAACTTTTTGATAGCCGTAGCAATGGCAGTACTCGTTTGGATGATAATCTATAAAACCAAAAAAGGTTATGAATTTAGAGCGTCGGGGTTGAACGCCGATGCAGCCAGAAATGCAGGTATAGACGTTACAAAAAATATTTTTCATACAATGCTGATTTCAGGAGCGCTTTCGGGGCTTGCGGGCGTTCTTTCAATTACTGGCAGTTCGACGCCGGTTTTGCATGTGTTGTCGGTATTTGAAAATTATGGATTTAATGGACTCTCAGTAGCGCTTATAGCAGGGGCGTCGCCCATAGGGTGTATATTTGCGGGGCTTATGTTCAGCGCACTAATATATGCCGGCCAAACGCTGCAGTCGAAAATCGGCACGCCGTCAGATATAGTAAATATAATGATAGGTACAATCGTATTTTTCGTGGCACTTGTACGAATTATCCCTGTTTGGGTAAATAGATATCTGCAAAAGGAGGAGAGGGAAAATGCTAAGTAGTTTGTTAATCGCTCTTTCAATCACGCTCATGTACTCTGCACCACTTACATTGGCGGCGATCGGCGGAGTAATTTCCGAACGTTCGGGCGTTGTAAATATAGGCATTGAGGGCATGATGAGCATAGGTGCTCTTACGGGTGCCGTTGTGGGGTATTTTAGCCATAGTGCATGGCTTGGACTTCTTTGCGCAGGGCTTGCGGGCGGTGCGCTTGCACTTCTGCACGCAATTGCATCAATAAGTTTCAGAGCTGACCAAACGGTTTCAGGCATAGCGATAAACCTCATAGGCCCGGGACTTGCGATGTTTCTGTGCAGATACTTTTTCGACGGCGCATCAATTACATATCCTGTGCCTGAAAAACTTCCAAAACTTGTGAGCTTTTCTTACTTAAAAGGCACCCCTTTTGCCAACTTTAATATAGATGTTAGTGTTGTTTTGGCACTTGCGGCTGTGGTCATAACGTGGTTTGTGCTTTATAAGACCAAATGGGGACTTCGCATACGTGCACTCGGCGAACATCCCGCAGCCGTTGATACTCTCGGTGTGCCTGTGTATCGTTCAAGATATGCATGCGTGATTATGTCCGGAATTCTGGCAGGAATCGGCGGAGGCACGGTTACTCTGGCGATTATGTCGAATTTTACTCCAATAGCGATAAGCGGGCAAGGATTTATAGCTTTAGCGGCGGTAATATTTGGAAAATGGAAACCGTGGGGAGCGTATGCTGCGTGCTTGCTGTTTGGATTTTCTCAGACGCTGGTCATCATGCTTGACGGCGGAGTAATACACGTCCCGTCAACGATTTTGGCGATGATACCGTACGTTTTGACAATACTCATACTAATAATTTTTGTCGGACGCTCGTCAGCTCCAAGAGCATCGGGTGTGCCGTATGAGAAAGGTGCCAGATAAATGGCACTTTTTTGAGCTTTAACATAGAAAGGTTTTGCAATATGAATTTACAAGAAATTTTGTCCAAGGTTGACCACACATTACTTAGTCAAACTGCGACTTTTGATGATATCAAAGCAATTTGCGATGATGGTATAGAGTACTCGGTGGCTTCGGTCTGTATACCGCCGTGCTACGTATCGAGCGCAAAAAATCATGTGGGGAGCAGGCTTAAAATCTGCACTGTTATAGGTTTCCCGAACGGATATAATGATACGGAAACGAAAAAATTTGAGACAAAATCGGCTTTGAATAGCGGTGCTGATGAGATTGATATGGTTATTAATATCGGCGCGCTTAAGGATAGAAAATATGATTATGTTTTGAAAGAGATTTCGGGAATTAAAGAGTTGTGCGGCGAAAAAATTCTTAAAGTGATTATAGAAACGTGCCTGTTAACGGAAGAAGAAAAGATAAAAATGTGTGAGATAGTTTCGAATTCGGGAGCGGATTTCATAAAGACTTCAACAGGTTTTGCGGCATCGGGCGCGACTTTTGATGATATAAAGCTTTTCAAGAAATATGTTTCGCCAAATGTTAAAATAAAAGCGGCGGGAGGCATAAAAACGCTCGAAGATGCCGAGAAATTTATAAACCTGGGAGCGTCTCGTTTGGGTACAAGTAGGATAGTAAAAATTGTCAAAAACATGTAGAACTTGGGCAGTGGGAGTAGATAGATTAATGAGAGTATATGATATAATCGAGAAAAAGCGTGATAAACTTGAGCTTAGTAAAGATGAGATTAATTTTTTAATAAAAGGTTACGTTGACGGAGAAATACCTGATTATCAAATGTCGGCATTCTTGATGGCGGTGTATTTCAACGGCATGAGTGATGACGAAATAGAAATTCTGACGGAATGTATGCTTGATTCAGGGGATAGAATGGATTTGAGCGAGGTAGAAGGTATAAAAGTCGATAAGCATAGTACCGGCGGAGTTGGTGATAAAACCACGTTGATAGTGACGCCGATTGTTGCTGCGTGCGGAGTGAAAGTTGCGAAGATGTCGGGCAGAGGACTTGGACATACTGGTGGCACGATAGACAAACTTGCTTCAATTCCGGGTATGAAAACAAATCTCGATAAAGAAAAATTTTTTGAGATTGTAAAAAAAGTAGGGTGTAGCGTTGTAAGTCAGAGCGGTAATTTGGTTCCTGCGGATAAGAAAATATATGCACTCAGAGATGTTACGGCAACGGTCGAAAGTAAGCCGCTGATAGCCTCGAGTATAATGAGTAAGAAGATAGCTTCAGGTGCAGATTGTATTCTTCTTGATGTGAAAGTCGGCGACGGCGCCTTTATGAAGACGCCCGAAGATGCGATGGAACTTTCTGAAATAATGGTAAATATCGGGTCGAGGTTTGGCAGAAAAGTAGCCGCTGTGATTACAGATATGAATTCACCGCTGGGAGCAGCAATCGGGAACGCTTTAGAAGTGCGTGAGTCGTGCGAGATACTTAGGGGCAAAGGTCCAAAAGATTTGCGAGAAGTTTCGCTGGTTTTAGCGGCGAATATGCTGTTTTTGGCAGGTAAAGGCACTTACGAAACGTGCTATAAACTCGCAGAAAATGCTTTAAGTAATGGCACCGCTTTTGAAAAATTCAAAGAAATGGTAAAAGCACAAGGCGGAGATATAAGTAGTTTTGAGAAAGATGATTATATCAGCGAATCAAAAATAAGGTATGATGTGCTTGCGTGGGATAGTGGATATATTCATGCTATGGGCGCCGAAAACCTGGGGAAAGCCTCAATGATTTTAGGTGCGGGACGTGAGCAAAAAGAAGATAGCATTGATTATAGCGCAGGGATTTTACTCCACAAAAAAATTGGTGAAAAAGTCAGTGTCGGTGATGTGTTGGCGACGTTCTATTCTTCCGATGAATATAAATGTTTAAATGCGGAGAAAATCTTTAAAGAGGCGGTTTCCATTTCCGCAGACATTCCAAAAATAGGTAAGCTCATCAAAGCAAGGGTCACGTCTGAGGGGATAGAAAAATTTTAACCAAATAAAATCAAAATAAAGGAAGTAGTGGCGCAGTTGACGTTGGAAGAGGCCAAGCTTTTGGCGGAAAAGTATAGAAAAGAAATCGAATATCACAACAAAAAATACTACGAAGATGATAGCCCCGAAATTGACGATTATGAGTATGATATGCTCGTTAAAGCGCTGGAGGAGCTTGAAAAGAATTTTCCTGAATTAGTAAATGAGAGTTCGCCTACGAATGTAGTGGGCGGAAAGGCATCGGTCAAGTTTTCGCCGGTAGAACATAAGGTGAAAATGGAGAGCTTACATGATTCTTTTTCACTGGGCGAGATAGTTGCGTTCGATAAAAGAGTACGAACGACCGTACAAAATCCGAAATATGTCATTGAGCCTAAGATTGATGGACTTTCGGTTTCGGTTGAGTACAAAAATGGTGTGCTTGTCAGGGCATCGACCCGTGGAGATGGAACTGTCGGCGAAGATATAACCGAAAACATTTTGACTATTTCCGAACTGCCGAAGAAAATTTCAGAAGATATTGAGTTTTTGGAAGTTCGCGGCGAAGTTTATATGTCAAAAGAGAGCTTTTTGGAGCTAACTCAGAGACAAGAGCAAGAGGGTCTGAAAACTTTCAAAAACCCCAGAAATGCCGCAGCAGGTTCTCTTAGGCAAAAGGACGCAAAAATCACAGCTTCCAGAAATTTACAAATATTTGTGTTTAATATCCAAGATATAAAAGGCAAGAAACTAAGTTCACATAAAGAGTCGCTGGATTTCTTAAAGAGCTTGGGATTCCCTGTGCTGCCTTTCTATAAACTTTGCGAAACTCAAGAAGAAATTATTGATGAAATAAATCGAATCGGGGATATAAAACTCGGATTGCCGTTTCAGACTGACGGTGCAGTTGTTAAGATTGATGATTTTGAGCAAAGAAAAATTTTGGGCAGCACGGCGAAGTTCCCACGCTGGGCAGAAGCATTTAAATATCCTCCGGAGGAAAAGAAAACTAAAGTTTTGGATATAGAAATAAACGTTGGACGTACAGGAGTTCTTACACCTACGGGTATTCTGGAGCCGGTGCTTATTTCGGGGTCGCAGGTTTCCAGAGTGGTGCTCCATAATGAGGATTTTATAAAAGAAAAGGGTATCAGAATCGGGGATACGGTCGTTATTCGCAAGGCCGGAGAGATTATCCCCGAAGTTGTAAAAGTAGCAAGCCATGCGGAAAACTCGCAGGATTTTGAATATCCGAAAAAATGTCCTTCTTGTGGCTGCGGGGTCGTTCACATTGATGATGAAGTTGCTGTAAGGTGCGTAAATAGTGACTGCCCTGCACAGCTCGTAAGAAATATAATTCACTTTGTTTCTCGTGGGGCAATGGACATCGACGGACTTGGTGAAACTTTGGTCGAAAAAATGGTGAATGACGGATTAATAAGTTCGGCGGCGGATTTATACGAACTCGGTGCGGAAAAAATTCAGGCTATGGAAAGAATGGGCAAAAAATCTTCCGAAAATTTGATAAATGCAATTGAAAAATCAAAATCTCAGAGCTTGGAAAGAGTTATTTTTGCGCTGGGTATTCGCCATGTGGGGCAAAAGGCCGCCAAGCTGATTGCAAAAGAGTTTAAAAATATTGATAATTTAATTGCAGCCACAGAAGCAGAAATATGCGCCGTGCCCGGTGTGGGCGTGACGTCCGCGCAAAGTATAATCAGTTATTTTGGCGTTCCGAAAAATAGGAATTTCGTAGAAAAACTCCGAGAAAACGGAGTAAATATGGAATTTATATCGACGGCGATTAATGATATTTTCAGTTCAAAAGTTTTTGTTCTCACGGGAACTTTGGAAAATTATACCCGAGGAGAGGCTACACAGCTAATTGAAAATATGGGCGGAAAAGTTTCGTCAAGCGTTTCCAAAAACACGTCGTATGTTTTGGCGGGGGAGGAGCCTGGTAGTAAAATCGACAAGGCAAGAAAACTCGGTGTGAGAATATTAACCGAATCGGAATTTGCGGATATGCTGGCGCCAACATGATAAAAAGGAGGAAAAATGAAAAGATTAACAATTGAGAATTTAAAAAAAGCACTGAGTTTCTTTCTGGCATTTGTAATTTGTTTATCGGACCCAATTTTTAGTTCGGCGAGTTCGCATGTAGATAGTGATGATGAGTGGTTTATT
>JAUNIE010000041.1 GCA_030523605.1 Clostridia bacterium | reverse complement strand
GAGTTAAAAATACCGTTGGATCATCGCATTATGACAGTTATAAAATCTAATTTCGAAGGGGAGTAATTAAAATGGCAAAACATAAAAAATTAAACGAGCTTGAATCCGAGAAAGTGGCGGGTGGAAAATGTGATTACGACCCACAGGAGACTTTTGAGTATAATGGTAAGATGTATTATAGCGCTGCGTATTTTGTATGTGAAAATTGCGGCAAACTTATAGAAAACGGTCCAAAACAAAAATGTATCTGGGATGATGTGGATTACGAAACCGGTGCGATAACAAAACGATATGTGTGTGAGATGTGTTGGGATAAGTTATTTAAAGCTAAGCATGGGGGGTATTAAAATGGCAGAAAATAAAAAACTAAATGAGACGGGAGCTGAAAAAGTTGCGGGAGGCAGTAACGGAAAGATGCCGAATCCAAATTTAGAAATTAGCATTCCGGCATTTAGTAATAAATGTATTATTTGCGGTAAAGAATTAGATCACGAATGGCCTATAAAAGATATGAAAAAATCTAATTCATACTGTGAAGAGTGTTTGGATAAACTTCGTAAAATTAAGAAAGGAAATGATTAAAATGTCAGAAAATAAAAAATTAAATGAGCTTGAGTCCGAGAAAGTGGCAGGTGGGTCCAATGCCGATGAGCAGGGAGATCCAATAAAAAAACTTGCCGATGAAATGATGGAAAAACATGGGGCGGTTTGTAAGGAGTGCGGAAAAAAGTATATAGTGCCGGATGCGATATTACCTGCGGCTTACGGAGATTTTTCTCTGTGTCCCGAATGCAATGATAAAAAGGGATTGAGTTTTAAGGGGAGAGAGCAACTTATGGAAGAACGATTGCAAAAATAGAGAGAAAATTAAAATTGCTTGATTAAGTTTGAAAGGAATGATTATTATGTCAGAAAATAAAAAATTAAATGAGCTTGAGTCCGAGAAAGTGTCAGGTGGTTCTAATACCGATGAGAAGGGAGACCCAATAGAATATGTGCCCAAACCAAAATTTGAGCATAATGGCAGGAAGTATTATTATGGAGACTACTTTATATGCGAGAAATGCGGAAAGCCTATAAAAGTTGATCTAAGAAGCCTAATAAATCTTCATGTATGGGACGAAGAAACAGGTAAATTCAAAAAAATAATCGCATGTGGCATGTGTGCTGCAAACCACTGGAATTCGAAAAAGTAGCCGGGGGAGTTTCAGAAAATGAAGTCGGAGAAAAGAAGAATATTAATTTGCTCGGCGGACATACAGAACCTGCAATATGTAAAGTTTGTGGTCGAGAGTATGAAAAATTATTTTTGCCCATGAGCATGGCAATGGTTGGCCCGGATGCCGATAGATGGAGGTACTATGATGGAATGTGCGACGAATGCAAGAAGAATCATCCGTATGAGGATCCAATGAGTAAACTTTTAAATAACATAAAATCCCAACAATCAGACAAGTAATGAGCGCCAATTTGATTTTAGAAAGGAAATGGTTAAAATGTCAGAAAACAAAAAACTAAGTGATACGGAAGATGAAAAAGTGTCGTGGGGAGTAGGTGGACAACCAATGAATATTCCTAAAGATGTTTTTGATGCAAATTATCATGACATACCTGGGCTTGGTTTTGATCTTAATCCGATTTACAAATATAAGTGTTCAGATTGCGGACATGAATTTTGGTTCAGGCAACCGGGTAGCTCAACCAGCAAAGGTGCTGTTATGGTGAAATGCCCTAGATGCAATTCGCCACATGTGAAAACAGCGAAAGGTTAAACAAATACCCAAAATAAATTAGCTGATGGTAAGCGACATGTTTAATTGCGGAGTGGACCACTCCCAAAAAATTTAACTTTAGAAAGGAATGATTAAAATGGCGGAAAATAAACAATTAAATGAGCTTGAAACTGAGAAAGTGGCAGGTGGAGAGGGAGTCTTCGCTCCTGAGCAAGAGGAGAAACTTAAGAAATACTTTGAAGACGGCGATTTTGACCATGACCCCGTAACACATTGCAAGTGTAAGAACTGCGGGAAAGAATATACGGAACTGTCAAGGGATAATACTGGAGTTAAACACATATATTGTAAAGAATGCAGGGAAAAATTAGGATTTTAGAAATTATTAAAAATTTATTGATTAACTTACAAATTCGCTCCTATAAAAAGTGGGGGCGGTTTTTTTACTGAAGACTTATCAGAACTGATATTTTTTGAAATAAAATACAAATGGTAACATTTTTTTGTTGCATAATTTTTCTTTGTGGTATATAATTGAAAAGGTTTATAGTATGTTTATTATAGACATCGTTTTTATAATGATTATAGTATCCTAATTTTTGTCAGGAGGAATTTTATGATATCAGCAGGAGATTTCAGAAACGGGACTACCTTTGAACTTGATGGTAATGTAGTTTCAATAGTTGAGTTTCAGCACGTTAAACCGGGAAAAGGAGCGGCGTTTGTACGCACAAAGGTGAAGAACGTTATAACGGGAGCAGTTACAGAAAAAACATTTAACCCAAGCGATAAATATCAAGAGGCATTTATTGAGCGCCGTGAGATGCAGTATCTTTACAATGACGGTGACCTTTATTATTTCATGGATAACGAAACTTACGAGCAAATCCCGATAAATTCATCGGTTTTAGGCGATAATTTCAAGTTTGTAAAAGAAAACATGGTCTGTAAGGTGCTATCATATAAAGGTAGCGTATTCGGAGTTGAGCCACCGCTCTTTGTTGAACTTGTTATAACTCAAACCGATGCGGGGTTCAAAGGTGATACGGCTACAAATGCCACAAAACCTGCAACTCTCGAAACAGGAGCAGAAATAAAAGTTCCGCTTTTTGTCGAGGAAGGCGACAAAATCAAAATAGACACCAGAACAGGTGAATATTTGGAAAGAGCGTAGCGAATACTACCAATGGAAAAATACAAAATTATGGAGGAAATTGAAAATGACAGTTAAAGAAAAAGCAGCTTATATAAAAGGATTAATAGAAGGTTTGGACCTTGACGAAGATAAAAAAGAAACCAAAGCAATATCGGCAATTCTCGATTGGATGGAAAGTATTTCTTCATCTTTCGGAAATCTTGAAGAGGATGTAGATGATATCTGTGAACAGCTCAGCATTATTGACGAGGACCTTTGCGATGTAGAAAAAGAAGTTTTCGGTGAAGATGACTCAGATGAATGCGGATGCTGTGACTGTGACGATGATGATGAATTTTATGAAGTAAAATGTCCGACTTGCGGAAAGATTTCGTGTTTTGACGAGGACACGCTTTGCGACGGACAAATTAATTGCCCACATTGCGGGGAAGTTTTGGAATTTGATTTGAGCGATTTGGATGGTTGCGACTGTGGTTGTGATTGTGAACCTGAATGCGGTTGTGATGATGATTGCGAATGCGGTTGCCACTGCGGTGAAGAACAATAAATTATGTAGTTTAATGTGTAAGGCTTTCGTTGGTTAGTGCTTATACCGTAATTTATATTGCGTGCAACTCCAAAAAAGTAGTTGCACAATTTTTTTGATAGGTATAAATTATTATGTGTGAAAGGAATAATAAAATGAAAGCATTTATAAATTTTTTAAAAACTAGTATAATTTTTTTTATAGCTTTATTTTGCCTTTCCGGCTGTACAAAAGATACAGAAGGCGACAAGCCTGTTCTGAGGGTCGGAATGGAGTGTGCGTATGCGCCGTTTAACTGGATACAGCCGAACGATCATCACGGAGCTGTTAAGTATGAGCCGGGCTGGTATGCATGCGGTTATGACGTTTATATGGCAAAGCTTATAGCCAAAAATATGGGCAGAAATCTTCAAATTATCAAAATAGATTGGGATGGTTTGCTTCCTGCTCTTACGTCCGGGAAAATCGATGCGATAATTGCGGGTATGTCAGCGACCGCAGATAGAAAACGTAGTATGGATTTCACGGATAACTATTATGACAGTGATATAGTAATTGTGGTAAAGAAGGAAGGCCCATATGCAAATGCAAAATCCTTGGAAGATTTTAGCGGTGCCAGAATAACCGGTCAGCTCAGTACCATTCATTATGATTTGTTTATAGACCAAATTCCGAACGTTGATAAGCAGGTCGCAATGGAAGATTTCTCGGCGATGGTTTCGGCGGTTAATGCGGGCAAAATAGATGGATATGTAAGCGAGCGCCCCGCAGCAATGGTTGCGGCATATACTAATCCGAATCTTAAGTACATAGAATTTGAAAAAGGCAAAGGTTTTAGTTTTTCACAAGATGAAGTTTCAATTGCTATAGGCGTAAAGAAAGGCAACCCCATAAGAGAAGAAATAAACGCAGCACTTTCTAAGATAGACGGCGACACCAGAACGCAGCTCATGGAGACGGCAGTAGAACATCAGCCGGCATCGGCAATAGATTAAATAATTAGGGAGGTATATTAACATAATGGTAGAAAAATCATTTTTTGAGTGGATATCTTATATACTTCAGTATTATGGAGTTTGGTTTTTACAAGGTACAGGCACGACATTAATGATAGCATTACTCGGAACCGTGGCAGGATTTTTAATCGGTCTTGGTCTGGGCGCAGTGAAAAAAATTCCGCCTTCTCGTAACAAATTTAATAGAGCAATTATGTCGGTAGTAAACTTTTTGATAACTTGCTATGTAGAGGTTTTCCGTGGAACGCCTATGATGGTTCAAGCGATAGTCTTGTATTTTGGTATGCAAGAATTTATGGGAGTGAATTTTAAACCGACAATAGCGGGTATAATCATAGTTTCAATCAACACGGGAGCATATATGGTTGAGGTTGTTCGTGGCGGTATAGAAAGTGTTGACCCCGGACAAATGGAAGCCGCAAAGGCCATAGGTATGTCGCATGGGCAAGCCATGTGGAATGTTATTTTGCCTCAAACCATAAGGAATATACTTCCTGCAACAGGAAATGAGTTCATAATTAATATAAAAGATACTTCTGTGCTTAACGTTATATCGGTTACAGAACTTTTCTTCGTGACAAAAACAATTAAAGGCGCTATATTCAGAACTTACGAAACATTTATAGTTGCGGCTGTTATTTATTTTGTGTTGACACTCACCGTAACAAGGCTTTTAAAACTTTTGGAAAAGCATATGGACGGTCCTCAAGAATTCGTTCACGTTTCTTCGACGATGCCAATAGTATTTGCTAAAAAACCGGAGGATAAATAATGGATAATAATATTATAACTATAAAAAATCTTCATAAATCTTTTGGCGAAAACAATATTTTAAACGGAATAGATTTTAGCGTAAATAAAGGCGATGTTTCTTGCATAATAGGTCCTTCCGGTTCGGGTAAGTCGACATTTTTGCGCTGTATAAATCTGCTTGATTATCCAACTCAAGGAGAGATTATATATAAAGGCAAAAACGTTCTAGAGGATAAATACGATGTTGATTTGTATCGTTCGAAAGTTGGTATGGTTTTTCAGCAGTTTAATCTTTTTAATAACTTGAATGTACTTGAAAACTGTACTGTTGGACAAGTAAAGGTACTGAAAAAGAAAGAATCCGAAGCGAAGGAAAATGCGCTTAGATTTTTGGACAAGGTGCAGATGTCTAAGTTCATAGACGCCAAGCCAAAACAGCTTTCGGGCGGTCAGAAACAGCGGGTTGCTATCGCCAGAGCACTTGCAATGGATCCCGAAGTTTTGCTCTTTGATGAGCCCACATCAGCTCTTGACCCGGAAACCGTTGGTGAGGTGCTAAAAGTTATGCGTGACCTCGCAGAACTTCAAATGACGATGATAATAGTCACGCACGAAATGGCGTTTGCAAAAGAGGTGTCAAATAGGATTGTGTTCATGGACGAAGGCATGAT
Source organism: Clostridia bacterium (assembly GCA_030523605.1). Classification (GTDB taxonomy): domain Bacteria; phylum Bacillota; class Clostridia; order Oscillospirales; family Acutalibacteraceae; genus UMGS1491. Next base: position 2,792 of record JAUNIE010000041.1, on the reverse strand, counting down.
TTGTGAAGAGGGAAGACCAGAAGAAATTTTGGTAAATCCGCAAAACGAAAGAACCAAAAACTTCCTCTTTAGATTCATTGTTGGGGAATCCAGCTGATAATTATAAATATGGAATAATGCTCATCATATAAATTTGTATGGTGAGTTTTTAATTTTTGTGTATAAAAGTGAGGTTTCGGTTGTGCAAGTTGCTATTTTTAAAAATAATTTACGAAAAACGCTTGACTTTCGTACATATATGTATATAATTTATATATTACTAACTTTAGTAATACAATTTTTGTTATTTTAAGGAGGAATTTGTTATGGCGATTGCATTTACAAACAAAAGAAAGGCACTTAATTTGTTAAAAGAGGGAGGTTTCAATACCACTGAAATCGAGAAAGGCGGCGCAGAAAAGTTTACCTTGGATTCCAAAAAGCTGAAAAGCATTGCCGAAGGTGACGAAGATAACGTTTTTCGAATCCTGAACAAATCCGGAAAACTTTTGGCAGATTCTGTGTTAACTCGTAGCACGGGGCATAAAGAAAACGATTATTCGTCGGTGCAATCTGCTTCAGCGCTCGCTCTTGAGAAATTCTTTATAAGTCTTGAAAGCAACATTGACGATGCGATTAATAACGATGAAACTTTCAGTGATGATCAGAAAAAAATTATTAAAAAGAAAATTTCAAAAATCTGGGTAACATTGAGAGAGGCTCTCAAAGCGATAGGCGCAAGTGATGAGCTTAAAAAATTTGTTGAGGATGAGATGAGTAAATCGCAGTCGGAGATAAAAGCTAATTTTACGAAGATTTTAAGTGATGTGGATTTAAACAAACGTTCAGATGGTTTGCCTACCCCAACTGTGGCGGAAATGGAGGCCGCAAAAAAAGGAGTGGAGCAAGATGTTAAAGAATGTTATAAGCAAGCCGGCTTGGGGTGGATTGCTGGACCGGCCTTCGTTACAGGAACTTTGTTTATATCAGGACTCTATATGACTACAATTCCGCTGCTTGTGTGGGGATGTGTTTGTGGCGGCGCTTTTGGGATTTCTGTTGCAGTTGCATTAGGCCTTATAGTAACAGGTTTGGTAATCAACGCTAACCAGGAAAGTTTTGCAAAAATAAAAATTAAAAAGAAAGTAATTAGAATTCAGGGTATTCTTACAAAAGTGCTCGGTCAGATAAACGAATTAAACCGTACTGCTAAACAAATGAGAAAAGAAAACTTAAAAGACCAATTGAAAGACGAAGCTGAACTTCCGTCGGAAATAACGAAGAAGATAAAAGATTTTGTGGAAGCTCAAGGAAAACTGTGGGCGAAGTATGCAACCGCAGCTGCAAGGAATTATGACCACGGAAAAGATTCGAACAAGCATAAATCGGCAGGTAAACTTGTAAGCGACGAAAAAACAAGCGGAATCGGAAAAGTAAAGCAAGGACTTGCCAACCAGTGGTGTAGCCTTGAAATTAAATAATAAATATTATATTAGAAATAAAAGCTCAGCACATGAAATATTGTGTTGGGCTATTAATATTGGCAGAAATTTTGGCGGGGATTTGTTAAAAGTGGAGAAGCTTAAAAAACAATTAAAAAATTGTTGATAATTTTTTGAAAACAGTTTACAATAAATGTATCAATAGATGCTGTTGGGAGAATATAAATATGAAACTATTTAATATTAAAAATAAATTTTTAGCAAACTTGATTGTCTGTGCACTTGCGACAACGTTTGTTTTGCCTGTAACTGAGGCTGTTGAGCCTGGCCGGCAAGTTCCTCAGACTTCTGATGAATTTTTAGATGAAGCAGTAAAAATGAATTCTTTGGGGTTGGCTAGTCTTGCGATACAAGGCGGTGCTACCAATGTAAATGATGTTTTATTAAGGCTATGTGAACATAGACATTATTTTGTTGATTGCGGCATTAGGGTGATTAAGTTTGTTGAAGTTTTGTTGGAGCATGGTGCAAATGCGAATACACGACAAAATGATGGTACCGATCGAACGCTTTTAATGTGTGTGTGTTGTCATAGCCACAACCATATTATCGATAGTGAGCTAGCCAGAATTTTGTTGGAGCATGGTGCGGATGTAAACGCACACGATTATCATGGTTGGACGCCATTAATGTTTGCGTGCGATAGTAATAATTATAGTTTGGCAAAAATTTTGTTAGATCATGGTGCGGAGGTAAATGCATGTCAGGCTTCCGGTTATACACCCTTGATGTTTTCGGCGAGATTCAGCTTAGGTGGTGGTGACAAGGTTAAAACGGTTGGTTTGCTGTTGGAAAATGGTGCTGATGTAAATAAACGGAGTGATGATGGCGAGAGTGCACTGTCTTTAGCCGGAAGAATTATCCTAAATAAGGATTTATATCCTCCTGAATACGTTGATGAGGCTAAAGCGGCCTATGACTTATTGTTTGAAGCGGTTGCCAAGCAGCGCTGACATTAAAAATTTGTGATATTAAATATGAAATAAGCTCAGCACATGAAATATTGTGTTGGGCTATATTTTTGTTAGATAATGGCGCACGCATCAATGAGGTTGATTACGAAGGACATACGGCATTAATGATGTCGGCTATTCGGCAAAATTCGGATGCTGTCAAATTTTTATTAGAAAGAGGGGCAGATGCAAGTCTGCGTGATAAAGACGGGAAAACTGCTTTGGATTTTGCTCTGGAAGAAAAAAATTTTTTGATGAGTTTCGACGTGACGTTGGTCGCCCTTTTGGAATGGGGTCAGATATGTATATTTGTTGTAGAAATAACGCAAAGATTTTAGAGTTGTTACGTGCATATAGC
>JAUNIE010000089.1 GCA_030523605.1 Clostridia bacterium | reverse complement strand
CGAAGAAAAAGAAGAAAAAGAAAGGCAAGAATTTCAAAAACAAATAGTATCAGAAAGGCCAAAACATGATAAGTTCGTGGAAACTGTGGGCAAACTTTATGACATAGGGAGGGATGATGGTAAAGCGCAAGAAATTACCGACCTCTATAATAGTTTAGAATTCGAACAAATAGACGAACCAGAATACTACTTCTTTAATACTGATGCCCTATACAACATAAAAGAATTAGCTGCCAAGAAAAAAGCGGATGCCAAATCAGTAAAAAAATTTGTTGGCGAGTTGCTATGGCTACGCTATCTTGAGGTGTTTCAAAAACCTAAAAAAGAAAGGTATGATAGACTTGAAAGAATAGAATATATCTTTAAAGGATTCTATCGTGGCCCGGGCAAATCCGACAGCAAATATACTTTAGAATATCTTGAAGACATGGCAAAAACCTACGGAAATAGATTTAATAAACTTGCCGAAACAATTCACCTCTTGAGATCACAGAGAGGGATCCTCGGCAAAACAAACTCACTGAACAAAATGAGAAATGTGCTGGTAACGCTTGAAAAACTAAACGAAACTCTTGAATCCTTAAAATCCGATGATTTATTAAAAATTTTGGCGGAATCATTACAAAAAATGCAGATTGAACCGCTAATAAACGAAGTAAAACAAAAAATGGAGGCAAGGGAAAAGAAAGAAAAAGAAAGTCCAAAAAAGAAATTTCCCTACACCGCAAAGCCCGGCAGCGAACTGGACGGTGCCTCAGAAGACGGAAGATATGTGCCATACATAAGCGGATCCACGGGGAAAGAAAAAATAGCCGGAGAAGGAGGATATGGTACGGTTGGGATCTACTGGGATACCCAAGAAAAATGCAAAGTCGCAATAAAAACCAAAAGAGACGAAACAATTTTCGGCTCTAAAATAACTGACCTGCCACAAATAAAAAGCCCATATGTTGCCGCTTTAAAAGATCTCACAACACTTATTATAGATGGCCAAAAAGTTCCGGGACTGGTAATGGAATATGTACATGGTCAAACATGCTTTATGGATCAAATATATCGCCTAAGTCCGGAAAAATTACTGGAAACTTGCAAGCAATTAATAGATGCGTTTGAAGCATTCGCCAAAGCCGGGGTTCACCAATGGGATTTAGACCAACACTTCCAAAACGTGCGCATAGACAAAAACGGGAATATAAAAATCATTGACTACGATGATGCAAGTACGGGAGGCGGCTACAATAGAGTTTACGCAACAACATACGTTATTGCTGCTCTGAGCGCATACAGAAACGGCGATGAATTGCGTGAGAAATTCTTGGAACAATTTCCCGAGTTGGATGGACAAGTCAAGGAAGATGATTATACCCCTTATATGTACAAAGTTAGCGACAACGTCCCAACCTTTGGCGAACTGAGAGTCGCACTCGACCGCTTGAAGGAGCAAAAAGTTTTTGGTTAGTACTATAATTTTTTAACACATTAAAGCAGGCATAAAACCATTATGTCTGCTTTTTGCGTTTTTGAATATATTTTTTAAA
>JAUNIE010000040.1 GCA_030523605.1 Clostridia bacterium | reverse complement strand
TCAGCCTCTCAGCCCGGCTACCGATCGCAGTCTTGGTGAGCCGTTACCTCACCAACAAACTAATCGGACGTGAGCCCATCTATCAGCGGATTGCTCCTTTCATACACTTATCCATGCGGATTATGTACTATATGCGGTATTAGCGTCCGTTTCCGGAAGTTATCCCCCACTGACAGGCAGGTTGCTCACGCATTACTCACCCGTCCGCCACTAAGCTAAAAAGCAAGCTCTTTAGCTCCGTTCGACTTGCATGTGTTAGGCACGCCGCCAGCGTTCGTCCTGAGCCAGGATCAAACTCTCTAATTAAAAATTAGAGCAATTTGTGCTCAATCGATACACTGACTGTATCGTAATAATTTATTTTGTCCGAGATTCAAATCTCAAATTAATTACGGGTCTTTTTTAAAATACTTTGTCGTATTTTGCGTTGTTTAATTTTCAAGGTCCCTGCGCTCTTTCCAAAGCTTCACTTTTCGTGAGCGCTTTTTTATAGTATCACAGTTTTCCTTACTGTGTCAACACTTTTTTTCAAAATTTTTTCGGTTTTACCCTTTGCATAAATGTTGCACAAACTTAATTGTACATATGCGCATTTTAACTAAAAAAATAAATCTTTATTGATCATTTTACCTACTCAAACCATATGGACAAGTTTTCATCGGGCGCTTCAATAACCAAAATTTTTCCTGAATTGTCTACCGTCAAAAGAAATTTTTTGCCTTCAGTCATACCCTCATAAACTGTTTTGCCTTCTTTCGAATCCGATTTTTTTAGATTGTTCACATCGTTCGCCGTTTCAAAAATTACCTTCAAGATACCAAAAATAGAATCCCTCGCAAACGGATTTTCCGTAAACGTTCCGACAAGATTCTTTCTGGATACTTCAAATTTATCGCCGCCCCATGAAAACACCATATCCGCTAAGTTTTCGGGAGACGTAAACGTAATATTCGCCGTACCTTCGGGCAGCCGCACAATTTTGGCCTCGTATTTTTCACCGTTATATTCAATCACAGCACTACTATTTATCTCGTTATTTATGCTCGGCGTATCATTACTTAAATTTTTTTTACACCCCGAAAAAACAAATATGCACATGAAACACGTACATATCTTTAAAAAACTCTTCATTAATTCACTCCGTTTTCAAATGTTAAGAATATATCGTTCAGCCCTCTTATTATATCTGTGGGCAACATAAATCTTTCTGAATACTTTTTCTTGCAATAGTCCCCACTTTTTCCGTGAATATACACTCCGCAAAGTGCTGCATCAAGCGGCTCCATTCCCTGCGCCAAAAACGAACCGATAATTCCCGTCAAAACATCTCCGCTGCCTCCTTTTGCCATACCTGAACTACCCGTCAAATTTAAGAAAGCTTTTTCTTTTTTATCCGCAACAACCGTATTATGGCCCTTCATCACAGCAACGACTCCATAATCATCTGCCAGTTTTTGAGCGTAAATTCTTTTATTTGAGTTTATTTCGCCGCAGTCCACATTTAAAAGTCGTTCAGCCTCTTTTGCATGCGGAGTCAGTACAATTTTATTTTTCGCTTTCTTTAGTATATCTATATTCTCAGATATCACATTTATTCCATCGGCATCTATCACCATAGGTTTATCGCAAGATTCCACAAGATTATTTACTATAAACTTAGTATTCTCGTTCCAACCCATTCCGCAACCGATTGCAACTGCACTGCATTCTTTTGCGACTTTCAAAATATTTTCTATCGACGACTTATCAATATTTCCGTTTTCATCATCATCGCAAATTACATACGTACACTCTGAAATCTTTGATGAAACGCTGCCGTATATTGATTCAGGTATCGCCGCTCTGACAAGTCCAACACCGCACCTAAGTGCAGATTCAACGCAAAAATAAGCTGCTCCGGGCATACTCTTGCTACCACAAATACAAAGCAGTTTACCAAAATCTCCCTTATGAGATTCGGGGCTACGTTTTGGAAGTTTACTTTTAACCATATCAAATGTGATAGTTTTTAAATATTCATATTTTCCCATGTATTTTCCTCCAAGCATTAGTTCTACTCCGTATAACACAAAACCGTTGCCAATGCGTATTCTTTACTATGCGAAAGGCTCACTGAAAATTTATACTTATTTTTATTCACCAATTCAAGCAATTTACCGCTAAACTTAAAATATGGTTTCCCAAGTTCATCACGGAGTACCTGCACATTCTTGAGCCCATATCCTCTTATTCCCGTACCAATCGACTTAAAAAAAGCCTCTTTTGCGCAAAAATTCGCAGCTACACTGCGCTCCAAAAGATTTTTAGACTCGAGCATCTTATACTCTTCTTCTCCAAAAACATACTCAAAAAACTTTTTATTTTTCATGGACTTTTTTATTCTTTGTATTTCTATTATATCTGTACCCACAGCAAACATTAAACAACTCAACACCTTAAAAAAACTAAAATATTACACCTTTCCCCGAATTTTCTCCATTTAATTCAAATGACTTACTAAGTTTATTCTTGATGAACTTAAACTCAGGCGCCTCCAAGGGCGCTCCGCTACCAAGCAATTCAGCCGCCGCATCTTGCGCCTGCTTAACCAAGTAAACATCTTCATATTTTGTGGGAATACCTATGTTTGGTACGCCATGCTGGTTTGTTCCAAAAAAATCTCCGGGGCCTCGGAGTTTTAAATCTTCTTCCGACAAATAAAATCCATCATTCGAGGACGTCATTGCGCCAAATCTTTGATTTGCATCTCTACTCTTTGAATTTGAAACCAAAATACAGTAAGATTTCTTATCGCTTCGCCCTACTCTACCCCTAAGTTGATGGAGTTGTGAGATACCAAAACGTTCCGCATTTTCTATCATTATTACTCTTGCATTTGCAACGTCCACACCCACTTCTATTACCGTCGTGGATATTAACACTTTTAGCTTTCCCTCTATAAACCTAGCCATTACCTCATCTTTTTCGTTCGGACTCATTTTGCCGTGCAAAATTCCGACATCTTTTTCTTCAAATATGTCACTAAGCATTTTATCATAGTAAGTTTCGACATCGATTATATCGTTTTCATTTTCCTCAATGCCTGCGCAAACTATGTATGCTTGTCCACCCTCATCAACTATTCCTTTAATGAAATTTAGCGCTCTCAATCGTTTATTTTCGTCTATCCTAAAAGTATCAATTTTTTGGCGCCCCGGAAGTGATTCATCAAGTACCGAAATATCCAAATCACCATAAACAATAAGCGCAAGCGTCCTGGGAATAGGCGTTGCAGACATTACAAGTGTATGGGGTGCAATACCTTTATTAATCAAGGCCGAACGTTGTTTTACACCAAATCTGTGTTGCTCGTCGGTAACAACCAAACCTAAATTTTTAAACATTGTCTTTTCAGAGATAAGTGCATGCGTACCAATTACAATATCGAAAAATCCCCATTCAATTTCTTGCTGTATGCGCTTTTTTTCTTTTGTCCTAAGTGACCCACACACCAGACATATCTTTAAACCTGTATCTTTGAAGAATTTACAAAATGTATTGTAATGTTGGCTAGCTAAAATTTCAGTCGGTGCCATCACAGCAACTTGATAACCGTTTTTTGCTACAAGATAACTTACAGCGGCCGCTACCGCAGTCTTTCCCGAACCTACATCACCCTGCAGCAATCTATTCATAGCATATTTGCCCGAAATTATATCATTTGTACATTCTTTAATCGACCGTTTTTGCGCACTTGTAAGTTCAAACGGCAAGAATTTATAAAACTCCTCAATATTATCATCCTTTATTTTTATGTCGGTAAAAATTCGAGATTGTTTCTTTATAAATCCCAGCCCAAGCTGATAGATAAAAAACTCATCAAAGACCAATCTGCTACGTGCTTTTTTTAAATCTTCTTTGTTCTTTGGAAAATGTATGTTTTTCAGTGCAAAATCATAGGAACACAAGTTGTATTTTTCCAAAATCCACTGAGGCAAAGTTTCGGCTATATGTTCGGGGAGCATTTCAAGTGCAGTCTTTACAAAATTCGCTATTTTGTTTGAAGTTATTCCGCTCGTCTGACTATATACCGGAAAAATATTGTTTTCGCTCTCTATACCCTTTACTTTAGGCGAAATAATTTCATATTTTCTTCCGCTATTTTTTACTGTACCACGCAAAATATAAAAATTTCCTTGCTTCATTGACTGAGGCGTAAATCGATTATTGAAAAAAATCACATCACCAACATTTATACCGTCCGTTACCTCAACCCTGTAAAGCATCTTTCCGCCCCGTATACGCTGACTAACACACTCACCCAAAACTTGTACACGCAAGCATTGATCCTTCTTACCACATGCCCCCGAAAACGTAGATGAATCTGACCAATCCTCATACGCTCTGGGATAAAAATTAATCAAATCACCAACACTAGAAATGCCGAGTTTAGCTAGGTATTCGGCGCTTTTTGAGCCTACACCTTTTAATTTATCTATGCTTACTTTAAATAAAGATGCCATATTAGGCACCTCCGTTAATTCGTTATTTTATTCCACTGAAATTATAAAATGATAAATAGGTTGTTTACCTTCCACCAAAGTAATTTCCGCACTATTTTTCAAAAGCTTTTCAATGCGTTCTTTTGCTTCCTCTGCTTGTTCTGTGCTTATTCCTTCACCGTAAATCAGCGTTATAAATTCAGTTTCTTTTGTAATAAGTTTCTTTGTAAGATTTACTGCCGCATTTATTGGGTCTTTATCTGCAAACAATAATTTCCCGTCAGCAAGTGCAAGAATATCATTTTCCTTGATTTTAAATCCACTGAACTCGGAATCTCTTGCTGCAAAAGTTATTTGTCCGGTCTTAACTTTTGACGCCGTTTCCAACATAGCCTCGGCGTTTTCTTGCGAACCCATATCGGAATCATAACTCAAAATAGCAGCAGCTCCTTGCGGTACTGTCTTTGTTGGCACAATTATTACAGTACGATCCTTAATTAAATCAACACTCTGCTGTGCAGACATTATTATGTTTTTGTTGTTCGGGAAAACGTAAACTGTCTTGGCAGGAGTAGCCATAATTGCTTCTGTTATCTTCTCTGTGCTAGGGTTCATGGTCTGACCGCCGCTTATAACAACGTCACAACCCAAGTCTTTGAACAAGTTCACAACTCCATCGCCTGCCGCAACTGCAACAAATCCCACTTCTTTTTCGGGATACTTCGCTTCAAGATGCACATCGTTATTAACTTCTTGTTGCTTTTCTCTCTGTTTTTCCGCAGCCTGACGATGTTGCTCTTTCATATTTTCAACTTTTACCGTTAAAAATTGTCCGTATTTTATACCTTCTTCTAGAGCCTTTCCCGGATTTTCCGTGTGTACATGCACTTTTATTATTTCTTCATCATCAACAACTACTACACAATCACCAATTTTTTGCAAACGCTCACGAAGTTTCATTACACGCAACTTACACAGTTTGCTGCGCTTAACTATAAACTCCGTACAATAAGTAAATGTTATGTCGCTGTCAAATTCTGCGGCAGCACTTCTAAATGCATCATCGCTGTTTATATCGGCTTTATCGCCGACAAATTCAATAATTTTATCCTCTTTAAATACACTCAGCATACCCTCAAATATCAAGCAAAGCCCTTTTCCGCCTGCGTCAACTACGCCCGCTTTCTTCAAAACCGGCAACAAATCAGGCGTTATTTTTAGTGCATCATACGCTCCTTCGCAAACTTCTCCCCACAAATACACTGCATCATTATTCATTTTCATAGCCCTTTGAGCTCTCTCGCATGCCATACGAGCAACCGTCAACATCGTTCCCTCGGTTGGCTTCGTGACAGCGCCATAAGCCGCTTTAACGCCGATATCAAGTGCATTTATTAAATCAGTCCCATTAACGGTTTCCGAATCTGAAAAAAGTTTACCAAACCCTCTAAAAAGAATTGACAAAATAACACCCGAGTTCCCCCTTGCGCCCCTCAAAAGTGCAGGAACAAACGCCTTTACCGTTTCACCTACGGTTGCTCCATCGGGAACACTCTCCAAAGCCTTTATAGACGATGTTATCGTCATAGACATATTTGTCCCCGTATCTCCGTCAGGCACAGGGAAAATATTTAAATCATTTACTAAATTTTTATTATTAAGAATATTATTTGCTCCGGAAATAACAGCATTTTTTAATTGAATACCACTGATCAATTAAAACATCTCCTCTTAATTTTATGAAATAGTTTTTAATTTACAAAACTCGCAATCTTTCTACATTTCTTGTGTGTCCCGTTTCTTCATCGATATCAAAAATTATGCACTCCATTTTACACGCCCCATAGGCATTTTCAAACCTTACGGGTATACGATCTTTCATACGGCGTATAGAAATTTCCTTTTTTACTCCCAAAACAGAATGTATAACACCCGTCATGCCAACGTCAGTTATATACCCTGTACCGTTTGGCAAAATACAATCATCAGATGTTTGAACATGCGTATGCGTACCAAATACTGCGGATACACGTCCGTCCAAATAGTACCCGAGCGCTCTCTTTTCCGCTGTAGCCTCTGCGTGAAAATCGACAACTTTAATTTTGCATTCTCTACAGCTTTCAAGCGCACGATCTATCGCCGTAATAGGCAATTCCACACATTCCATGTATGCTACACCTATCAAATTTATGACACATACCGGTATATCACGGACTTTAAATTTACGCATTCCTACGCCCGGAGTGCTTTCCGAAGGATAATTAATCGGACGGATTATACGCTGATTTTCATTCAAATACGGAAAAATCTCACGACGTCTGAAAGTATGATTCCCGCCCGTTATAACGTTGACTCCGGCGTTTAAAATTTTATTTGCCGAAATCGGAACTATACCATTGCCTTCTGCCGAGTTTTCGCCGTTTGCTATGACGAAATCCACTTCATATTCTTTCTTTAAAGAGGGTAATTTAGATCTTAAAAATTCTACACCCGCTTTTCCGACTATATCGCCGATAGCTAAAATTTTCAAATTTTTTCACCACTTAAAACCAAACTTATTTTGCATAGTCAACCGCTCTGCTTTCACGGATAATATTAACTTTTATCTGTCCCGGATAGTCTAGGTCTGACTCTATTTTCTTACATATTGCTCTTGCCAGCGGTAACATTTTTTCGTCATTTACGCATTCAGGCTTAATCATAACACGTACTTCACGACCCGCCTGAATTGCATAGCAACCTTTTATTCCGTCGAATGACGAAACTATACTTTCGAGTTTTTCAAGCCTTTTGATTTTCTCGTCTTGCACCCGGTCTTGCTGCCGAAACCGTATCAGCAGCTTGCAAAATGAAAGCGTACGGTGTTTTCGCCTCAATATCCCCATGATGCGAATGAATTGCATGAATTACTTCTTCGTTTTCTTTGTATTTCTTCGCAACACTTACACCAAGCTCTATATGCGAGCCTTCCGTTTCGTGGTCGAGCGCTTTTCCTATATCGTGCAAAAGCCCTATACGGCGTGCCAAATTTGCGTCAAGTCCGAGCTCCGAAGCTATCATTCCGCACAAGTGTGCTACTTCCAAAGAATGCTTAAGAACATTTTGCCCGTAGCTTGTTCTATATTTCAATCTTCCAAGCAAATTTACAAGCGCAGGATGCAAATTATTCACACCGGCTTCCATGGCCGCCTCTTGGCCTTCTTCTTTTATCTCTTGCTCAATATCACGTTTGGCTCTTTGCACCATTTCTTCTATCTTTGCAGGGTGAATACGCCCATCCGAGATAAGCCTTTCAAGAGCAACTCTCGCTATCTCACGGCGGACAGGATCAAACGCCGAAAGCGTTATGCTTTCTGGGGTATCGTCTATTATTAAATCTACACCCGTTAAATTTTCTATCGCCCTTATATTACGGCCCTCACGACCTATGATTCTACCCTTCATATCGTCACTCGGAAGCGGCACAACAGAAATCGTTGCTTCCGCCGTATGATCCGAAGCGCACCTTTGAATTGCAAGCGATAATATTTCGCCCGCTTTTTTATTACTTTCTTCTTTGAGCTGCTGCTCATAAGCCGATATTTTTACAGCCTTTTCATGCGTAAGTTCATCGTCCAGACTCTCGAGAAGATAACTTTTTGCCTGCGAAACCGAAAGACCCGATATACGCTCTAAAATCTCAAATTGATTTTTCTTTATCGCATTGGCCTCTTCGTACTGTTTCTCAACATCTTGCATTCTGGAATTTATATTTTTTTCTTTGTTTTCCAGATTTTCCATTTTTTTATCTAAATTTTCTTCTTTTTGCAGCATTCTACGCTCTTGGCGCTGAATATCTTTGCGTCTTTCGGAAAGTTCTTTTTCGGTTTCCGTTCTAAACCGATGAACTTCTTCTTTTCCTTCCAAAATAACTTCTTTTTGACGAGTTTCTGCAAGCTCTTTTGCGTTTAATATAATTTTTTCCGCTTCTTTTTCCGCTACTCCAATTGTCTTCTCGGCTTTGAACTTTCTGTAGACTACTCCCGCTACAAAGCCTAAAATGACAGCAACCAACGATATTGCACCTATGATTAAACCATTCAACTTTTTGCAACCTCCTAAATTTTCAAGGTTGCCAGGTAATCGAAGTATGACATCTATGCTAATTTTTTCATATGACACTTAAAACAAATTTTTTTATGAAAATTCTATATGCAAACACGGTAAACAGTATTTTAAATTCTATGATTAATCTCGATTACAAGGCAACTGATAA